>PWFH01000014.1 GCA_003553795.1 Egibacter sp. | reverse complement strand
CTCCTCGGGCCTTGACGGGCTCGCCAGAGCATTGAAGAACTGGCGGGCGGGACGGGGCCGGTTCCCCCGGCTCCGCAAGCGCCGTCACCGCATGGGGGTCCGGTTCACCACCGGGACCATCCGTGTCGAGCCCGACCGCAAGCACGTCACCCTCCCGAAGCTCGGGCAGATCAAGACGCACGAGTCCACCCGCAAGCTCGCCCGACGCGTCGAGGCGGGCACCGCCCGCATCATGGCCGCGACCATCAAGCAGGACGCGAGCGGCCGCTGGCACGTCGCCTTCACCTGCGAGGTGCAGCGGTCCACCGGCAAGCACGCGAGGCCCGGCCACGCCCGTCGGCTCGCCCCCGAAGGCGAGCCGGTCGGCGTGGACGTTGGGGCCCGCGACCTCGTCGTGGCGGCGACCGCCGACGGCGACGAGGTGCTACGCGTCCCCGCCCCACGGTCCCTGCATGCGGCGCAGCGCAAGCTCCGGCGGTTGCAGCGCAAACGCGCCCGCCAACAGCCCGGCTCCAACCGCTCGCAGCGAACCAAGAAGCGCATCGGCCGCACCCACGCTCGAGCCGCGAACGTCCGCCGCGACACCATCCACAAGGCAACCACGGCCCTCGCCCAGGGGTGCGACCACCTTGTCATCGAGAACCTAGGCGTCGCGGGGATGGGCGCGCGCAAGCCGGGCGCGGGCAAGGGCGGACGGGCCTCCAACCGGGCGCTTGCGGACGCCTCACTCGCCGAGGTCGCCCGCCAGCTCGCCTACAAGACCGGCTGGTACGGCACCGAACTCACCGTGGCCGACCGCTGGTATCCGTCATCGAAGACGTGCTCGGGCTGCGGGAAGCGAAAGCCAAGCCTCCCGCCGTCCGAGCGCACCTACCGCTGCGACCACTGTGATCTGGTGGTTGATCGTGACCGCAACGCTGCGGTCAACCTCGCGCGCCTCACGCGAGAGCACCAAGTGGGGTCGGCCGGGAGTGGCCCGGCTGCTGGACGTGGAGCCGACCGTGAGACCGACCCCGCGCAAGCGGGCAACGCTGGTGGCTGTGAAGCGTCAAGCCCGCACCAGCCTGCCCGGCTGGGTCAGACGGGCACCGCCCCACCGCAAGGCGAGGCTGCCTGAAACAGACGCAGAGATTTCAGGCAACGGTTGTCGCACCCCCGCCGTACCGTCGGGGTCGTCCGCGGCGACCGCCGCTGCGCACGACAAGGAGCTTCCCCATGCGCATCGACTGCAGCGACTGCGCCTCCGCCGGCACCGAGGCCTGCGGGGACTGCGTCGTGACCTTCCTCGTCGACCGCGACGAGCGGGTGCGGGTCCTCGACCTCGACACCGCCCGCGCGCTGCGGGTCCTCGGCGAGGAGCGGCTCGTCCCGGTCAACCGCCACGCCCCGCAGCGCGAGGCGGGCTAGCGCCGTTGCCGGGGCGCGCGGGGCGCCGGACAATGGCGCCGCGCGAGCAGAGGAGAACCGGTGGTGCAGCAGCGGCCCGTGCCGGCGTCGCAGCGCCTGCGCGATCCGCGGGCCGCCCTGCGCCTCGCCCTCGGCCTGCTCGTCCTCGCCGGGCTCGCCGCCGCGCTGTGGCGGCCCTTCGCGCCGCCGCTCGCCGGGGCCGCCGATGCGGGCCGCTGGTTCGACGCCGCCCACCTCGCGCAGGTCGAGGCCTACCGCGAACCGCGCTACCTCGCCGGGCTCGCGGTGCTCGCGCTGCGCCTGGCCGTGCCGCTCGCCGTCGCGCTCACCCCGCCGGGTCGCCAGCTCGTCTCCCGCCTCGGTGCCCGCCTCGGGTGGCACCGTCCCGCCCTCGCGGCGAGCGGCATCGTCCTCGCCGTCGTCGTCGCCACCGACCTGCTCGTCCTGCCCTGGCAGTTCTGGGCGTCCTACGTCCACGACGGGGCGTTCGGGCTGCGCACCCAGGGCCCCTGGGGATGGTGGCGCGACTGGTTCGTGACCGCGCTGCCGCCCTGGCTGCTCGCAGGGGGGCTCACCGCCGCCGGATTCGCCCTCGCCGCCCGACTCCCGCGGGCCTGGCCGGAGGTCGGTGCCGCCGCCGCCGCCGGCGCGGTCGTCGCCGTCGTCACGCTCTCGCCTCTCGTGCTCGAGCCGCTCACCCTGCGCACGGCCCCGCTCGAGGACGGCCCCCTGCGCGAGGAGGTCGCGCGCGTCGCCGCCGCGGCCGAGCGCCCCGACGCCGAGATCGTCGTCGCCGACGCGAGCCGGCGCACGACCCGGCAGAACGCCTACGTCTCCGGGCTCGGCGCCACCCGCCGTATCGTCCTCTACGACACCCTCGTCGACGCGCAGCCGCCGTCGATCGTCGCGCAGGTCGTCGCCCACGAGCTCGCGCACGACCGCCATGGCGACCTTGCGCGCGGGGCGCTCGCGGGCGGTGCCGCCGTGGCCCTCATCGTGCTCGGCCTTGGCTGGCTCGTGCGCGCCCGGGTGCGCCGTGGGTTGCAGGAGCGCGACGGCGATCCCCGCAGCGCGGCCCTGCTGCTCGCCGTGGTCGTCGTCGCCGTCAACCTCGCGGGTCCGCTCGAGCGGGCGTTGAGCCGCGAGGTCGAGGCCGCCGCCGACCTCGGTGGGCTCGAGCTCACCGCCGACCCCTCGGCCTACCTCGCCCAGCGCGAGGCGGTCGCGCGGGCGAACCTGAGCGACCCGGACCCGCCGACCTGGGTGCGCCTGCTGTGGTCGACCCACCCCCCGGTCGTCGAGCGTCTCGAGCTCGGCGCGCGCTGGCCGGTGCCGTGGTCGGGGCCGATGGCCTCGCCACTCGAGGGCTCAGGCAGAACCGCCCCCGGCGTCGACGGTGAGGCGCAGGTCGGCGAGGAAGCGCTCGGCGACCGCTGACCAGGTGAAGCGCTCCTCGACGAGGGCGCGTCCCGCGCGGCCCATCGCCGCAGCGCGCTCGGCGTCGGCGAGGATGCCGACGATCGCCGCGGCGATGTCCTCGAGGTCGGTGCCGTCGACGAGGCGGCCGCTGACCCCGTCGGTGAGGGCCTCGGGGCTGCCGCCGCTGGCCCCGGCGACCACCGGGCGCGCGCAGGCCTGGCCCTCGAGGAAGACGACCCCGAAGCCCTCCTGCTCGAGCCCCGCCCAGCGGCTGCGGTTGGGATGGGCGAGGACGTCCATCGCCGCGACGTGGGCGGGCAGCTCGCTCGCCGCCACGGCACCGGTGAGCACGATGCGCCCGGGGCCCTGCGCGTGGGCCGCCCGCTCGAGCCGCCCGCGCAGCCGCCCGTCGCCGACGAGCAGGAGCCGGGTCTGCGGCAGGTCCTCGCGCACGAGCGGCATCGCGGCGAGCAGGCGGTCCTGGCCCTTTCGGGGGACGAGTCGTCCGACGCAGCCCACGACCGGACCGTCACCGAGGCCGAGCCGGCGACGGACAGGGGCGCCGTCGACCCCGGGGTGGAAGCGCTCGACATCGACGCCGTTGTGCAGCAGGCGCACGGGGGGCCCACCCGGTCCAAGCAGCCGGCGCAGCTGTCCGGCGGTGTGCTCGCTCACCGCGAAGAGCCCCGGGGCGGTGCGCAGCCAGCGCCGCAGGCTCGCGCCGAGGCCGGGCAGGCGGGCCGGCACGGTGAGCTCGGCACCGTGGGCCACCGCCGTCCAGGGCAGGTCGAGGCGTGGGCCGAGCCCGGCCAGCGGCAGCGGGGAGAGCAGGACGACGACGTCGGCGCGCTCGGTGCGCGCGACGCGCTCGACGAGCGCGGCCGTGCCTGCCGTCGGCAGCATGAAGCGCGTCGGGGCGCGGTGGACGGGGAACGGCGCGGCGCGGTCGTGGGCCGGTGCGTCGGGGTGGTCGGCGGCGAGGACCGCGGCGCCGGGGACGTGCGTGGCGAGCTCGAGGGCGAAGCGCTCGATGCCGCCGAGCTGCGGCGGGAAGTCGTTCGTGACGAGCAGCACCCGCAACGACGCACCGGAGGGCTGGACCATGGACTGGACGCTAGCAGCGGGCCGGTGGCGCGAGCATCCCCGCATCCGGCCGGGGGCCCCGCTAGGGCGGCGCGGCCATGCCCGGCGGCGCCCGGCGCCGCCGCTCAGCGCAGCCGGCGCCCGGTGATCGTCTCCGGCCGGATGCGCACGAAGTGGTCGCGCGCGCCGCGGGCCCAGGGCTGCAGCGGCAGCGCCCGCACCCGCTCGAGGTCCTCGGGGTCGGTGACCCCCTCGGCCTGCCCGCGCACGAGCACGCTCCAGCCCTCCTTCCAGGCGACGTCGACGTCGTCGACCTCGAAGGCGACGTAGGCCTGACGCACCGCCGCGGAGAACTTCGCGCCCTCGGCGGTGCGGAAGACGATCGCGTCGTCGTCGACGGCGTAGTTCACCGGCATGATCGTCGGCCGCCGACCATCGTCGGCCACGGCGACCCGTCCCACCCGCGAGGGGTGGCGGCGCAGCAGCTCGAGGCAGGTCTCGGGTTCGAGTGCTTCGAGTCCCTCTCCGACGCTCATCGAGGCACCTCCTCACCGGCTGGCGCCGGCATTCTCGCCTGCCCGCATCCTCACCCTGCCGACGCCGGCCTACAAGAGCCGGCGCCGCGCCACGGCCCCCGTGCTCAGTGGCGCCGGCGCCGGGTCGGCGGCTCCTCCTCGTCGAGCTCGCGGTCGCGCGTCTCGGGCAGCAGCAGGTAGAGCCACGCGAGGACCGCCACCGGGGCGAAGAGCAGCAGTGCCGCGGCGGCGAAGCCGATGACCTCCCACAGCAGCCCGAAGGCCAGCAGTCCCGCGGAGGCACCGAGGACCCCCGAGACGGTGAGCCACCCGGCGACCGTCGCGCGGTTCTCGGTGCGGAAGAGCTCGGCGTCGAGCGCGCCGGCGGGCGGCCCGTAGGCCGCCTGCCCAGCGAGGGTGAGCGGGTAGCCGGCGAACACCGTCCACCCACCGAGACCGCTGTAGAGCAGGACACCGCCGGCCGCCGCGACGCCCATCGCGAGCGCGGAGGTCAGCCGTCTGCCGAGGTGGTCGGCCCCCCAGCGACCGACGAGCAGGCCCACGAGGCCGATCGGGCCGCCGAGCAGCCCCGCGAGGGTGACCATCCCCGTCGACAGCCCGGCCAGCTGCTCGCCGTAGAAGAACACGTAGGTGTTCGCCGGCCCGGTCACCAGGGCGATGCTGGCGGTGAGCAGCATGAGGAGCAGCAGCCGCGGCAGCACCGCGGTCGGCACGCGCCCGAGCACCGCGGCGCGCTCGGCGCGCTCCACCTGCTGGAAGCGCGAGGTCTCCTTGAGCTTGCGGGCGGCCAGCGGCAGGAGCAGCAGTGGCACCGCGGCCAGGGCGAAGAGGCCGCGGAAGCCGAGGGCGTCCCCGCCGAGGTAGCGCACGATGAGGGTGAGGCCGGTGCCGACCGCGTAACCGGCGGCGATGAGCACGATCGCCGCGGAGCGGTTCTTCGTGTCGGTGTACTCCGCGGCGGTCACCCCCGCGACGGCGTTCGACGCCGAGAGGAACGGCCGGCCGAGGGCGAAGATCGCGACGAAGGCCCAGTAGCTCCACGCCAGCGCGGAGGTCGCGGTGAGGGCGAGGCCGATCGTCACGGTGGTGAGCAGCACTGCCCGTCGCCCGAAGCGGTCCGCCGAGCCGGCCACCGCGAGGCTGCCGAGCGAGGAGAGCCTGATGATCGCGTAGCCCAGCCCGATGACCCCGCCGGAGAGCGCGAGCTGCTCGACGGTGTCGGGGTCGACCGCGGCGGTGCCGAAGGTGCTCGCGACGTCGGAGAGCGCTGCGGCGGGGCCGAACTGCGCGAAGCCGACGGGCACGGAGATCGCCGCGGCGGTGAGCACCGCGGGCTGGCGCCAACTCAGCGGGCCTGCGGGCTCGCGTCCGTCTGCGCGAGGATGGGGGGGCGCGTCCATGCGTTAGGGTGCTCCCGAGGGTCGGGCGAGGCACCCGAGACTGTAGCGATCGCGGCGCAGCGCCCGTCGAGGCGGCGGCGCCGCCGGAAAGCGAGCACACGGTGAGGACCTGGCCTGGGGTGCCCTACCCCCTCGGCGCGACGTGGGATGGCACTGGGACGAACTTCGCGCTCTTCAGCGAGAACGCCGAGGCGGTCGAGCTCTGCCTCTTCGACCGCCAGGGCTACGAGCGGCGCCTGCCGATGCGCGACCACACGGCGTTCATCTACCACTGCTACCTGCCCGGCATCGGGCCGGGGCAGCGCTACGGATTCCGCGTCCACGGACCCTACGACCCCGCCGCGGGGCACCGCTTCAACCCGAACAAGCTCCTCATCGACCCCTACGCGAAGTCCATCGACGGAGGGGTGGACTGGGGCGGGGAGGCCTTCGGCTACCCCCTCGGGGAGGACGACCTCGCCTTCGACGAGCGCGACAGCGCCCCCCACGTGCCGAAGTCCATCGTCGTCAACCCCTTCTTCGACTGGGGCGACGACCGTCACCCCAAGACGCCGTGGACCGAGACGATCATCTACGAGACCCACGTCAAGGGCCTCACGATGCGCCATCCCGACGTCGAGCCGGAGCTGCGGGGCACCTACGCCGGGCTCGCCTCGCCGGTGGTCATCGACTATCTCGCCGACCTCGGGGTCACCGCCGTCGAGCTCCAGCCGGTCCACCACCTCATCCACGACCACTTCCTCGTCGAGAAGGGCCTGCGCAACTACTGGGGATACAACTCCATCGGCTTCTTCGCGCCGCACGACGAGTACGCCGCGTGGGGCGCCGACGGCCGGCAGGTCTACGAGTTCAAGTCGATGGTGCGCGAGCTCCACGAGGCCGGTCTCGAGGTCATCCTCGACGTCGTCTACAACCACACCGCCGAGGGCAACCACCTCGGGCCGACGCTGTCGTTCCGCGGGGTCGACAACCTCTCCTACTACCGCACCGTTGAGGACGACCCGCGCTACTACATGGACTACACCGGGACGGGCAACTCCCTCAACGTGCGCCACCCGCAGGTGCTCCAGCTCATCATGGACTCGCTGCGCTACTGGATCACCGAGATGCGCGTCGACGGCTTCCGCTTCGACCTCGCCTCGACGCTCGCCCGTGAGCTGCATGACGTCGACCGGCTCTCGAGCTTCTTCGACATCATCCAGCAGGACCCCGTCATCAGCCAGACCAAGCTCATCGCCGAGCCGTGGGACGTCGGCGAGGGCGGCTACCAGGTCGGCAACTTCCCCGTGCTCTGGACCGAGTGGAACGGCAAGTACCGTGACACGATCCGCGACTTCTGGCGGGGGGAGTCGGCGGTCATCGGGGAGACCGCGACCCGGCTGTCGGGCTCGAGCGACCTCTATGAGGGCACGGGCCGGCGGCCCTACGCCTCGATCAACTTCGTCACCGCCCACGACGGGTTCACGCTGCGCGACCTCGTGAGCTACAACGAAAAGCACAACGAGGCCAACCTCGACGACAACAGCTCGGGGGAGGACCACAACCGCTCGTGGAACCATGGTCACGAGGGCCCCACCGACGACCCGGAG
Organism: Egibacter sp.; assembly: GCA_003553795.1. Lineage (GTDB taxonomy): Bacteria > Actinomycetota > Nitriliruptoria > Euzebyales > Egibacteraceae > T1Sed10-49. Next base: position 5,568 of record PWFH01000014.1, on the reverse strand, counting down.
ATCAACGCCCTGCGCCTGCGCCAGCAGCGCAACTTCCTCGCGACGCTCTTCCTGTCCCAGGGCGTGCCCATGCTGCTCGGCGGCGACGAGTTCGGTCGCACCCAGCAGGGCAACAACAACACCTTCTGCCAGGACAACGAGCTGACCTGGTACGCCTGGCAGTGGGACGACGAGCAGCGCAGCCTGCACGACTTCACGCGCTTCCTCATCGACCTGCGCAAGCGCCACCCGGTCCTGCGCCGCCAGCAGTGGTTCCGGGGGGTCGACCGCGGCGGCATGGCCGACCTCGACTGGCTCCAGCCCGACTCCAAGCCCATGACCGAGGAGGACTGGGCCGGGGCGCACCTGCGCGCGCTGACGTTCTTCCTCAACGGCCAGGCCATCCCCAACCTCGACAAGCGCGGGCGGCGCATCACCGACGACAGCTTCCTCGTGATGCTCAACAGCGACGACGAGGAGATCTCCTTCAAGGTCCCGCCGTCGCGCTACGGCAAGCGGTGGCACGTCGTCTTCGACACCGCGAGCGTGACGCTGTCAGGGCGGGTGCGGCTGCGTTCGAGCGACCGCCGCCCCGTCACCGCACGATCGGTGGTGCTGTTGCGCCGCCAGGACGATGCCCGCGATGGCTGACCCACGACCCGCCCCGCAGTCGACGTACCGCATCCAGCTCGTCCCCGGCGAGTTCGACTTCGCCGCGGCCGCCGACCTCGTGCCCTACCTCGCCGGGCTCGGCGTGAGCCATCTCTACTGCTCGCCGATCCTCGAGTCCCGACCGGGCTCGACCCACGGCTACGACGTCGCCGAGCCGCTGCGGGTGCACCCCGGCCTCGGCGGCGAGGAGGGGCTGCGGGCCCTCGCGGCGAGCGCGCGCGAGGCGGGCCTCGGGCTCGTCGTCGACATCGTGCCGAACCACCTCGGCGTGAGCCCCCACAACGCGCTCTGGGAGACGTTGCTCGCCGCCGGGCGTGACGGCGAGGCCGGCGCGGTCTTCGACGTCGACTGGGCGCACCCGCTGCCGGGCGCCGACGACCGGGTCGTGCTGCCGATCCTCGGCGCGCCCTACGGCGAGGTCCTCCACGGCGGTGAGCTCGCCCTCACCGAGGAGGGCGCCAGCCTGCGGCTGCGCTACTACGAGCACTCGTTGCCGCTGTCGGCCGAGACCGCCGCGGAGGTCGCCGCGGGAGACGGGCCCGCGGCCTACACCGGCGAGCCCGGCGACCCCGGCTCCTGGGACGCCCTGCACGAGCTTCTCGAGCGGCAGCACTACCGCCTCGTGTGGTGGCGTGCGGGCGGGGGTCTCGTGAACTACCGCCGCTTCTTCACCATCGACGACCTCGCCGCGGTCCGCGTCGAGGACCCCGCGGTCTTCGAGCGCACCCACGACACGATCCTGCGCCTCGTCGGCGAGGGGCTCGTCGACGGGCTGCGCATCGACCATCCCGACGGCCTGCGAGACCCCGGGCGCTACCTCGAGCGGCTCTCCTCGGCCACCGGCGGGCTCTGGACGGTCGTCGAGAAGATCACCGAGGGTGGCGAGGAGCTCCCCGACTGGCCGGTGGCGGGTACGACCGGCTACGAGTTCGCCGGTGACGCGCTCGGGCTCTTCGTCGACCCGGAGTCGCGCAGTGCCCTCGACGAGCTCGACCGCGCCTTCGGCTCGGGTGAGGAGCCGCTCGCCGTTGCCGCGACGCGCGCGAAGGGAGAGGTCGTGCGCGGCGAGCTCGCCGCCGACGCCGACCGCGTCGCGCGGAGGCTCTGGGAGCTCGCCCAGCGGCACCGGGAGGTGCGCGACGTCGACGAGCGCGCCTGCCGCGAGGTCGTGCGACGCACCCTGCAGTCCTTCGACGTCTACCGCACCTACGTCGATCCCGAGACCGGCGTCGCGCGCGAGGAGGACGTCGCCCGCATCGACGCGGCGGTGGCCCGGGCGCTCACGCCCGAGACCGACCGCACCCCGCTGCTCGCCCCCCGTTTCCTCTACGACTTCCTCGCCGACGTCCTCACCGGGCGTGCCGGGTGCAGCCCCGCCCACCTCGAGGTGCTCGCGCGCTTCCAGCAGCTCTCCGGGGCGGTGATGGCCAAGGGTATCGAGGACACGCTGCTCTACCGCAACCGGCGGCTGCTCGCGCTCAACGAGGTCGGCGGGGATCCCGAGCGGCTCGGAATGAGCGTCGAGGGCTTCCATCGCGCGACGGTCGAGCGGGCCAACCGCCACCCGCTCGGCATGGTCACGACGACGACGCACGACACCAAGCGCGGGGAGGACGTGCGGCTGCGCATCGCCGCGCTCTCCGAGCGGCCGGAGGTCTGGGCGGCCGCGGCGCGACACTGGCGCGAGCTCAACGCCGCGCACGTCGCCGGCACGCGCACCGGCCCGGCGCCCGACCCCCAGACCGAGCTCTTGCTCTACCAGACCCTCGTCGCGGTGTGGCCGCTCGAGGGCGGTCCCGACGACGAGCTGCGGCGGCGGGTCAAGGAGTACGCGATCAAGGCGAGCCGCGAGGCGGGGGAGCGCACCGACTGGCGCGACCCCGACCCGGAGTTCGAGGAGGGGCTCGAGGGCTTCATCGAGGCGCTCCTCGACCCCGAGCGCAGCGCGGCGTTCCTCGACGCCCTCCGCGAGGTCGCCGAGGAGGCCGCGGAGATCTCGATGGTCTCCGGGCTCGCCCTCACCCTGCTGCGCGCGACCGTGCCCGGGGTGCCCGACACCTACCAGGGCATGGAGCTGTGGGGCGACAACCTCGTCGATCCCGACAACCGCCGTCCCGTCGACTTCGCCCTGCGCCGCCGCCTACTCGACGACGTCGCCGACGCCGACCCCGCGACCCTGCTCGACGAGCGCCGCGACGGACGGGTCAAGCTCTGGCTGCTAGCGCGGGGGCTCGCCACCCGCGGCGCGTTCCCCGAGGCCTACGGCGTCGATGGCGGCTACCTTCCGCTCGCCGTCGAGGGACGCTGGACCGCGCACGTCCTCGGCTTCGCCCGCGTCCCCGGCGAGCAGGGTCGCGGCCCCATCACCGTCGTGCCGCGCCTGCCAGGCGCGGTGATGGCCGAGGGGGCCGCGCCGCCAATCGGGGAGGCCTGGGGCGACACCACCCTCGTGCTGCCCGAGCGCCTCGCCGGCGCGTGGGTCGACGCGCTCACCGGGCAGCGCCACCGCCCCGAGGGCGGCCGGCTGCGGGTCGACGACCTCCTCGCGACGCTGCCGGTCGCGCTGCTCGTGCCCGACGCGGACGGAGCTGGGGGAGCGGCGCGGCGGTGAGCCGGGCAGCGGCGGCCGAGCGCGCCGAGGAGCTGCGCTCGGCCGGCAAGGCCACTGCGCGTGCCCGTGACCTCCTCCCGCTCGCCCGGCCCTACCGCGGAGCGCTCGCCGCGGCGCTCGCGCTCTCGCTCGTCGCGACCGCCACCCAGCTCGCCCAGCCGCTCGTCATCCGCGCGCTGCTCGAGGCCCTCGAGGCCGGGGCGGCGCTCGCCCCGCTCGTCGGTCTCGTCGTCGGCCTGTTCACCGTCGGCGCGCTCGCGGGCGCGAGCCGGCGCTACCTGCTCGGGCGCACCGGCGAGCGCATCGTGCGGGGCCTGCGCGAGCGGCTCGGCGACCACCTCCTGCGCCTGCCCGTCGCCGTCCACGACGCCCACCGCACCGGCGACCTCATCGCCAGGGTCACCGTCGACACGACGCTGCTGCGCGAGGTCCTCACCGGGGGTCCGCTGCTCGTCGTCACCGGGGCGCTGCAGTTCACCGGGGCGGTCGTGCTCATGGCGCTGCTCGACCCGCTGCTGCTCGGGATCGCCCTCGTGACGATCTCAGGGGCCGTGCTCGCCGTGCTCGCCCTGTCGGGGCGGGTGCGGGCGGCGAGCCGGGGGGCGCAGACCGCGGTGGGCCAGCTCTCCGCCGCGCTCGACCGCGCGCTGCGCGCGATCCGTACGGTCAAGGCCAGCGGCGCGGAGGGACGGGAGAGCGCGACGCTGGCCGGCCACGCTGGTGACGCCGCTACCGCCGGAACGCGCCTGGCTTGGCTGCAGGCGCTCGTCGATCCCGTGACGGCCTTCGCCGTGCAGGGCTCCTTCCTCGTTGTCCTCGCCGTCGGCGGCGCCCGCGTCGTCACCGGCGCGATGGCTACCGGCGACCTCGTGGCTTTCCTCCTCTACCTCCTCTTCCTCGCGCTGCCGCTTGTGCAGGTCTTCCAGTTCAGCCTCGATCTGCAGGCGGGCCTCGTCGCCCTCGACCGCATGGGCGAGCTCCTCGCCGTCGACGCCGAGCCTGTCGATGACGCGGTCGCCGCGGCGTCAGCCGTGCCCGCGGGGGCGGCCGGGTCCCCCTCGTCGGTGAGCCCGGTGGTGAGGTCCTCAGCGGCCCCGCCCCTGGCGGCTGGCGCATCGGTCGAGCTCGTCGACGTCGTCGCCGCCTACGACGGCGCCGGGGGCCCCGCGCTCGACGGGGTGTCGCTGCGCGCCGAGGCGGGCCGCCACGTCGCGCTCGTCGGCCCCTCGGGGGCGGGCAAGACCACGGTGCTGTCCCTGTTGTGCCGCTTCGTCGAGCCCGCCGCCGGCACGGTCGCGCTCGACGGCCGGTCGGTCGGCGACTGGCCGCTGCGCGAGCTGCGCTCGGCCATCGGCTACGTCGAGCAGGACAGCCCCGCTCTCGGCGGGACACTGCGGGAGAACCTCGTCTACGCCGCCCCCGAGGCCGACGACGACGCCGTCGCCTCGGCGCTCGATCGGGTTCGGCTGGCCGGGCTCGTCGCCGCGCTGCCACGCGGGCTCGACACCGACGTCGGCGAGGCGGGTGTGCGGCTCTCCGGCGGGGAGCGCCAGCGTCTCGCGATCGCGCGGTCCCTGCTCGCCGGGCCGCGGCTGCTCCTGCTCGACGAGGCGACGAGCCAGCTCGATGCGTTGAGCGAGGCGGCGCTGCGTGACGTCGTCGCCGAGATCGTCGCGGCCGGCACGACCGTCCTCACCGTCGCGCACCGCCTCTCGACGGTCAGCGCCGCCGACGCCCTCGTCGTCCTCGACGCCGGGCGCGTGGAGGCCAGCGGCCCTCCGGAGCACGTCGAAGCGGTCTCGCCGCTCTACCGGCGCCTGCTCGCCGAGCAGCGTCCCGCGGCCGGGCAGGGCTAGGACCGTGGGTCTGGTACCGAGTCGCGGGGGTCGTTGCCGCGGCGACGGGCCTTGACGCACGACTCGCCCTTGTCGTCGCCGTGGCGTTGACGATGGGCTCGGGGCATCCCGTCTCGATGGGCTCCGGGGGTCCCGCCGGGGGAGCCGGGTGGCGTCGAAGACCCCTGTGGGCGCGGCGACCTGACCGCGATGATGACGCGTGGGCTCATCCAGGGCTGATCATTGGCCGCGAGCTCGTCTCGCCCGCGCGCCTTGACCCCGCCGTGGTCTTGCTATCGGATGGCGTGGGTGTGCGCCCCGGGGGTCGCCGGGGCGCAGCGAGGGGGCTGGGGGGGTTCTAGAGGTCGAGGGTGGGCTGCACGGGTGGTGGGGGTTCGTCGTCGGGTGGTTCCGGCGGCGGCGGCTGGTCGGGTGGCCGGCCGGGCGGGTCGCCTCCCGAGGGTCGGCTGG
>PWFH01000050.1 GCA_003553795.1 Egibacter sp. | reverse complement strand
GTGCCGACGTGGCCTACGGCGACAACGCCGACATCGTCCGGCGCGCTGACGACGCCGCGCCCGGCACGCCCGGGACCTGGGCGGTCGACCCGATCACCGGCGGACGCGCCCGCGACGTCGTGCCCTTCGACCTCCACCGCGCTGACGACGGCTACACCGTCGATGTCGACGCGGTCGGAGGCGACGCCGACTCGGCATCCCTCGGGTCGGCCGACGTGCTCGACCTCGAGGATCCCGAGACCCTCGGCGGTGACGACGTCATCGTCGGCATCGACGGGCCCAACCGCCTCTACGGCGGGCCGGGTGACGACTACCTCCGCGGCGGCCCCGGCGACGACTACGCCGAGGGTGGCCCCGGCGACGACTGGCTCGAGGGCGGGTCAGGCGACGACGACCTCATCGGTGGCGGCTCCTTCCGCGCCGACGACAGTCATGACGCGCTCGACACCGGCGACACCACCGTCGGCACCGAGGGCTTCCCGAGCGGCGCGAACGTGCTGCTCGGCCAGGACGGCCAGAACGTCCTCGCCGGCGACAACGCGCGGGTCCTCCGCGCCGCGCCGCCCGAGCCCCTGCACATGGCGCACGTCAGTGCCGACGTCTACCTCGCGACCGAGGGCCGGTTCGTCGGCTTCACCGAGGATCGCTGGGTGAGCCTCCTCGACCTCGACGACCCGCTCGAGTCCTCGATCGGCGGCGACGACCTGCTGTCGGCCGGGCCGGGCAACAGCCTGCTGTTCGGTCAGGGCGGCGACGACTGGCTCTCCGGAGGCGGCGGCGACGACTACGCCGAAGGCGGCGGAGGCGACGACGTCCTGCTCGGCGACCGCCAGTTCGGCGTGACCCCTGACGGCGATGAAGAGGACGCGGACACGATCGCCGTGGCCGATCTCCTCGGTGAGCGCCCGACGATCGCCCGGCGTGGCCATGACCTCGGTGCGTTCCGCTGGCCCGCTGACCAGCGCGCCGACGACCGCTACCTGAACTTCTTCAACGACTCGAACGGCGACACCGGCCCGACCGGCGTCGCCCGCCTTGAAGGCGATGAGGGCGAGCCCGGCCAGGACGACCTCATCGGTGGCAACAGCCGACCCGGGCTGCCCGCCGGCGAGAACACCGTCTACGGCGACGGCAACGACGACGTGCTCCTCGGCGACAACGCCGCGGTGATCCGCGAGCTCGACGGCGAGGCGTACGCCCGCTACGACGAGCGCTACGGCCCCGACTACGACGGCGAGCGCACGATCGTGCGCGAGGTCGTCGAGCACGACGTCGGCGCCTCCCTCGACGACGAATGGTTCGACGAGGGCGACCGTCTGGCCTCGGCGCCGTTCGGCGACGACTTCCTCGACGGCGGCCCGGGCGACGACATGCTCCACGGCCAAGACGGCGACGACGAGCTGTGGGGCAGCCCGGTCGACGACGTCACCGACGAGGGCGAGATCCACCCCCGCGGCGAGTCGTGGGGCGATCACCTCATCGGTGGGCTCGGCGACGACGAGCTCTACGGCGGCCCCGGCCACGACGCCCTCATCGGCGACCGCGGACGGGTCATCACCCGCTACCTCGACGACGACAGCGAAGCGGTCGCCTACAACCGCAACGGCCCACCGTTCCTTTCCTTCACCGGCCTCGAGGCCGGCGACCTCTGGCACCGCGTCGACCTCTACTGCAAGGAGGACCGCTCGGGCGACGAGCCGGCGTTCGCCGCCGACTGCGATCTTGGCGGTGCTGACGGGAGCCCCGACGGCGACGGCAGCCTGCGCTACTCCCACTACTCCTACGGCGGCGACGACCTCCTCCGCGGCGGCCTCGGCGACACCGTGCTCTACGGCGGTGGCGGCAACGACGTGCTCCAGGGCGACACCGGCGCGGACGTGCTCTTCGGCGGCCGCGGCGACAACGTCCTGCTCGGCGGCGAGGGCGAGGCCGGCGTGGCCTCCACCGACCCGGCCGACTACGTCCGCGAGGACGACCGCGAGCACGTCGACTGGCTCTTCGGCGGTCGCGGCGAGTCGCTGCTCGACTACCGCCCGCGCGTCACGCCCGAGGCCCGTCTCGAGGAGCCCGGTTTCGACGCCGGCTGGACCGACCCCGACGTCCGGCTCGACCCCGACCTGTGGTTCCGGGCGAGCCGGCCCTACTGGCACCCCGACGACGTCGACGACGACGCCTTCGCGGCACTGCGCGGCGATGAGGACCTCGGCGACCTGCTCGAGGCCGACGGCACCGTCATCGACGACGGCGAAGCCGACGTCCCGACGCCGATGGTCGCGCGTCCGCAGCACCACCAGGGCGTGTCCTGGCAGTACGGCGGCTGGGGCCGCAAGGTGCTGCAGGCCTCGGTGACCGACACCGGGCCCAACGAGGGCGACCGGCTCATGGACTGGACCGGCGCGTACAACCTCTACACGCACTGCTCACCCGACTACGGTGGCCACAACATCCTGCGGGCGCTGAGCCCGGCGCAGGACGAGGCGATCCACACGATGGCGCTCATCGCCGGCGCCGGCGGCTCGGTCGCCGAGCTGCAGACGCCCGGCACGAGCGGCTTCGACCAGATGGCCTTCGTCTCCCGCCGCATCCGCGGCTCGATCCAGGAGAACTCCGGGGCAGCGTTCTTCGACGCCCGCCTCGAGTGGGGCCAGCACCTGCCCGGCTTCGCCGACGACGAGGAGCGCGCCGAGGTCGGCGGCACCCCGGGGCACTTCTACGACGAGAACATCGCCTGCCCCGGCGGGGGCGTCGTCCCCGACGACTTCGACGGTTGATGGCGGGCCTCCCGGGTTCACCCGGGAGGCCCGGCGCCCGCCTCGCGGCCCGCGGGTGCGAGGACGGGGCGCTCGCATGATGGCCGACGGGTCGGGGCGCAGGGCTTCGGTGGCGGCTCGCGACGCAGGAGGCGTCG
>PWFH01000012.1 GCA_003553795.1 Egibacter sp. | reverse complement strand
GGCGGTTGTCCACGCGCATGGAGCAGTACGAGCAGGCGCAGTCCAAGCTCGCCACCGGCAAGGAGATCCGCAAGCCCTCCGAGGACCCCTCGAAGGCCAACCGCGGGCTGTCGCTGCGCGCAAGCCGCGAGGCGCGGGTGCAGGAGCAGCGCAACGCCGAGGACGCCAAGACCTGGCTCAACACCGCCGACAGCGCGCTGCAGAGCGCGATGGACCGCCTCCAGCGCGCCCGTCAGCTCACCGTGCAGGGCGCCAACGCCGGCGACCAGAGCGCGAAGGACGGCATCGCCCGGGAGATCGAGACGATCCGGTCCGAACTCGTCGGCATCGCGAACACCAAGGTTCGCGGCCAGCACGTCTTCGCCGGCTACACCGAAGGCCCAGCCGTCGAGGCGGATGAGACCGCCGAGGGCGGCTATGCGACGGCCGGCGACGGCGACGAGATCACCCGACGCGTCGGCGACAGCGACAAGGTGAGGATCAACACCACCGCCGCCGAGGCCTTCGGGGAAGACGAGCAGTCGGTCTTCTCCGTCCTCAGTGATCTCGAGACCGCTCTTAAGGAAGGCCGCACCGCCGACGTCTCCGCGACCCTCTCCGACCTCGACGACTCCATGGAGCGCCTCGGCGGCGAGCTCGCCCGCATCGGCGCGAACACCAACTGGGTGGACTCCGCGCTCGCGCGCAGCGAGGACAGCCTCTACGTCATCCAGCAGGAGCTCGCCGAGGTCGAGGACGCCGACTACGCCGAGGCCGTCATGGACCTGCAGATGCAGGACATGGCGCTGCAGTCGACGCTGCAGGCCCTCGGCCGCGCGCTGCCGCAGTCGTTGGCGGCGTTCCTGCGTTAGGTAGGCTGGCGGCGAGCGCCTGCCGCGTGCGAGCGAGGGGACTGTGAGCGACACCGAGGTCGAGACCGCCACCGAGCAGATCCTGCGGTTCGATGATGGCATCCCCGGGTTCCCCGAGGCGCGGGAGTTCGTGCTCGGCGACCTCGACGAGGCGGGCACCTTCCAGGTGCTGCAGAACGTCGGTAACCCCGAGATCGCCCTCGTGGTCTGCTCGCCCTGGCTGCTCGTCCCCGACTACGAGGCCGTGCTCGCCGAGGACGACGAGCGCGAGCTCGAGCTCACCGACCCCGACGACGCCGTGGTGTTCTGCGCGGTGACCCTCGACGAGGCCGCCCGGGCGTTCCACCTCAACCTCCTCGGGCCCTTCGTCGTCAACGCCCGCACGCAGCGCGGGCGCCAGGTCGTCCTCACCGAATCGGGGCATCCCGTGCGCCACACCGTGTACCTCGACGACGACGACGTGACCGACTGATGCTCGTGCTCACCCGGCGTGCCGGTGAGTCGATCATGATCGGCAGCGAGATCGTCGTCACCGTCCTCGAGTCACGCGGCGACCAGGTGCGCGTGGGCATCGAGGCCCCACGGCGCGTGCAGATCCACCGCGCGGAGGTCTACCGCGAGATCGAGCGCGAGAACGCCGCGGCGATCGCGAGCGCCGACCGCGCCAGCGCCCTGCTCGGCAGGCGCAAGCCCGACCTCAAGCGCGACCCTCAGAGCCGGCCGTCGAACAGTGCCGGCGAGGGGCCAGGCGAGGACGAGGCGTAGCCACGTCCCGGCGCGGTGTAGTCCGCCGGCATCTCCAGGCGCGAGAGCGCCGCGTGCACCTGCGCCTGGGACTCCTCGACGACCGCGGCGGTCGCCGCGCGCACCTCCGCGAGCTCGGCGGCCGCCGAGCGCAGCCGCTCGGCGAGCTCGCGGACCTGCTCGCCACGGCAGTCGGGGCATTGCGCCTCGAGGTCGCGCAGCGTCGCATCGGGTGAGAGGCCGAAGGCGCCGGCGCTCTCCTCGACGGCGACCGCGCGTACGAGCGAGGCGGCGGCGAGGTCGTCGATGGCCTCGTCGAGCTCGGCGCTGGCGGCGGGCACGTAGCGCTGCTCGCCGGCGCGCACCGCGAGGTAGAGGATGACCGCGCGGCGGCGCACCTCCTCGAGGGCGCTGGCCTCGGCGGCGAGGGAGCTCACGAGATCCGGGGCGGGGTGCACGGTCGGTCCTCCCTGTACGCGGTCTCCGGCGGTCTCGACCCGGCGGAGCGGGCCTGTCCCGATGGTCCCTGTCGTGGCCTCACCGGCGCTTACGTACCCCGCCTGTCGGCCGACGGTGCCGGCGATGAAGCGCACGATCGCACGAGCCCCCACCGCCCTCGCGGCGACCCAATGAGGGGTGACTAGTCCCTACTGACTATCGCCTCGTACGCGCTCCTCGCAGTCCCGCTCACCCCTCTCGGGGTCCCTGCATCGTCCCTCTGTGCCAAAAGGGGCTCAAACCCTCAAGCGCTGGCGGGAGGGGACGAAGGATCCCCCACGACGTCTCTCAGAAGCCGTCGCCACGCAAGCGGCACGGACGCCGGGCGGAGGCCACGGAACCGAGGGAGATGGGGCGCGAGACGAGGAGCGGGCGCGATGAGTCACCGCACAGACCACGCCACGATGACCGCACACGACGAGCCAGCCTCCGCTGGGGCGAACCACCTCGTCGAGTCCCACCTCTACCTCGTGCAGCACGTCGTCAACCAGCTCGCCTCGCGCTACCCCCGCCACATCGACCGCGGCGAGCTGTGGAGTGCCGGCGCGAGCGGCCTCGTCGACGCCTCCCGCCGCTACGACCCCGACACCGGGGTGCCGTTCGCGCGCTACGCGACGATCCGCATCCGCGGGGCGATCATCGACTCGACGCGCACCCGCGACTGGGCGACGCGCAGCCTGCGCCGCGACATGCGCGAGATCTCGACGACCGAGGCCTCCTTTGAGCAGGAGCACGGCCGCACCCCCAGCGCCGAGGAGCTCGCGATCGCGCTCGGCATCACCGCCGAGGAGGTCGACGCCCGCCGCGACGCCGCCGCCAACGCCAACCTCCTCCACCTCGACCGGCGCGTGGGCGGCGACGAGGACGACAGCGTCTCCTACGGTGACCTCATCCCCGAGAAGGACCAGCGGTCCCTGCCCGAGGACGCCCTCGAGCAGACCGAGCTGCTCGGCACGGTGCGCATCGCCGTGCGCCACCTGCCCGAGATCCAGCGCGAGGTCGTCGAGCGCTACTTCTTCGACGGTGAGCTGCTGCGCGACATCGCCGCCGACCTCGGCGTCACCGAGGCGCGGGTCTCACAGATCCGCAGCGAGGCCCTCCATGCCGTGCAGGCCTACTTCGCCTCCACCCACGACGGCGTGCCCGAGGTCCCCGCCTCGGCGCCGGGCATGCGCCGGCGCGCGGCCTACGTCGCGGAGGTCGCCGCGGCGAGCACGTGGCGCAGCCGCGTCGAGGAGGGCCACCACACCGTCACCCTCGCCGAGGGCGCCTGAGCCGCACGCTGCGGGCCTATAGCCGGGCCCACCCCCGCCGACGGGACGGTCGGAGACCGTTGCGCCCGTGCAGGAGGCCGCCCCCGTGAGCACCGCCACCGCCCACTCCTCCGGCCCCGAGGCCGAGGCGGCTGAGCGCGAGGCCACCGAGGAGCAGCCCGCCGGGCAGGCACCCGCGGAGCCCAGCGACGCGGAGACCGCCGAGGAGGGCAGCGAGGACGGCGCCGGGCAGCCCGCCGCGCCGACGCCGTCGAGCGCGAGCCGCCCCGATCCCCTCGCCGACCTGCCCGAGGACCCCGAGGCCCTCGTCTTCCTCGATCAGCTCGGCGAGGTGCGCGTGCCCTGGGAGGGCGCGCCGGCGAAGGTCCTGCGCCTCGGCCTCTCCGAGACCGCGGTCGGGCGGCTGCACGACTCCGGGCAGTACGAGCTCCACGATGACCTCGCCGCCCTCGAGCACTGCGACCTCGTCGCGATCTCCACCCGCCTGCCGCGGGCCGAGCTGCGCAACCACCTCCGGGTCCTCGGCGCGAGCGCGCAGGTCCCGATCGTCGCGGTCGTGCACACCGGCGGGGAGGCCGCCGCGGTCGAGGTCCTGCGCGCCGGCGGCATCGGCGTCGTCGCCGAGGGCAACGAGGGCGCGATCCGCTCCTACCTCGAGGGCCGCGCCTACGACCAGTCGATGGTCGAGACCTACGAGCGCCAGGCCGGGCCCTCCGGCTCCGGCGACCCCTCCCGGGCACGCGACAAGGTCACGAACCTGCCGACGGCCACCGCCTACAAGCAGCGCATCGAGCACCTCCTCCACGCCGGCGACGTCCCGCGGGTGGCCCGTGCGCGGGTCGTCCACCTCGGCGAGGTCGGCGAGCGGGTCTCCGCCGAGGCCGCCGCGCTGCTGCGCCGGCGACTGTCGCTGAGCTTCCGCCAACTCGTCCACCGCGAGGGCGCTGAGCTCTACGCCCTCGACGAGGACACCTTCGGGATCATCAGCGTCAACCTCTCCCCCAACCGCACCGAGCAGCTCGCGCGGCAGATGATGCGCGTCACCGAGAGCTACGCGCCGCTGAGCAACCGGCTGCTCGCCCTCGCCGTCGGCCACGCAGGCCCGGAGGCCTCCACCGAGCTCGCGCCGCTCGACGAGATCGCCAAGCGCGCCCTCGAGGTCGCGAGCGTCGAGAAGCGCAGCGCCGTGGTCTCCGCCGAGCGCCTCGCCCTCGGCGTCTCGGCGACCACCGAGCTCGAGGCCGCCCAGCGGGCGGTGGCCTTCGTCGAGGAGCACGACCTCTGCGGCGCCGGGCACGGCCAGCGCGTCGCGGAGTGGGCCGGGGCGATCGGTGCCGAGCAGGGCTTCGAGGGGACGATGCGCTCCGAGCTCGCCCTCGCCGCGCTGCTGCACGACGCCGGCAAGGTCTCCCTGCCCCTCGACTGCCTCACCTCGCCCTCGAAGCTCAGCCACGAGCAGCGGATGCTCTACCGCAGCCACCCCGACCGTGGGGCGTCCTGGCTGAGGACCTCCGCCGGCGACGTCGTGGCCGCAGCGATCCGCAGCCACCAGGAGCACTGGGACGGCTCGGGCTACCCCGACGGGCTCGTCGGCGAGGAGATCCCCAGCAGCGCGCGGATCATCCGCTACGTCGACGCCCTCGACGGGCTGCTCCAGGGCGCCGACGAGACCGCCGAGGGCCCCCTCGACCTGCCCGAGGCCCTCGACGTGCTCGACCGCCGCGCTGGCAGCGAGCTCGACCCCGAGCTCGTCCCCGTGGCCCGCCGGGTGCTCACCCAGCTCGCCGCGCGCGAGGAGTAGCGCGGGCGCCGAGCAGGGCGCGCGAGGGCCATCACCCGCGAGCAGCAGCGCCTGCGGGGAGCAGGCGAGTGCTCAGCCGCCGAGCAGCGTCATCGTCCCGTCGCCGTAGCCGTCGACGTCGACGCGGTAGTCGAGGCGCACCTCCGGGGCGAGGACGACCCGTGCGACGTCGGCGGGCACCTCGCCGGGGACGGTGTAGAGGGCCGAGAGCGCGACGTGGGGAGAGGTGGGGGTGTTGAGGAGCTTGCCCATGACGTTGGCGACCTCGTGGAAGAACTCCTCGAGGTCGCCCTCGAGGGTCTTCGCACCCTTGAGGGCCTCGGCGACCTCCCCCGCCGACATCATGCCGATCGCCCCGCCGGCGCCGGCCGCCAGCGGCAGCTCGCAGGCCGAGGCCACGGCCATGCCCCCGTCGTCGTCGCGGTAGGTCGCCAGCAGCGCCGGACGCGACGGGCTGAGCACGAGGGGGTCCCCCGCCTGGCGCACCTCGACGCTGCGCCCGAGCAGGTCGGTGAGGAGGTCGCGCACCGAGGCGCGCACAGGGAGGGGGATGCGCCCGGCCATGGCGAGCGCCTAGGCGGCGCCGGCGAGCGCACCCTCGAGGGACTCGGGGGTGAACGGCTTGCTCACGAGGAACTGCGCTCCCGCCGCCATCGCTCGGTCGTACATCTCCGGGGTGTGCTCGGAGGTGACGAAGCCGAACGTCGGCGGGATGATGCCCCGCTCACCGAGGGTCTGCAGCAGCTCGATGCCGCTCATCTCCGGCATGTTCCAGTCGGAGAGCACGAGGTCGGGCGGGTCGGCCTCGATCATGCCGAGCGCCTCCTTGCCGTCGACGGCCTGGAGCATCTCGGCGTCGCCGTACGTCGACGTCGACTTCAGCGCCCGCATGACGATCATGCGCATGGCCTTGGAGTCATCCACGATCAGGATCTTCATCGGTCTGCGCCTCTCCGGGTCGTTGTCGGCCTGCGGGTCTGCCTGAGCACCGTGGCCCGGCCCTCTCTAGGGACTGTCGGCCGCGGACGCGAGGACTTGCGCGTCGGCATCCTGGGCCTTGGGCGACGCGCCGCTCTCGATCACCGTCGTGGTGAGGAGCTGACCGGCGCAGCACTGCGAGACGCGGCCGGCCACCCGCGTGCCCGGCATCGACACGCGGTAGCGCTGCCCGGCGGTCACCGACGGCAGCGAGAGGGCGTGGGGGCCCTCGAGCTGGGCCTTGACGTTGCCGCCGGTCATGTTCGCGAGCTCGCCGACGGCGTCGATGAGGTCCTCCTCGGAGACGTCGTCGGGCTCGGTGAAGAACATCGCCGCGGTGGCCTTGCGCGCGAGGGAGGTCGACAGCTCGATGAAGACCGCGCCGCTCCAGTCCCCGGTGATCTGCACCTGCCCGGTGACGAGCTCCTCGCCCTCGGGCTGGGCGTCCTCCGGGCCGGCCGGCTCGAGGACCATGCCGAGGACCGCGCCCCAGATCTCGTCGTTGATCTGCGCGAGGTTGCTGGCCTGCACCACGTCGCTCATCGTCCCGCTCCCATGTCGTTGCGCTGATAGCAGCTCGTCTTGTCGAAGGCGACGCGCCGGAAGGCGTCGTCGAGGTTGAGGGTCGTCTCCGGCGCGCCGAGGAAGAGGTAGCCGTCCTCCTGCATGGCCCCGCGGACCCGGCTGAGGATCGCCCGCTTGGTCGGCAGGTCGAAGTAGATGAGGACGTTGCGCAGGAACACGACGTCGACGGGGGGCAGGACCGGCCAGGACCCCACGAGGTTGAGCATCCGGAACTCGACCATGTTGCGGATCCGGTCGGACAGCACCCAGTCGGCGCCATCGCGCCGGAAGTGCTTGGCGAGCACCGGCGCGGGCAGGCCGCGGTTGACCTCCATCTGGCTGTAGCGGCCGGCCATCGCCTTGCCGAGCACCTCGCCGGAGATGTCGGTCGCGATGATCCGGAGGTTCCAGTTCGCGAGCTCGGGGTGGCGGTCGGCGAGCAGCATCGCCACCGAGTAGGGCTCCTGGCCCGTCGAGGCCGCCCCGCACCAGATCGTGATCTGGCGGCGCTGGCTCCGGCGCTTGACGAGCTCGGGGATGACGTGGCGGTGCAGCGCCTCGAAGGGGTGGACGTCGCGGAACCACGACGTCTCGTTCGTCGTCATCGCCTCGATGACCTCGGTGCGCAGCTTGCGGTCGCCGTTGCGCAGCCGGCTGACGACCTCGGCGATCGAGCCCTGGCCGTGGCGGCGGGCCACCGGCGAGAGGCGGGACTCGACGAGGTAGGCCTTGCTCGGCTCGATGACGATCGCGGCCTCGTCACGCACCAGCGCGGCGATGTAGTCGAAGTCGGCGGAGGCGACGGTGCTCATCGCGCACCCGCCTTGGCCGAGGCAGCCACCCGCCGGGCGACCTCGTCGGCGACCCCGTCGAGCGGCAGGACCGCGTGCGCCAGGCCCGCCTCGACGAGCGCGCCGGGCATGCCCCAGACCACGCTCGTGGCCTCGTCCTGGGCGATCACCCGCCCGCCGGCCTCGACGACGTCCTTGGCGCCGCGCAGGGCGTCGTGACCCATCCCGGTGAGCACGACGCCGAGGACACCACCGCCGTAGACCTTCGCCGCGCTGCGGAAGAGGACGTCGGCGGCCGGGCGGCAGGAGTTCTCCAGCGGCCCCTTCGTCGTGTGGAGGATCGGCATGCCCCCGCGGCTGCCGACCTCGAGGTGGTGGTCGCCGGGGGCGACGAGGACCTGCCCCGGCTTGGGGCGTAGCCCGTCGCTGGCCTCGGCGACGTCGAGGGGGGAGGCCGCGTCGAGGCGGCCCGCGAGCAGGCCGGTGAACAGCGGCGGCATGTGCTGGACGACGAGGACCGGCACGCCGAGGTCGCGCGGCAGGGCCGGGATGACCTTCGCGAGGGCGTTGGGCCCGCCGGTGGAGACCCCGAAGACGACGACCTCGACGGGGCCCGCCGGCTTCGCCGGCGGGGCGGCGGGACGCCCGACCGCGGGTCGCCGCGGGGCAGCGGCGGCGGCCTTGCGCATCGTCTCGGGCTTGCCCGACAGCGAGCGCAGCTTCGGGACGAGCTCGGCGCGCACGGCCTCCTTGGCCTCGGTGACGCTGCCGACGTTCGCGGGCTTGGTGACGTAGTCCTTCGCCCCGAGCATGAGCGCCTCGAGGGTGATCTGCGCCCCGCGCTCGGTGAGGGTGGAGAACATCACGACCGGCAGGCGCGGGTGGCTGCTGCGTAGCCCGCGCAGCGCCTCGATGCCGTTCATGTCGGGCATCTCGACGTCGAGGGTCACGACGTCGGGGGCGAGGTCGTTGACCTTGGCCAGGGCGATGCGCCCGTTCGGCGCGGTGCCGGCGACCTCGAGGTCGTCCTCGGCGTTGATGACGTCGGTGACGAGCTTGCGCACGACGACGGAGTCGTCGACGACGAGCACGCGCGTGGCCCCCATCAGACCGGCTCGCCGATGCCGAGCAGGGCCAGCTTCTCGCGGATGACCGCGGCGGTGAAGGGCTTCATCGCGTACTCGTCGGCGCCGGCGTCGAGCGCGATCATCATGTGGTCGATGTCGGCCTCGGTGGTGACCATGAGCACCTTGAGGCCGTCGAAGGCCGCGTCGGCGCGGATCGCCTTGACGAGCTCGATGCCGTCGACCTCGGGCATGTTCCAGTCGACGAGGGCGAGGTCGAAGGGCTGCTCGTCGGCGGTGAGGGTGGCCAGCGCCTCCTTGCCGTTCTCCGCCTCGGTGACCGCGAAGCCGATCTCGGCGAGCATGCGCCCGAGGATGCGCCTCGTCGCGCGCGAGTCGTCGACGACGAGGGCCCGCGAACCCTCCTCGAGCGGGGTCATGGCGTCATCGCCGGCAGCGCCACCGCGCGCTCGGTGTCGAGCAGGAGCAGGAGCTGGCCCTCGAGCTTGTGGGCACCGCTGATGAGCTCGCGGGCGACGCCGGTGACGGTCTCGGGCGGCACCTCGAAGGTGTCGTCCTCGACCTCGACGACGTCGCCGATCTCGTCGACGAGCAGCGACAGCGGCCCGTCGTCGGTCATGACGACGACGTTCATCGGCTCCTCGCCGTCGGCGCGCTCAGGCAGGTGCAGGCGGCGTCGCAGGTCGATCGCGGTGACGATCTGACCGCGGAGGTTGATGAGGCCCTCGACGACCTCGCTCGACTGCGGCACGCGGCTCAGCGACTGCGAGCGCAGGACCTCCTGGACCCGCTCGACCTCGATGCCGAAGAGGTGCCGGTCGAGACGGAACGTGCAGTACAGGTTGGCAGCCATCAGAACCCTCCACTCAGCAGACCGACCCGGTCGCCGGCGCCGCGGTCGACGACCTCGGCGAGGTCGACGACGTCGGTGACCCGACCCTTGACGACCGCCGAGCCGCGCATCGCGCCGGCCTCGGCGACGTCGCCCATGTCGACCTGCTCCTCGACGATGTCGAGGACCTGGCCGACGATGACGCCGACGGTGCGCTCGCCGCGGCGGTGCACGACGACGTCGAGCCCGCCGTCCTCGCGCGGCTCCGCCTCGGGGTAGCCCATGACGCCGCCGAGGCGCACGAGCGGCAGGATCTCGTCGCGGTACTGCACGACCTCCTGGTGCCCGGAGCGCTCGATGTCGTCGAGCTTGATCTCCTCGAGGCGGGCGACGTCGGCGAGGGGCACCGCCACCCGGCGCTCCTCGCCGAGGCCGACGAGCAGGAGCGCCTGCTGCTCGGTCTCGCTCTCGGCCTGGGCGGCGGCGTCGCCGAAGCCACGGTCGCCGGCCTCGGTGACGACCTTCGACTGCTGGGCGACGCCGAGGACGTCGAGGATGAGCGCGACGCGCCCGTCGCCCATGATCGTCGAGCCCGCGAAGAGCGGGATGTGCTTGACCTGGGTCGACAGCGGCTTGACGACGATCTCCTGCGTCTCGTGGATGTCGTCGACGACGAGGCCGAACTGCTGGCCGTCGGCGTTGAGGACGACGATGTTGCGGACGAGGTCGCCCTCCTCGCCCTCGCCCTCGCCGACGACGTCGCGGTGGCCGAGGTCGAGCTCGTCGAGCTGCTCGTCGAGGTAGACCAGCGGCAGGAGATGCCCGCGCAGGCGGTGCACCGGCGCGCCGTGGATGTACTCGATGCCCTTGCGGGCGTCGGAGCCCTCGAGGCGGACGAGCTCGACGAGGTTGACCTGCGGGATCGCGAAGCTGTCCTCGCCGCTGCCGACGACGAGCGCGGGGATGATCGCGAGGGTCAGCGGGATCTTGACCTTGAACGTCGAGCCGACGCCCTTCTCGCTGACGACGTCGACGGTGCCGCCGACCTCGTGGATGTTGCGGGCGACGACGTCGAGGCCGACCCCGCGCCCGGAGACCTTCGTGATCGCCTTGGCGGTGGAGAAGCCCGCGGTGAAGAGGAGGTTGAGGGCCTCGCGCTCGCCGAGCGTCGCGGCCTGCTCGGCGGTGACGAGCCCGGCCTCGACGGCCTTGGCGGTGACGTTGGCGACGTCGATGCCGCCGCCGTCGTCGCGGATCTCGACGACGACCTGCCCGCCCTCGTGGAAGGCGCGCAGCAGGAGGTGGCCCTGGCGGGGCTTGCCCGCGGCGAGGCGGTCCTCGGGCGACTCGATGCCGTGGTCGACGGCGTTGCGCACGAGGTGGGTCAGCGGGTCGCCGATGGCCTCGAGGATGCCCTTGTCGAGCTCGGTGTTCTCGCCCTCGAGGTCGACGGCGACCTCCTTCTCGCACATCGCGGCGAGGTCGCGCACGACGCGCGGCATGCGCCGCCAGAGCTTGCCGATCGGCTGCATCCGGGTCCGCATGACCCCTTCCTGCAGCTCGGTCGTGACGAGGTTGAGGCGCTGGGCGACGCCGAAGAGCGCGGAGTCGCGCTCGCTGCCGGCGAGCTGGACGATCTGGTTGCGCGCGAGGACGAGCTCGCCGACGAGGTTCATGAGACCGTCGAGCAGCCCCACGTCGACACGGATCGTCGAGTCGCCGGAGGCGCGGGCCTTGGCCTGCGCGCTCAGGGCCTGCTCGACGTCCTCCTCGGCCACGCCGCCCTCCTCGACGAGGATCTCGCCGATCCTGCGGTCGTCGCCGAGGTCCTGCTCGAGCGCGGCGAAGCCGACCTGCTCGCTCGTGGCCTTGCCCTCCTCGATGAGCAGCTCACCGAGCAGCGGGCCCTCGACCGAGCGGCCGTCACCGCCCTCGATGGCGTCGCCGTCGGTGGCCGGCTCCTGGGCCACGGCCTCCGCCGCGGTCGTCGGCGCGGTGGCCGCCGCCTGCGCCTCCGCGGGGTCGGCGGCGACCGGCTCCCCGCCCTCGGCCAGGGCCGTGAGGTTGGCGATGAGCTCGCGGTAGTCCCCGCCGCCCTCGCTGCCGTCGTCCTCGATCGCGCCGAGGATCGCCCGTACCGCGTCGCCCATCGCGAGCAGCGCGTCGGCGATCGGCCGGTCGACCTGCAGCTCCCCGTCGCGCAGCCGCCCGAGCAGCGTCTCGCCGGCGTGGGCGACGGCCTCGAGCTTGCTGAAGCCGAGGAAGCCGCAGGTGCCCTTGATGGTGTGGAGGTTGCGGAACGCCCGCGCGAGCGCCTCGGCGTCGCCGGGATCAGCCTCGAGGACGAGGAGATCGGCGTCGTACTCCTCCAGGTTCTCTCGACTCTCGGTGAGGAACTCTCCGACGACCTCGTCGATCTCGCTCATGCCGGTACTCCCCTCAGCTGGGTGGCGACGTGGCGCGCTTGCGGCTTCTGTCGACCACCGAGCAGGCGAGTTCAGCGTTCGTCGTCGACTTCGTTGCCCGACGTCGCCGCCTGGCGCGCTGAGGTGTCCTCACGCCGGCGGGCGTAGGCCGGAGGCGCCTCGGAGGGGACCGTCGAGGCCTCGGCGGCACCCTCGCTCGACGGTTGGACGCTGAGCGCGAGCGCCTCGACGAACCAGCCGGCGACCCGGCCGACGAGCGAGACGAGCAGGAGGGTGATCGCCCCCCGCCAGGCGGCCTCGACGACGGTGAGCTGGCCGCTGGCGAGCAGCCAGCCCGTCGGCGCGAGGGCGAGCAGCCCGATCGTGCCGGCGACGCGGCGGAGCGGCCCGGTCCTCATGGCCGCGGCAGGAGGTCACGCACGGCGATCGCGACGTCGAGGGCCACGGCGCGGCGCGGCTGCGCCTTCGAGCCGTCGTAGCCCAGGACGAGGCCGTGCTCGGCGGCGAGGGCCAGCGCGGCGGGCAGGTCCTCGGGGCGGCTCCAGGACACCGCGAGGGGGTCCTCGTCGCAGAGGGCCTCCCAGCCGCGCCCGCCGACGACGAGGTGGAGCCAGCGCCGTCCGCGGTTCCAGGCGATCCAGTCGCGGCGGCTGCCGCCGACCTCTGCGGCGATCGCCCCCTCGGCTGGTGCGGGGCCCTTGTGGCTGACGACCGGCAGGCCGAGGCCACCGGCGAGCGCGCCGGCTCGGGGACCGACGAGCAGCGAGACGCCGGCGGGCAGCGGCCGGCACAGCGGCGCGACCGCGCTCGCGAGCGCGGCGAGGCACCCGAGGTCGTCGTCGGGGGCGGTGCCGCCGAGGGCGTCGGCGACGAGGTCGGGCAGGCCCAGGGCGGTGAGGACGGCGGGGTCCCAGCGCACCGCCGCAGCGCCAGGAGCCGTCGGCGGGGCCTGCGGGACGGGCGCCGGCTCCGGGGGCAGCGGCGCCGCGCTCGCGGCTGAGGGGGACGGCGGCCGGGTGCTGGGCGCGGGCGGGACGTCGGCCGTCGCCGGCGGTCCGGCGGCCTGGGCGGAGGCGACCCCGACCCGCGCGGCGGCGGCAGCGACCGCGGCGCGCACCGCGGTCTGCGGCGCGGGCTCGATCCCCCCGCCGGCATTGCCGGCGGCGGCACGCAGCGCCATGCCCGCCGCCGGGCCACCCGTCGCGACGGCGGTGGGCGCCGCGGCGGTGGGCGCCGGGGCCGTGGGCTGCGCGGCGCTGG
>PWFH01000144.1 GCA_003553795.1 Egibacter sp. | reverse complement strand
TTGAGGAACGACGCCATGTCACGACGGCTCACATCCGCCGCCGGTGAGTACTCCTTGGGGTCCTCACTCGTGCCCGTGGTCACCCCGAGGGTGCCCAGCAGGTTCACCGCGGCGACCTGCTCGTCGCTGTAACCGTCAAGGTCGATGAACTCCTGGTCCTCGACCTCTGGGGCTTCGATGTCGGTGTTGTCCACCGCATAGCCGATCAGCCGGGACAGGAACACCGCCATGTCGATGCGCTGCACCTCGTCATTGGGGCTGTACAGCGGCGGGTCGACGCTCGTGCCCGTGGTGATCCCGTAGAACAGCAGGCACTCGATGGCCGCCTGCGTGTCGTCGGCAAGACCACCGATGTCGTCGAACTCCGGGACGTCGTCGACGAACTCGCAGGCGTCGCCGAGATCGCGAGCCCCCGGCAGATCAGCAAGGTCTTCGTGCTCGTCGGCAGAGGCAACACCAGCGAATGGCATCAACGCCACCGCCAGTGCCACCGCCGCTACCACGGCGAGAGCGCGCCGCAGCGCGTCTGCCGAAAGTCGGTACGTGGAACTCATCTACGGCCTCCTAGCCATCGCGATTCGTGTGTCTACCCCCGACTCCACGCCGAGAGCCACGAAGCGTTGGGATGGGCGGTGGAGTTGCGTTGCCACTCGCCCGCGATCAATGCGGTTGGAGCACTCGGCAGTCAAGCACGCACCCGCATCGCCGTCGCCGACTGATGTCAAGCCCGCACTCACCTGCCTTCCAGATCTCCAACCGCAGCTCCCTATCGGCGCGTGGTGACACGCCTCAAGGTGTGCCTTTTGCACAGCCAACATGACCCTAGCGAGTCGGCCCGAGCGAGGCAAGCACTGGAACTCGCTGGGTGTGGCCCGTTCGGACACCTGCCGGCCGCACGGCGTGGGTCCATGCCCAGCAGGGATGGCCTGCATTCCGGTGCCAGCGCGGTCGCGGTAGCGTGCCGGGCCATGCCGCGCCAGCCCGGAACCCGCCAGCGCATTGCCGTCGTCGTGGGCACCCGCCCCGAGGCGATCAAGCTCGCGCCGGTCATCGCCGCCTTGTCCGAGTCGTCCTGGGCGACGCCGGTGCTGGTGTCGACGGGGCAGCACCGTGACCTCCTCGTCGGCGCCCTCGAGGTCTTCGGGCTTTCCCCCGACGTCGACCTCGACGTCTACCGCCCCGGCGCCTCCCTCGACGCGCTCACCGCCCGGCTGCTCTCAGCCCTCGGGCCGGCGCTGACCGAGATCGACCCCACCGCGGTCGTCGTGCAGGGCGACACGACCTCGACGCTGACCGGTGCGCTGGCGGGCTTTCACGCCGGGCTGCCCGTCGCCCACGTCGAGGCGGGGCTGCGCACCGGCGACCGCACCCAGCCCTTCCCCGAGGAGATCAACCGGCGGCTGACCAGCCAACTCGCCTCGCTGCACCTCGCGCCGACCGCCGGCGCCGCCGCGGCACTGGCCCGCGAGGGCATCGCCGGCCCGCAGGTCCTCGTCACCGGCAACACCGTCATCGACGCGCTGCGCGCGGCCGTCGCCCGCAAGGCGCCCTGGCCCGCAGCGCTCGCCGGCCTCGACGACGACCCCCGGCGGGTGCTGCTCGTCACCGCCCACCGCCGGGAGTCGTGGGGCCGTGGCCTCGACGGGATCGGCGAGGCGCTCGGGCGGCTCGCGCGACAGCGCGAGGACCTCCTCGTCGTCTTCCCCGCCCACCCCAACCCGCGCATCCGCGAGGCCGTCGAGCCCCACGTCGCCGGGCTCGGCAACGTCTGGCTGCTCGACCCGCTGCCCTACGGCCCCTTCGCCCGCCTGCTCGACCGCGCCGACGTCGTGCTCACCGACTCCGGCGGCATCCAGGAGGAGGCCCCGGGCCTGGCGACCCCCGTCCTCGTCATGCGTGCGGTGACCGAACGCCCCGAGGCCGTCGAGGCCGGCTGCGCCCGCCTCGTCGGCACCAACGCCGACCGCATCGTCGCCGAGGTCGGCGGCCTCCTCGACGACGCCGGCGCCTACGCGGCGATGGCCCGGGTCGCCAACCCCTTCGGCGACGGGCGTGCGGCGCAGCGCTGCGCCGAGGCGCTGGCCTGGCACCTCGGGCTCGGCGCCCGCCCCGAGGAGTTCGCCCCCGTCTAGGCCCCGTGTAGGCCCCCGGCTCAGGCCCCGGCGGGGTCCTCCCAGCCGGGGTCGACGGGGCGCACCAGCGCGGCGAGCGGGTCGGCCCCCTCCCGCGCGGTCCGCTTGGCAACGCGCCGGGCGGCGCGCTGCCAGGCGGCCCCGAGGGCGGCGTCGAGGTCGTCGCGGTAGCGCTGCTCCCCGCCGGGGTGGGGGGTGACCTCGCCGAAGAGCACCCCGCGGTCGGGCAGGTCGTAGAAGTCCAGGCGCACGAACGGCCGGGCCAGCGCCGCCGACAGCCGTTCGCCGGCGGCGACGAGCGCCTCGAGGTGGGGCGGGTCGGGCAGGGCCGGGTCGATGGCGACGTCGTCGCGGACCTCGCCCAAGTCGGCGCCGTCGGGGCCGAGGAAGCGGAAGCGCCAGTCCCGGCGGCGCAGGCTGCCGCGCAGGTCCTTGCCCATGAGCAGGACGACCTCGCCGTCGAAGCACGACAGCTTCCAGTCGATCGGCACCGGTCCGGCCTCGCCGGGCAGGCGCTCCTCGACGAAGGCCTGCCGGCGGATGCGCCGCTGGTCGAGCAGCGCGTGGTAGCGGGCGGCGATGTCCGCCGGCGTCGCGACCTCGCCGGTGAGGACGTGGCGGTAGCCCCCGTCGGCGCGCTCGAGCGGCCACACCCCCCGGGCGGAGGCCCCGCCGACGGACTTCAGCACGAAGGTCTCCGGCAGCCCCGCCCAGTCGAGGTCGTCGACGGAGCCCGGCCGGGCGAGCACCTCGGGGTGGGCCAGGCCCAGCGATGCCGCGACGCGGTAGGCCTCGAGCTTGTCCTCGAGGTGCAGCAGCGGGTCGACGTCGCCGGCTGCCGAGCGCGCGGCGCGCTCGGCCTGGACCTCGGCGAGCAGCGCGCGGTAGGACGGGGACCGCCGGCGGGTCAGCCGGCGCGCGGCGGCGGCGAGGCGGCGGCGCATGCCCGGCAGGCTAGCGGGGCACCGAGCGCCGGCTACGCTCACGATCGAGGCTTCAGCCGATGCCTCGGCATGCCGAGACTTCTTGGCAAGGCCGAGGGGAACCCGCGACCGCTGTCGTCTGAGGAAGGCTCCGCACCGTGACCGTGAGCAGACGTCGCCGCCACGTCGCCAGGGTGCTCGCGAGCCTCGTGGCCACCGTGCTCGCCGCCGGCCTCGTCGCCCCGCCCGCCGTCGCCGCGCCGGGCGGGCCCGGCCCTGCCGACCCGCCGATCTCCGCGGGCGCGCCGGAGGCCGCCCACGCCGAGGCCGCCGAGACCGGTCAGACGCGGGTCATCGCCCACCTCGACCTCGACGCCGTGCCCGAGGGGCTGCTGTCGGCGGGCGCCGCGGCGGGGCAGCGCGCGGCGATCGCGAGTGGGCGGGCCAGCGTCGCCGCCGACCTCGGTGGGGACGCCGAGGTCACCGCCGCACTCGAACGGCTGCCCGCGGTCGGCCTCGAGGTCTCCGCCCGGGGACTGCGCGCGCTCGAGTCCCACCACCTCGTCGCCGCCATCGAAGTCGACGAGCCCCTCGCCCCCGCCCTCGACGTCACCGTGCCCCACGTCGACGCGGCGGTGCCCGCCGGCGGCACCGACGGCAGCGGCACCGTCGTCGCGGTGCTCGACACCGGCGTCGACGGCACCCACGTCGCGCTCGAGGACCGGGTCGTCGCCGAGGCGTGCTTCTCCTCGGGCCGCGACGGGTCGGCAGGCAGCGGCGACTGCCCTGACGGCAGCGCACAGCAGACCGGCGAGGGCGCCGGGGTGCCGTTGCCCGACGAGGTGAGGGGCTACGACCACGGCACCCACGTCGCAGCGATCGCCGCCACCGCCGGCCCCTATCCAGGCGACGGGATGGCCCCCGGCGCGGGGATCATGGCCGTGCAGGTCTTCCACGACGACGGTGGGCGGACGCTGGCCTGGACCTCCGACATCCTCCTCGGCCTCGAGCACGTCGCCGAGCAGGCCGCCGCCGGCCTCGACGTCGTCGCGGCGAACCTCTCGCTCGGGGGCGGCGCCTTTACCGGAACCTGCTCGCACTCGGGCTTCGCCGCCGCCGCCGCCGACCTCGCCAGCGAGGGCGTGGCCACGATCGCCGCGGCCGGCAACGCCGGGCGCACCGACGCGGTCTCGCTGCCGGCCTGCGTCGAGGGGGTCATCAGCGTCGGCGCGACGACGATCTCAGGCGACTGGCTCGACGGGCGCGACGGCGTCGACCCCGAGGGCGGCGCGGAGATCGCCTCATACTCCAACGTCGCGTCCTTCGTCGACCTCGTCGCCCCCGGCAACGTCCGCGCGGCGATCCCCGACAACCGGCTGCAGGGCAAGGCCGGCACGTCGATGGCCGCCCCGCACGTCGCCGGGGCATGGGCCAGGCTGCGCGCGGCCACCGCCGCCGACGTCGCCGACAGCGTCCTGCTCGACGTGCTCCAGGAGACCGCCGCCGACGCCCGCGACACCCGCGACGGCGGCCAGGTCGAGCCCTACCCGGAGCTGCGCCTCGCCGCGGCGGTCGACGAGCTGCTCACCCGCACCGGTGAGGCAACCGAGCTCTCCGGCACCGTCCGCGCCCGGGCGAGCGGCGAGCCCGTCGCCGACGTCGTGGTGACGCTCACCGCGCCAGAGCAGACCGAGCCGACCCACACCGCGACCACCGATGCCGACGGCGCCTACCGCTTCGTCGAGGGCGAGGGCGACGCGCTCGAGGGGACCTTTGAGCTCGGCATCGACGACGCCGACATCGACGACGCCTTCGTCGACCTCAGCCGCACGACCACGCTCACCTCATCGCTGCGCAAGACCGTCGACCTCGGGCTGCACAGCGCCTACGACCCGCACGGCCAGCGGCACCACGCCACCGTGCAGGCCGCCGTCGACGGCGCCGAGCGTGCCGGGGACGGCCCGGAGGTCTGGCTCTCATCGACGACGTTCACCGAGACGACCGTGCTCGACCGGACCGGGTTGACCATCGCCCCCGCCCCGGGGGTGGGCAGCGCCGAGCTGCGCCTGCCTGAGGGGGAGCCCGGACCGGTCATCGACCTCACCGGCGAGGGCGTCACGCTCGAGGGGCTGCGCGTCGTCGTCGACGGCGGCGCGACGGACAGCGTCGGGGTGCGTGTCGCCGCCGACGGCGCGCGGCTCTCCGGCCTCGAGCTCACCGGCGAGGCGGAGGAGTCCACCGGGTTGCTCGTCTCGGCGGCGTCTGGAGCCGTCGCGGACGTCGCCGTCGACGCCACGCGCCTCGAGGGCCCCACCGTCGGCGTGCACCTCGATGCGACCGCCGGCGCCATCAGCGGGGTGCGCCTCGTCGACACCGACGTCACCGGCGCGCCGCTCGAGTCGAGCGCGACCGGCGCCCTCGACCCGAACGAGGCCGGGGACGCCGCACGCCGGGGGATCACCCTCGACGGCGACGTGGACGACCTCGAGATCCTCCGCAGCGTCGTCACCGACAGCAGCGTCGGCGTCGAGCTCGGGAGCGGTGTCGACGGCGCGGCGGTGCGTGTCGCCGACAGCGAGTTCGTCGGCAACGACATCGGCCTGCGCCACGACGGCACCGGCCAGGTCGACGCGACCGACAACTGGTGGGGCTCGGAGGACGGGCCCCGCGGCAGCGCCGAGGGCGGGACCCTCACGCTGCAGGGCAGCGGCGACGCCGTCGAGGGCGACGTCGCCGTCGACCCCTGGCGCAAGGCCCCCACCGCAGAGGTCGTCGCGAGCCTCGCCGTCACGCCACCGACCGCCGCGGCCGAGGTCGGCGACGACGTCGCCTTCACCGCAACGGCGACCTACGTCGACGCGAGCACTGCCGAGGTCACTGGCGACGCCGACTGGACGTCGTCGGATCCAAGCGTGGCCAGCGTCGCCGCCGGGGTCGTCACGGCCGAGGGCACCGGCGAGGCGACGATCAGCGCCATCTACGACTCCGGCGGCGAGGAAGCCGAGGACACCGCGACGCTCACGGTCACCGCGCCCGAGCCCGAGGACGGCGGGGGCGGCGGCGGTGGGGGCGGCACCTCGCCCGCGCCCGCACCAGAGCCCGAGCCCGACCCGGAGCCCGAGCCCGACCCGGAGCCCGACGACCCGGAGCCCGACGACCCGGAGCCCGACGACCCGGAGCCAGAGCCGGAGTCCGAGCCCGAGCCGCTCTTCGATGACGTGCCCGAGGACTCCGCGCACCACAGCGCGATCGAGGAGCTCAGCAGCGAGGGGATCATCACCGGCTTCGGTGACGGGTCGTTCCGGCCGTTCCAGGACGTCAGCCGGGCTGAGACCGCGAGCCTGCTCGACCGCGCCTTCGACATCACCGCAGGCGAGACCCCAGCGGCCTTCGGCGACGTCCCCGAGGACTCCGCCCACACCGAGGCGATCGAGCGGCTGGCCTCAGCAGCGGTGATCGCCGGGTTCGGCGACGGGTCGTTCCGCCCGTTCCAGCCGGTGACCCGGGCCGAGGCCGCGTCGCTGCTCGACCGGGTGCTCGGCGACTCGGTGGAGGTTGGCGAGGTCGTCGACGGCCGCTTCGCCGATGTGCCGGCCTCGTCGGCGCACGCCGCAGCGGTCGACCGGATGGCTGCGGCGGGGGTGATCACCGGATTCGGTTACGGGTCGTTCAGGCCGTTCCAGCCGATCAGCCGCGCGGAGATGGCCTCGCTGCTCTCCCGCGCCCGCGACCTGCCCGACTAGCCGCACGGGGCGACCCCCGCGCCGTTGGTCCCCGCACATCGGGGCCGGGTGACCCCCGGCAGTCGCTGGCCTCCGGCCCTTCCCCAAGGCGTGGGTGGCGGGGAGGCTCGGGCGCATGGCCCCGCGCGATCCGCAGGGGCCTTGCCTCGAGGAACAGGAGCGCAGGATGACGACGACGTATCCCACGCTGTTCAGTCCCGTGGAGCTCGGCCCGCTGCAGGCGAAGAACCGCCTGCTCATGGCGCCGATGGTGCGCAACTACGCCGCGGAGGACGGCAGCTCCACGCCGCGCTACCTCGCCCACCTCACCTCGATCGCCGAGGGTGGGGTCGGCACGCTCGTGCTCGAGGCGATCTACGTGCGCAAGGACGGTCGCGGCTTCCCCGGGCAGCTCGGCGCCCACCACGACGGGGTGCTCGACGGCCTGCGTGAGCTCGTCGAGGTCGCGCACGCCAACGGCGCGCTCATCGGCCCGCAGCTCTACCACGCGGGCCGGCAGACGAGCTCGGCGTCGACGGGCACGACACCGGTCGCGCCCTCGCCCATCCCCGACCCGCTCATGGGCGAGGTGCCCGAGGAGCTCACGGCCGAGGACATCGCCGACCTCGTGCGCTGCTTCGGGCAGGGCGCGCGCCGTGCCGAGGAGGCCGGCTGCGACTTCGTGCAGGTCCACGGCGCGCACGGCTACCTCGTGACGCAGTTCCTCTCGCCGTTCACCAACCACCGCACCGACGCCTACGGCGGCGACGCCGAGGGCCGCCGCCGGTTCCTGCTCGAGATCATCGACGCGATCCGTGCGGAGACCAGCGAGGGCTTCCCGATCATGGTGCGGCTCTCCGCCGATGAGATGGTCCCCGGCGGGATCACCCTCGAGGACACCCTCGAGCTCGCGAAGCTGCTCGAGGAGCGCGGCGTCGACGTCCTCGACATCTCGGCGGGCAACTACGCCTCGTTCAACCGCGGCTACCTCATCGCGCCGATGGCCCGCCCCGACGGGCTGCTCGAGGACTTCGCCTCGGCGGTGCGCGAGGCGGTGTCGGTGCCGGTCGTCGCCGTCGGCAAGATCCGCACCCCGGAGATGGCCGAACGGATGCTCACCGAGGGCAGCGCCGACGTCATCGCCCTGGGCCGTCAGCTGCTCGCCGACCCCGACTGGCCCCGCAAGGCCGAGTCCGGGCAG
Organism: Egibacter sp.; assembly: GCA_003553795.1. Taxonomy (GTDB): domain Bacteria; phylum Actinomycetota; class Nitriliruptoria; order Euzebyales; family Egibacteraceae; genus T1Sed10-49. Next base: position 5,152 of record PWFH01000144.1, on the reverse strand, counting down.
GCCGAGACGATCCGCCACTGCATCGCCTGCAACCAGGCCTGCATCGGGCGGCTGTTCACCGGCAAGGACGTGTGGTGCACCGTCAACCCCGCCTGCGGCTTCGAGGCGGAGTTCGCCGCCCCGGCCTCGGGTCCGGCGCGCAAGGTCGCCGTCGTCGGCGGCGGGCCGGCGGGGATGCAGGCGGCGATCACCGCCGCCGACCGCGGCCACAACGTCACCCTCCTCGAGCGCCACGACCACCTCGGCGGGCAGCTCATCGCCGCGGCGGCCACCCCCCACCGCGACGGCTGGGAGGAGCTGCGCCGCCACCTGCAGTCCGAGCTCGACCGGCTCGGTGTCGAGGTGCGCCTCGGCGTCGAGGCCGACCAGGCCACGATCGAGGGCCTCGAGCCCGACACCGTCGTCGTGGCCACCGGCTCGCGGCAGACCCGACCCGAGCTGCCCGGCATCGACGAGGCGCGGGTGTTCACCTCCCGGCAGATCCTCGAGGGCCGGGCCGCGGCCGCCGGGGACGTCGTCGTGGCCGGCGGCGGGTGCGCCGGCGCGCAGACCGCCGAGCTGCTGGCGGTGCAGGGCCACCGCGTCACCCTCGTCGAGCAGTTCGGGACGATCGCCGCCGACGCACCGCTCGATGACCGCTCGCTGCTCATCGGCCGGCTCCGCGACCTCGGCGTCGACGTGCGCACCGAGACGACGCTCATGCGCATCGACCCCGACACCGTGACCCTCGAGGACGTCACCGGCACGACCGAGCTCGCCTGCGGCACCGTCGTGCTCTGCCTCGGGGCGACCCCTGAGGACGCCCTCGCCCTCCAACCCGACGCCCAGCGGGCCGGCGGTCCCCGCCGCCGGCCCGCCCCGCCGGCGACTCCTTCGTCCCGCTCGCTCCGTCAGCGTCGCCGGGTCGAGCCCGAGCGACGACGACACCTACGACGGCGCCGCTGCCGCCCAAGCGGGGCTGAACGCTGCTTCGGAGGCGCTTCGCCGTCGAACGGATTCGTCCGCAGGCCGTCCGCGTGGTGGGAGCTCGCGTGGCCACGTCGAATGAAGCCATTGAGGGCTTGAGACGAGCTCTGGCAGACTGGAGGGTCGATTCGCCGGCGCTCTACGATCAATCGGAGCGCTGGTTGCCTGTTTGCCGATCAACCCGCGACCATGGTGATGGTGGCACGCTGCGCGCGCGGCGCATGACGCGTTGGGAGTGGCATGGCGACGGTCGCGGTCCTGGGCTCTGGCGTGATGGGGACGGCGCTGACGTTTCCGCTGGCGGACAACGGTCACGACGTGCGCCTCGTCGGCACACATCTCGACCGGGAGATCATCGACAGCATCCTGACCAGGGGGGTGCATCCGCGCCTGGCTCGCACCGTGCCGGCCTCGGTGCGCGCCTATCAGCTTGAGGACGCCGAGGCAGCCTTTGCCGGCGCCGACGTGGCGTTGAGCGGCGTGAACAGTTTCGGGGTGCGCTGGGCCGGCGAACAGTTCCGCTCGCTGCTCAAGCCCGGGATGCACGTGCTCGCGATCGCCAAGGGCATGGAGGCGCAGGAGAACGGCGACTTGCGGATCCTGCCCGACGTGCTCGCCGACGAACTGCCCGAGGGGCTGCGCGACAGCGTCTCGTGGTCGGCGATCGTCGGGCCATCGATCGCCGGCGAGCTCGCCGCGCGTCGGCACACCTCGGTGGTGTTCGCCGGTCACGACACCACCGCGCTCGACGCGCTTGCCGCGCTGTTCCGGACCAGCTACTACCACGTGTGGTCCTCCACCGACCTGTTCGGTGCCGAGGTGTGCGCGGCGATGAAGAACTGCTACGCGCTGAGCGTGGGGTTGGCCGAGGGAGCACTCGAGGCGATCGGGGAGGGCGAGAGCCCCGACCGGAACCACAACTTCGAGGCCGCCGTCTTCGGGCAGGGGTCGGTGGAGATCCGCCGGATGCTGGAGGTGCTCGGCGGGCGCCCCGAGACCCTGCTCGGGCTGCCCGGGGTCGGCGACATGTACGTCACGAGCGCGGGGGGACGCAACATCCGCCTCGGCCGCCACATGGGCGCCGGACTGACGTTCTCCCAAGCCGTGGAGGCGGTCACCCCACCGGGCGAGACGATGACCTTCGAGGGCGCAGCGGCGATCCGGGTGATCGGTGGCGCGCTCGAGAAGCTGACCGAGCGTGGGCTGCTGCAGCCGGAGGACCTGCCGCTGCTGCGTCACCTCTACGAGCTCATCGCCCTTGAGCGGCCGCTGGCGATCCCCTGGAGCGCGTTCTTCGGAGGCGAGCCCGGGGGGCGGGCGGCGCCGTGAGCGTCGCCAAGCCCCGCGCGCGCCGCCCTGGCGCCGGGGAGGTGGCTACTGGGTCCAGTCGATGAGGACCTTGCCGCCGATCGCCTCGTCCGCGGTCCGCACCGCCTCCTCGGCCTGCGAGCCGGGGAACCGGTGCGTCACAAGGCCCTCGAGGTCGGCCTTGCGGTGCTCGGCGAGGCGGACGGCCGCGTCGTACTCGGCGAGGCCGTAGACCCACGAGCCAAAGATCGTAAGCCCACGACGCCACAGCTGGCTGGGATCGAAGGTCCACGGGGCCGTGGCGGCGAGGACGACCATCCGCCCCCCAGGGCGCAGCAACGCCAACGCCTCGTCCTGCGCCGTGGGGGCACCGGAGCAGTCCACGCACGCGTCCGCGCCGAGCCCGCCGGTGAGGTCGTCCACCGCCGCTCTGGCGTCCTGGGAGGTGGGGTCCACCGTCAGGGTCGCCCCGACGCTGGCAGCCATCTCACGACGGCTCTCGACCGGGTCGACGGCCACCACGGTCGCCCCGTCGGCCTCGGCGACGATCACCGCGCTGCACCCCACGGGCCCGAGGCCGAAGACGACCACGACGTCGCCGCTGTTGGCCGGCAGCTTGCGTATCCCGGAGAACGCCGTCCCGAAGTTGCACGCCAGGAGCGCACCGACGTCGTCGCTCAGCGTGTCAGGCAGCGGCAGGCAGATCGAGGCGGGCGCCGCCACGTACTCCGCGTCCGCGCCGTCGATGTGGTTGCCCATCGTCTGGCGAGCGTGGCAGAACATCGGCTCGCCGCTGCGGCAGTATCGGCACGCTCCGCAGCCGAAGTGCTGGTAGACGACCACCCGTGAGCCCTCGGCCAGGCCCTCGACGGCCTCGCCGACCTCCTCCACGACCCCGACGGGCTCGTGACCGGCGACCCGCTCGGCGCGGGCGCCGAGGCGCCCGCTGTCCTGGCGGTAGTTGTGGAGGTCGCTGCCGCAGACCGCCGAGACCGTGGACCGCAGCACCACCCAGCCCGGGCGGGTGCGGGGCCTCGGCAGGTCGACGAGTTCGGCTCGCCGATCCCCGACGATTCGCAGGCCTTTCACGTGGCCTCACCTCCCGAGGCAGGCGACACCGCGGCCCGGGCGCCGGGCCTCATCCGTGGCGCTCGGTCTCGTGGCGCGTCATGTCGTGGAGCAGCTCGCGCAGCTGCGGGTACGTCTCGACGTACTTGTCGACGTAGAACTGGTACTGCTCGCTGCGCTCGGCGTCGGGCTCGATCTGGCGCTCGACGTGCACCATGTTGCCGACCGCCTCGCCGACCGTGGGGTAGATCCCCGCGCCCACCGACGCCAGGATCGCCGAGCCCAGGACGGGGGCCTCGCTGACCTTCGTCAACGAGATCGGCACGTTGGACACGTCGGCGTGGATCTGCATCCACAGATCGCTCTTCGTCGCGCCGCCAGCCGCGACGATCTCGGAGGGCTGGAAGCCCTGGTCGCGCATCACCCGGAAGGCGTGCTCGGTGCCGTAGCACACCCCCTCCAGGATCGCGCGGAAGAGATGGGCCTCGCCGTGGCCGAGCGAGAGGCCCCACAACGCGCCCCGCGCCAGCGGGTCGGAGTAGGGCGTGCGGTTGCCCTGGAAGTAGTCCATGACGATGAGCCCCTCCGAGCCGGGAGGCAGCTCGGCCGCCCACTCGTTGAGGACGTCGTAGGGGTCGACGCCACGGCGCTCGGCCTCGGCCGTCGCACCCTTGGCGAGGCGGTTCTTGAACCAGGCCACGATCGAGCCGGTGGAGATCTGACCGCCCTCGACGGTGTAGAGCCCCGGCACGACGCAGTCGGTGAACGCCCCGAAGAAACCCGGGCCGTGCAGCGGCTGGGGCACCTGGCCGAGCAGCACGTGCGAGGAGCCGGTGATGAGCGCGACCTTGCCTGGGTCCACCACACCGAGCCCGACGGTGGCCACGAACGCATCGATGCCACCCTCGGCGACCGGGGTGCCGGCCCTCAACCCCAGCTCGTCGGCAGCGCCCTGCTGCAGCGTCCCCGCGGGTTCACCGAGCTCGAGCAGCCGCGGAGGCAGCTTGTCGAGGAGATCCTCGAGCCCCACCGCGTCGAACAGGCTCGTCGGGAACCCCCCGCTGTCGCGGTCGTGGAACCACTTGGCGCTCGCCTGGTTGATCGACGCGGTCCACTCACCGGTGAGCTTGTGCGTCATCCAGTCCTGGTACTCGCAGATGTGCCGGGCGCCCGCATACACGTCGGGCTGGTTCTCCTTGATCCACAGCGCCTTCGGGGGCAGCCACTCCGCCGAGACGTTGTACTTGAGGGCTGGATCCTCGGTCTCGGCGAACCGCCGGCGCTGGTCCGCCGCACGGGCGTCCATCCACAGGATGGCCGGGCCCATGTGCCGGTCGTTCTCGTCCATCGCGAGCACGGTCGAGGCCGTGGTGTCGATCGAGATGCCGGCGATGTCCTCGGCCGCCAAGCCGCTGGAGCTCATGGCCTGCCGGGTCGCAGCCACGAGTGCGGACCACCACTCGTCGGGGTCCTGCTCGGCCCATCCTGGCCGGGGGTGGTACAGCTCGTAGCCCTGGCTGGAGAACACCACGGGCGCGCCTTCGATGTCGAAGATCCCGACACGGACACTCTCGGTTCCCCCGTCGATGCCCATCACGTACGGTCCCTGTGCCATGCGATCCTCCGATCGACGTGGGTCTCTTCACGGCGCGCTCGTCGCGCGCCTGGCGGGCTGCCGGCTGCGCCTACTCGGCCAGTCCCTGCTCCTTGGCCTCCGCGATGATCGCGACGCCGCTGCTCACCCCCAGCCGCGTCGCTCCGGCGTCGAGCATCGCCTGAGCGTCGCCGAGCGTGCGGATGCCGCCGGAGG
>PWFH01000143.1 GCA_003553795.1 Egibacter sp. | reverse complement strand
GTCGCGGCCGCGGCGGTAGAGCCAGACGAGCCCGGCGAGGCCGAGCAGGCTCACGAGCGCCCCGGCGGCCACGCGGCTCGGCGCGGTCGAGAACGTCCGTGCGAGCGCCGAGGCGGGCTCGAGGTCGGGCTCGGCGACGTCGACGGCGCCGAGGGGCAGCTCGACAACGACGTCGACCTGCTCGCCCGGCGCCAGCGGCCCGCCGGTGAACGTCGCGACCTCACCGTCGGCGTTCGCGCTGCCGCACGGGTCGGTCACGCCGGTGCGACCCTCGAAGCACGTCACCGCCCGGACCTCGGCGGGGGTGCGCACGCGGGCGCGGACCTCGCTGATCTCGGTCTGCCACTCATCGCCGGTGACGTTCCACCACAGCTCGTCGTGCTCGTCGAAGCGGTTGAGCACGCCGCGGTAGCGGTAGCGGATCTCGTAGGTGTGCCGGCCGGTGAGGAAGACGTCGGGATCGCCGATCCGGATCGTGACGTCCTCGAAGGAGCTCGTGCGGTCGACGTCGTCAGGCGCGCCCTCGCTCGTGGTCACCGCGACGTTGTCGAGGCGGAAGCGCCGCACGGTGTCGTCGTCGACGAGGCTGCGGATGGGGATGTGCCGGACGATCCCGCGGCTCGGCAGGTCGCGGAAGTCGACGGCGAGGCGCTCGGTGACCTCGAGGTCGCCGTCCTCGGTGACGACGATGTCGGCGTCGAAGGACTCGATGACCCAGCCGGCGTCCTGCGCGGCGGCCGCGGGCGCGAGCAGCGCGAGGGCGAGCAGCGCGAGCAGGGCAATCGCGGCGGGGCGTGCGATGCGCGCGCTCATCGCCCGAACTCCGCCGACGGGGCGACGCGGTCGGCGGCGTCGGCCTTGAAGAACTCCGCAGGGGTAAAGCCCAGCGGCCCGGCGACGAGCATCGCGGGGAAGGACTGCTGGCGGGTGTTGAAGCGCTCGACGGTGGCGTTGTAGTAGCGCCGGGCGAAGGAGATGTCCTCCTCGAGCGTGGAGAGCTCCTCCTGCAGCGCGAGGAAGTTGCGCGAGGTCTTGAGGTCGGGGTAGGCCTCGGCGACGGCGTAGAGCTGACGCAGCGCCGACTCGAGGAGGTCGTCGGCGACGCCGTTGCGCGCGGGGCCCTCGGCGTCGACCAGGGCCGTGCGTGCGGCGGTCACCGCCTCGGTGACCTCGCGTTCGTGCACCCGCGCGCCCTCGACGGTGGCGACGAGGTTGGGCACGAGCTCGGCGCGACGGGTGAGCTGGACGTCGATGCCGGCCCAGCCGTCGGCGACCTTGTTGCGGTCGGCGACGAGGCGGTTGTAGGTGAGCGCGACGAGCGCGAGCAGCGCCACGACGAGCCCTGCGACGAGCACGGCGGTCATCGGCGTCCTCCCCTGACTGGTCCCTTGGGGCCCCGGTCGGCGACCGCCACCCCGCGTCGGCGGCCCCCGCCCCGCCGGCGCGGCGGTCCCCGCACGCGGGCAGCGTAACCGCTGGCGGACGCGCGCTGCCCGGGGTCGCCTCAGCCCTCCTCGACGCGCGTGTCGGGGCGGAAGGCGAACTGGACGAACCAGAACGTGTCGTCGTGGGGCAGCCGCTCGAGCTGCGTCCCCTCCCGCGGGCCGTCGATGGCGACGCCGGTCACCGACCACGTCGTGCCGCCATCGTCGACGAAGCGCCCGTCGTCGGGCTCGAGGCGCAGCGGCTCGCCGTCGACCTCGGCACGGAAGACCCCGGCCTGGCCGACGTCCTCGGCATCGGCGATCACCGGTCCGCCGAGGGCGCTGGCCGCGCCCTCGGCCCAGAGCACGACGGCGTCGGTGCCGGCGATCTCGTCGCTGACGACGCCCTCGGCGGCGAGGCGATCCCAGGGGTAGGCCACGGGGTCCTCCTCGCCGCCGGCGGTCACCACCCGCGCCATCTGGGGCAGCGGCCCGCCGGTCTCGCCGTCGAAGAGGAAGGGCTCGTCACTCGACTCGTAGCCGACGTAGGGGTTGTCGCCGTAGGGCCGGTCGACGCCGGTGTCGCGGGAGAGCACCGGCGCGTCGGGCCAGCGCTCGGCGAGCTCGGCGAAGCCGACGATCTGCATCGGCAGGCGCTCGAGGACCTCGCCGGTGCGCGGCCCGATGATCGCCTCGCCGGTGAACTGCGACCACAGGCTGCGCGTGGCGCGGTCGTACATCACGAGGTTGGAGCGCCACAGCCGGCCGGAGGTGCCGAAGGACTGCGGCCGATCGTCGACCTCCCGCACGAAGGCGAGCCCGGAGTTGCACAGCGGGCAGTACGTCACGACGACGTCGACGCCGCCGATCGTGTCGTTGACGATCTCGTGGAAGGTGAGGATCGCCAGGGGGTAGCCGCGGACCTCCCCGCCGACCTCGACGATCATCACCGGGTCGGCCTCACCGAGCCAGCCGCCCGCCGAGGCCACCGCCTCGAAGACCGGCGCGTCGATCGGCGGGATGCCATCGGGCGGCGGGCCGCCGTCGCGGAGCTCGTCGAGGCCGACGGCCTGCTCGACGTCGTCGCCGGCCTCCCACGGCCACGGCGGGGGATCGGCGGGCTCCTCGCCCGGGGTCGGCGGCTCGACGTCGAGGGCGCCGGCCGCCCCCTCGGACGCCGCGGCCTCCTCCTCGCCGGGCGCGTCCTCGTCGGCGCCCGCGCCGCCTGCTCCATCCCCACCCGACCGCCGCGCGTCGCCCTCGCCGCCGTCGCTGGTCGTCCCGGCGCAGGCCGTGAGGGCGAGGGCGAGCACGAGCAGGGTGCCGAGTCTCACGCTCGTCCGGATCATCGCGTCCTCCCTGGCAGCGGTGTGGTCGGGGTCGCAGACGGGGTGCGGCAGGGCCCAAGCCTGGGGCGGGCGGGGCGCAACGGCGCGCCGAGGGTCACCGGGGTGACGGAGCCGGGGGCTCAGGGCAGGCGCTCACCGGCGAGCTCGGCGAGCCCGTCGAGGTCGAGGAGCGTGATGCGCCGGTAGGCGTTGGCCACGACGCCGCGCTGGCGCAGCCGCGCCATCACCCGCGAGACCGACTGGCGGCGCACGCCGAGGAGCTCGGCGAGCATGCCGTGGGAGAGGGGGGTCTGCCAGCCCCCGTCGTCGGCGCGCTCGCGCGCGTCGAGCAGCAGGGAGGCGACCTGGGCGTCGAGGTCCTTGGTGAGCAGGGTCGCGAGCCGGCGCTGGCTGTGCTCGAGGCGCGCGGCCACCGAGGTCGTCCAGCGCAGCGCGAGCGTCGGGGAGCCGCGCAGCAGCGCGAGGAGGTCGTCGCGGTCGAGGTCGACGAGCGTCGCGTCGGTCTCGACGACGGCGTCGAAGGGCATCGGCTGCTCGCAGAGCAAGGCGACGTCGGCGACGACGCCGCCGGCCTCGACGAGCGCGACGGTCCTGCGCGCGCCGCCGCGCCCCCGGGTGGCGAGGCGGACCCGGCCGCGGCGCACGACCGAGACGGTGTGGACCTCGTCGCCGGCCCGCGCGAGCACCGTGCCCGCGGCGACCTCGCGGACGTGTGCGACGCGCTCGAGCGCGGCGACGTCGGCGGGACGCAACGGGCTGAGGTCGGTCGGCGTCATGGCCTCGGCGATCCACCGCGCGTGGCGCCGCGGGTCCCCGCGGTCGCTGCGGAGCGCCGTCGGCGGGGCCGCGGCGATCCGCGGCGGCGGCGCCGCGGTCCTAGCGCCCATCGGCTTCGAGGAGGCGCAGCCAGACCTCGCTCACGGTGGGGAAGGCGGGCACCGCGTGCCAGAGCACGTCGAGCGGCACCTCTCCGGCGATGGCGATCGTCGCGGCGTGGAGCATCTCGCCGACCCCCGGACCGGTGAACGCCGCGCCGACGATGACGTCGCGGTCGCCGTCGATGACGAGCTGGCTCGTGCCCGCGACGCCCTTGCCGAGCAGCACCGCGCCGGCGACGTCGCCGGTGCCGTAGCGCACCGTGCGCACCGCGAGGCCGGCCTCGCGGGCCTCGGCCTCGGTGAGCCCCACCGCGGCGACCTGCGGATCGGTGAAGACGACCCGCGGGTTGGCCTTGCGGTCGCCCCAGGCGGTGGCCGGCCGGCCGGCGAGGACGTCGGCGGCGATGCGGGCCTGGTACTTGCCGGTGTGGGTGAGCAGGCTGCGGCCGTTGACGTCGCCGACGGCGAGCAGCCAGCCACCGTCGACCCCGGTCACCCTGAGGGTGTCGTCGACGTCGAGGAACCCGCCGGACGTGAGCCCGACCTGCTCGAGGCCAAGGTCGTCGGTGGCTGGGCGGCGGCCGACCGCGACGAGGAGCTCGTCGGCCTCGACGTCGTCGTGGCCCTCGAGGCGCAGGGTCACCGGCGCGCCGGGCTGGGTGCGCTCGACGGCGGTGGCGCGCACCCCGGTGCGCACGTCGACGCCGTCGGCGCGCAGCGCCTCGGCGAGCTCCTCGCCGGCGAAGGGCTCCTCGCGGGGCAGGAGCCGCTCGGCCATCTCGACGACGGTGACCTCGGCGCTGCCGAGGCGGGCGAAGGCCTGGGCGAGCTCGACGCCGACCACGCCGCCGCCGAGGACGGCGAGGCGGCGGGGGACCTCCTTGGTCGTCGTGGCCTCGCGGTTGTCCCACGCGCCGGACTCGGCGAGCCCGGGGATCGGCGGCCAGGCCGCCCGCGAGCCGGTCGCCACGACGACGCCCCGGCGCGCGCCGAGCGTCGTGGTCTGCCCGTCGGCGCGGGTGACCTCGACGCGGCGCTCGCCGGTGAGGCGGCCGCGCCCGCGCTCGAGCGCCACCCCGGCGCCCTCGATCCACTGCTGCTGGCCGGTGTCGTCGAGGTGGCTCGTGAAGGCGTCGCGGCTGCGCAGCACCGCCTCGACGTCGAGCTCCCCGGTCAGCGCCGCGGCGACCGACGGCAGCCGCCGCGCTGCAGCGAGGACCTCGGTGGGTCGCAGCAGCGCCTTCGAGGGCATGCACGCCCAGTAGGAGCACTCTCCGCCGAGCAGCTCCTCCTCGACGAGGGCGACCTCGAGTCCGTGCTCGACGGCGCGTCCCGCGACGTTCTCCCCGGCGGGCCCACCCCCGATGACGATGACGTCGTAGCTGCGCTCCATGCTCGTCTCCGTTCCTCGGCTCGCGGTCACCGGGGCAACCCCGACCGCCGGCGCGCTCGTCCAGGAATCCGCCCCGCGGTCCCCGTGGCGCGCGCTGGGCGCTCGTCGCAACGCGCGAGGCGGTGGGGCGCGAGCCGGCCACGTTGCGGCGCCGGTGCTCGGCGCGGGGCCGGCGGGTCGGCCGCTAGCATGCGCGGTCGGTAGCCAAGGAGGGTGGAGTCCCGCGTGGCCAGCGTCCTCGTCGTCGACGACGACCCCGTGATCCGCGAGCTGCTCGCGGTCAACCTCGAGCTCGAGGGCTATGACGTGCGCACCGCCGGCGATGGCGCCGCGGCGCTCGCGGCGCTCGCCCGCGAGCCCGTCGACCTCGTCCTGCTCGACGTGATGATGCCGGAGGTCTCCGGCTGGGAGGTCGCCGCACGGCTCGCGGCCGACGAGGCCACCGCGGCGATCCCCGTCATCATGCTCACCGCCAAGGCCATGGAGACCGACGTCCGCCGCGGCGGCGAGCTCGGTGTGGCCCGCTACGTCACCAAGCCCTTCGACCCGACCGACCTCATGGCGACCTGCGCGGCGGTGCTCGCCGAGGAGCCGACCGAGGAGGACCGATGAGCCCCGATCTCGCCGCGACGGTGCGCGCCGCCCTCGCCGAGGCCGGCCTGCCCGACCGTGAGCCGGCGTTCGAGCGTCCGCGCCAGCGCGCCCACGGGGACTGGTCGACGAACGTCGCGATGACCCTCGCGGGCCCCCTCGGGCGCCCGCCGCGGGAGATCGCCGAGGAGATCGTCGCGGCGATCGGCGAGGCGACCGGCGTCGACGCCGTCGAGGTCGCCGGGCCGGGGTTCATCAACTTCCGCCTCGCCCAGGACGCCTTCGCCGACATCGTCCGCGCCGCCGTCGACGCCGGGGAGGACTGGGGGCGCAACGCCACGCTCGCCGGGCGGCGGGTCAACGTCGAGTTCGTCTCGGCCAACCCCACCGGCCCGATCCACGTCGGCCACGGCCGCCAGGCCGCGCTCGGCGACGCGATCGCGAGCCTGCTCGAGGCCTGCGGTGCGGAGGTCACCCGCGAGTACTACTTCAACGACGCCGGTCAGCAGATGCGCAAGTTCGGCGAGAGCGTCGCCGCGGCGATGGCCGGCGGGCAGCCTCCCGAGGACGGCTACCACGGCAGCTACATCGCCGAGCTCGCCGCCGACCTCGCCGCCGACGGCCCGCCCGCCGACCTCCAGGAGGCCGCCTACGAGGCGATGCTCGCCCGCATCGTCGCCACCCTCGAGCGCTTCGGCGTGGCCTTCGACGTCTTCTACGGCGAGCGCGGCCTGCACCGCTCCGGCGCGGTCGACGACGCGATCGCCCGGCTGCGCGAGGCCGGGCACGCCTACGACGCCGACGGCGCGGTGTGGCTCGCGACGACGACCTTCGGCGACGACAAGGACCGCGTCCTCGTCAAGGCCGACGGCGAGCCGACGTACTTCGCCGCCGACTGCGCCTACCTCCTCGACAAGGCCGGCCGCGGCTTCGACGACCTCATCTACGTCCTCGGCTCGGACCACCACGGCTACATCGGGCGCATGCTCGCCGTCGCCGACGCCTCCGGGGTGGGCCGTGCGCGCGTCGAGATCGTCATCCACCAGTTCGTCAACCTCTTCCGCGACGGCGAGGTCGTGCGGATGAGCAAGCGCACCGGTGAGATCGTGACCTTCGACGAGCTCATCGACGAGGTCGGCGCCGACGCCGCGCGCTACACGCTCCTGCGCTTCAGCCCCGACACGACGATCGACTTCGACATCGCCGAGGTCGTGCGCGCCGAGAAGGAGAACCCCGTCTACTACGTGCAGTACTCCTCGGCGCGCATCGCGGGGATCATGCGCACCGCCACCGAGCAGGGGGTCGAGCCCGGCAACCTCGCCGAGGCGCCCCTCGACCTGCTCGCCCACCCCGCCGAGCACGAGCTGTGCCGGCGCATCGGGCGCTGGCCGGAGGTCGTGGCGCTCGCCGCCGCCGAGCGTGCGCCCCACCGCGTCGCGCGCTACGCCGAGGACCTCGCCGAGGGCTTCCACAAGTTCTACACCGAGTGCCAGGTCGTCAGCGACGACGTCGAGCTGACCCGGGCGCGCTACTGGCTCGTCGTCGCCGCCCGCCAGACCCTCGTGTCCGCCCTCGGCCTGCTCGGCGTGACCGCACCGGAGCGGATGTGAGCCGGCCCCGGGTCGACCTGCGGGGTGGGGCGTCGACCGGCGACGCCGGCGGCGAGCTCGCCGGCGCGCTGCCGGCCACCGCCGTCGTCGAGGCGGGCCGGCTGCGCGCGCTCGGCGGCCTCGACGTCGAGGCGCTCGCCGCGCGCTTCGCGACGCCGCTGTGGGTGCTCGACCGCGCCACGCTCGTCGGGCGCATGCGCGCCTACCGCCAGGCCTTCGCCGACGGCGAGGTCGTCTACGCGAGCAAGGCGCTGTGCCTGCGCGGGGTGCTCGAGCTCGCGACCGCCGAGGGCCTGCTCGTCGACTGCGCCACCGGCGGGGAGCTCGCGACCGCCGAGGCCGCCGGCGTGGCTCCCGAGCGCATCGTCCTGCACGGCAACAACAAGTCCGAGGCCGAGCTCGACGCCGCCGTCGGCCTCGGCGTCGGGCGCATCGTCGTCGACAGCTTCAGCGAGCTGCGCCGCCTCGAGGCCGTCGCCGCCGCGCACGGGCGCACCGTCGACGTCCACCTCAGGGTGACCCCCGGCATCGACGCCCACACCCACGAGTTCGTCGCCACCGGCCAGGACGACTCGAAGTTCGGCTTCACGCTCTCCTCGGGCCTGGCCCACGAGGCCGCCGCGACGGTGATCGGCAGCGAGCGGCTGCGGCTGACCGGGGCGCACTGCCACGTCGGCAGCCAGGTCTTCGAGCTCGAGGCCTTCACGACCGCCGCCCGGGTCATGCTCGGCTTCCTCGCCGAGCTCGCCGAGACCCACGGCGTCGTGCTCGGCGAGCTCAACCTCGGCGGCGGGCTCGGCGTCGTCGAGGACCCCGCCGACGACCCGCCCTCGCTCGAGCGCTACGCCGAGGCGGTCAGCGGCGCCCTCGCCGCCGCCGCGGCCGGCTACGGCCTGCCGACCCCGCGGCTGTTCGTCGAGCCGGGCCGCTCGGTCGTCGGCCCCGCCGGGGTGACGCTCTACCGCGCCGGCACGATCAAGCCCCTCGACGGCCTGCGCACCTACGTCGCCGTCGACGGCGGGATGAGCGACAACCCGCGCTACGCGCTCTACGGCGCCGCCCACCCGTTCCTGCCCGCCGGCGCGCCGTCGCCCGAGCCCGCCGAGGACGCGCCCCGCGTCCCCGCCGGCACCCCGGTGACGGTCGTCGGCAAGCACTGCGAGTCCGGCGACGTCCTCGCCGAGGGCACGACCCTGCCCGCCGACCTCGTCGAGGGCGAGCTGCTCGCCGCGCTCGGCACCGGCGCCTACCACCACGCGATGGCCTCGAACTACAACCGCCTCGGCCGTCCCGCCGTCGTGCTCGTCGCCGACGGCGAGGCCGTCGTGCTCTCCCGCGCCGAGACCGTCGCCGACCTCCTCGCCCGCGAGCCGTCGCTGCGCGAAGGCTGAGTCGGGCGCCCCTGGCGGCCGCGGGCCCGGGGCGCGACGGTGCGTAGACTCGGGGCATGAGCACCCCATCGCCTGCTGCCTCCACCCCCGCGCTGACCGTCGGCCTGCTCGGCGGCGGCACCGTCGGCAGCGGGGTCGTGCACCTGCTCGCCGAGCACGCCGAGGAGATCGCCATCCGCGTCGGCGCCCGCCTCGAGGTCGGGCCCGTCGTCGTGCGCGACCTCGACAAGCCCCGCGACCTCGCCGCCGGCACGCTCACCGACGATCCCGCCGCGGTCGTCGACGACGCCGCCGTCGATCTCGTCGTCGAGGTCATGGGCGGCGTCGAGCCGGCGTGCGCGTACATCACCGCCGCGCTCGAGCGCGGCGCGTCGGTCGTCACCGCCAACAAGGAGCTCATCGCCGGCCACGGCACCGCCCTGCGCGCGCTGGCCCGGGACAAGGGCGCGCGCCTGGAGTACGAGGCGGCGGTGGCCGGGTCGATCCCGATCATCAAGCCGCTGCGCGAGTCGCTGGCCGGCGACCGCGTCCGCAAGGTGCTCGGCATCCTCAACGGCACGACGAACTACATCCTCACGCGGATGACCGAGGAGGGGATGGGCTTCGACGAGGCGCTCGCCGAGGCGCAGGCCCTCGGGTATGCCGAGGCCGACCCCAGCGCCGACGTCGACGGTCACGACGCCGCCTCGAAGGCCGCGATCCTCGCGGGGCTGGCCTTCGACGCCGAGGTCGTCGCCAGCGACGTCACCGTCGAGGGCATCCGCGGGGTCACCGCCACCGACATCGCCCACGCCGCGCGCATGGGCTACCTCGTCAAGCTCCTCGCCATCGCCGAGGAGCGCGACGGTCAGGTCGGCGTGCGCGTGCATCCCGCCCTCGTGCCGCGCGCGCACCCGCTCGGCAGCGTGCGCGAGTCCTACAACGCGGTCTTCGTCGAGGCCGAGGCCGCCGACGAGCTCATGTTCTACGGCCGCGGGGCGGGCAGCCTGCCGACCGCGAGCGCCGTCGTCGGCGACATCGTCACCGCCGCGCGCGCCCTGCGCTCCGGCGAGCGTCCCGCCAACGGCTCGGCGGTCGCCCGCAAGCCGATCGCGCCGTTCGCCGAGGTCTGGGGCCAGCACTCCATCCTCCTCGACGTCGCCGACCAGCCCGGTGTGCTCGCCGCGATCGCCCAGACCTTCGGCGACCACGGCGTGTCGATCAAGAGCGTGTGGCAGGAGGGCGGCGGCGAGGCCGCCCAGCTGCTGCTCATCACCCACCCCGCCCGGCAGGGCGCCGTCGCCGCCACCCTCGGCTCGCTGCGCGACCTCGACGTCGTCCGCGACGTCGCGAGCGTCATCCGCGTCGAGGGCGGCGAGGTCTGAGCGCGGCGACGCCGCCTACACTCGGAGGCGCCATGACCGACACCGCCGCCGCACCGTCCGCCGCCAGTGGCGCCGGGGCCCCTGACCGCCCCGCGCCCGGGGCCTCCGCCGCCTCCGCGTCGCCGGCCACCGCCTCGACGGGCCGGCCGTCGACGACCCCGGCCTCGACGGGACGGCAGTGGCGCGGGGTCATCGAGGAGTACCGCGACCGGCTGCCGGTCAGCGACGCCACCCCGGTGGTGACGCTGCGCGAGGGCGGCACGCCGCTCATCCACTCCTGTGAGCTCAGCGAGCGCACCGGCGCGCAGGTGTGGCTGAAGTTCGAGGGCGCCAACCCGACCGGCTCCTTCAAGGACCGCGGGATGACGGTGGCGATCTCGAAGGCCGCCGAGGCCGGCGCCGAGGCGGTGATCTGCGCGTCGACGGGCAACACCTCGGCGGCGGCGGCCGCCTACGCCGCGAAGGCGCGGATGACCTGCGGGGTCATCGTCCCGCGCGGCAAGATCGCCCTCGGCAAGCTCGCCCAGGCGCTCGTCCACGGCGCGACGGTCCTGCAGATCGACGGCAGCTTCGACGCCGCACTGCGGGTCTGCCGCGAGCTCGCCGAGCGCTACCCCGCCGAGCTCGTCAACTCCGTCAACCCCTACCGCATCGAGGGGCAGAAGACCGGCGCCTTCGAGATCGTCGACTTCCTCGGCGACGCCCCCGACGTCCACGTCATGCCGGTCGGCAACGCCGGCAACATCACCGCCTACTGGCAGGGCTACCGCGAGGAGGCCGCGCGAGGCGCGATCGGCGCGCTGCCGGTCATGCGCGGCTTCCAGGCCGCCGGCTCCGCGCCGATCGTGGCCGGCCACGTCATCGAGCGGCCCACGACGATCGCCACGGCGATCCGCATCGGCCACCCCGCCTCGTGGGACCGCGCCGTCGAGGCCGCCGAGACCTCTGGTGGCTCGATCCGGGCGGTCACCGACCGCCAGATCCTCCAGGCCTACCGGGCGCTGGCCCGCGAGGGCGTCTTCGTCGAGATGGCCTCGGCCTCGAGCGTGGCGGGCCTGCTCGAGCTCGCCGACGCCGGCGAGGTGCCCGCCGGGGGCACCGTCGTCTGCGTCGTCACCGGCCACGGCCTCAAGGAGCCCGACTGGGCGATCGCCGGGGCCTCCCCGCCGGAGGTCGTCCCCGACGACGTCGACGCCGCCGCCGAGCGCCTCGGCCTCACCGACTGATGGGGCCTGCCGCCGCCGTGCCGCGCCGCGTCCCCACCGTGGGGAGGTGAGGATGGACCCCGACGACATCGTCGGCGTCGAGGTGCCGGCGAGCGCCGCCAACCTCGGCCCCGGCTTCGACGCCCTCGCCGCGGCGGTCGACCTGCGGCTCACCGCCTGGACGACCGACCGCGAGGACCGCCGGGTCATCGCCGCGGGGGAGGGCGCCGAGGAGCTGCCCAGCGACGACGACAACCTCGTCTGGCGCGCCCTCGTCGCCTACTGCGAGCGCTTCGGCGCGCCGGTGCCCGAGGTGAGCCTGCGGGCGCACAGCGCCATCCCCCTCGAGCGCGGCCTCGGCTCGTCCTCGGCCGCCGCGGTCGCCGGCGTGGCGCTGGCCCGGGCGCTCACGCACGCCGGCGGCAGCGACCAGGACCTCGTCGACCTCGCTGCGGAGCTCGAGGGCCACGCCGACAACGCCGCCGCGGCGGTCATCGGCGGCATCGTCGCCGTCGTCGACGGGCGCGCCCACCGCTTCGAGCCCTCGCCGGGCCTGCGGCCGGTCGTCTGCATTCCCACCGAGCGTCAGTCGACATCGGCCGCGCGCGGACTCCTGCCGGACGTCGTGCCCTTCGCCGACGCCGCGGGGACCGCCGGGCGCGCCGCGCTGACCCTCGCCGGGCTCACCGGCGGCGCGGCCCTGCGGCCCGAGGCGATGCACGACGTCCTCCACGAGCCCGCCCGCTTCGAGGCGATGCCCGAGACCGGCGCCCTCGTCGCCCGGCTGCGCGACCACGGTGTCGCCGCCTGCCTCTCGGGCGCGGGGCCGTCGGTCCTCGCCGTTGTCGGGGTACGTGACCACGCAGCAGCCGAGCGCATCACCGCCCTCGCCGGGGACGGCTGGGAGATCCACGCGGCCTCGTGGGACCGGGCCGGCGCGGCGGTCTGCCCGCCCACCGTCGTGGCCCGACCCGCGACCGCCTCCGAGCCCCCGGCGTAGGGGTCTCGCGCGGCCGCCTGCCGCTGGCGATGCGTCCCGGCACGTCGCGGTCGGCGGAGAGCCCCGCGCACGACCGCGGCGCGGCTGGTGGACGGCGGCATTGCCCCCCGCAGGCGCGGCCGCTATCGTGGTCAGCGATGGGCCTCGGCCCATCACCTCGCTCACCGTCCCTCGACGACCCACCGCCTGTGCGTCGCCCCGACACCATCGCGGCCGCACACGCGGAGCATCGCTCGTCGTGCCCGCCCGATGGCGTCCGTGACGGAGCCCCTGACCGCACGCCGCACGCGGGATCGCGCGGCGTCGGCGGCTCGCCGCGATGCGTGCCGCCGCGCCCCTGATCACCCACCCGTGCCAGGGCGATGGTGAGCGCGACGACCCCAGCCCGCGCCCCGCGCGGCTCTGACAGGAGTGGACCTCGATGGACCCCAGCGTCCTGGCCCGCAAGCCGCTGACCGAGCTCAAGAGCATCGCCTCCGAGCTCGACATGCGGGGCTACCACCGCATGCGCAAGGCCGACCTCATCGACGCGATCGTGCGCACCGCCAACGCCAAGGCCGACCCCCAGCAGGCCGACCGCAACGGCCACCACGACGACGGCGGCGCCGCCGAAGGGGCCCGCGCGCAGGGTGGCACCACCGACCCCGGCGACACCCTCTTCGACGAGAGCCCATCCGCAGGGGGCTCCGGCGAGGCGGCCTCGGGCGAGGCGGCCTCCGGTGAGGGCGCCGGCGATGGCGGCGGCGAGCGAGCGAGGGTCCGCACCCGCACCCGCGAGCGCACCGGCGAGGAGGACGCCGCAGAGGGCGCGCGCGAGGGTGACGGTGCCCGCAGCGACGAGGGCCGCACCGACGCCGACAAGGGCGAGCAGGACAAGGGCGAGCGGGACAAGGAGGACCGCCAGCCGGGCGAGCAGCCCAAGGGCGAGCGCCAGCAGGGCGGCGGCCCCCAG
>PWFH01000006.1 GCA_003553795.1 Egibacter sp. | reverse complement strand
CGATGGCTGGCGGGTCCTCACCCCCGACGGCGAGGTGCTCGCCGAGCACGACCTCGCGCACCACCACGCCGATGAGCAGCCGTTCACTCGCACCCGCGGGCCGTTCGCGATCCCAGGAGGCGTCGGCGAGGTGACCGTCGAGGGCCGCGACCTCGAGCACGGCTACGGCGGGGAGACCACGACCGTCGAGGTTCCCCGCTGAGCCCTGAGCAGTGGGTCGTGCTCGGCGATCGCCTCCAGCGCCCGACGGTGTCGGCAACGACGAGCGGGGCGCGCCTGGCGCGTTGCCACCAGGCGCGGCCGACCTAGGATCGGCCTTGCCGTTCGGCGGCGGACCGCTGCCGCCGCTTGACCAGGGGCCGCCTCGTGACCAGCATCGCCATCGTCGGGGGCGGGCCCGCCGGCACCGCCGCCGCCCTGCGCGCCACCGAGCTCGGCGCGGAGGTCACCCTCCTCGAGGCCCGCGCCCTCGGCGGGACCTGCGTCGTCGACGGCTGCGTGCCCACCCGGGTGCTCGCCCGCGCCGCGCGGATGGCGCGGGAGGTCCGCGACGCCCACCTCTGGGGGATCGAGGTCGGCGAGGTCGGGGTGCGCTGGGAGCGCATCACCGAGCGGGTCGCCGAGACCGTCGCCGCGGTCACCGCCAGGCGCGCCAGCGCCGCCGAGCTCGGCCGCGCCGGGGTCGACGTCCGCGTCGGCCACCCCGCGCGCTTCGTCGACCCCCACACCCTCGCCGTCGGCGGCGAGCACGTCGAGGCCGACGCCGTCCTGCTCTGCGTCGGCGGGGCCGCCCGCCCGCTGCCGATCCCCGGCGCGGAGCTCGCGACGCTGCCGACCGAGGTGATCGCCTGGGACGCCCTGCCCGAGCGCGTCGCCGTCGTCGGCTCGGGCAGCACCGGCTCCCAGCTCGTCACGGTCTTCGCCTCGCTGGGCGCGGAGACGACCCTCATCGACGTCGCCCCGCGCATCCTGCCCCATGCCGATGCCGACGTCGCCGCCACCCTCGAGGCGGCGTTCCGCTCCCAGGGCGTGGCCGTGGCCACCGGCGTCGACGGCCTCACCGCGATCGAGGCCGACGGTCCGCTGCGGCGCGTGCACTACACCGCCGGCGGGCAGCCGACCAGCGTCGAGGTCGACGCGATCGTGCTCGCGACCGGCTGGCCTGCGCGCACCGAGGGCCTCGGGCTCGACGTCGCGGGCGTCGCCCACAGCCCGGGGCGGATCCCCGTCGACGACCACCTGCGCACGAACGTGCCGCACGTCTACGCGCCCGGGGACGCCAACCAGCGGGACATGCTCGTGCAGTCCGCCGCCGAGGAGGGTGAGGCCGCCGCGGTCAACGCGGTGCTCGGTCCGGTGCGCTCCACGCCCCACGCGCTCCTGCCGTGGGGCGGGTTCACCGACCCTGACGTCGCCGGTGTCGGCCTCACCGAGGAGGAGGCCACCCGCCACGACGACCACTGCGTCACCGCGGTCGTGCCGCTCGCCGGCCTCGAGCGGGCGATCATCGATGAGCGCACCGACGGGTTCCTCAAGCTCATCACCGATCGTCGGCGGTCGCTGCTGCTCGGCGCGCACGCCGCCGGGGAGTCGGCGGTCGAGGTCATCCAGGCGGTGACCACGGCGATGGCCGCTGGCGCCGACCCGGCGACCCTGGCCCGGGTCGCCTTCGCCTACCCCACCTACAGCGCCGCGATCGGCGCCGCCGCGCAGGCGCTGCTGCGCGTCGACGGCGCCGACCGCGCGTGACGGCAGACGTGCCCTGCCCTGGTCACGCAGAGGAGTCGTGCGACCGCTGAAGGGTACAATGGCGCGTTCGGGCGAGACACGCCGCGAGGTGGTCGGAAGGTCGCTGATGACCGTGGTCGATGGCGCAGCGTCGACCGCGGCCAACGAGGGTGGCGCAGGCGCAGGCACGGTCGCGACGAAGCGGGCGCTGCTCGGCCTCAGCCGCGCCGTCGAGCAGCTCGCCGAGGCCTGCGCCGTCGGGGCCCGGGCCGGCGAGGGCGTCGTCGTCCTCGCGCTCTTCGAGCGGGCCGAGTACTTCGCGTTCGAGTGGGCGCGCTACGCCGCGCTCGCCGAGCAGGCCACCGTCGTCGTGGGCTTCGCCGGCGAGGGCGACGTGCCTGCCGGGGTGCACCGTCTCGCACTGCCCGACGACCACGAGCTCGCGGACCAGTGGACCGTCCTCGCCGCCTCCCCGCTGGCCTGCGGCGGGCTCGTCGCCACCGACCTCGACGAGATCGTGCCCGCGATGAGCGCGGAGCGGGGCCGGCTCTTCGCCTCCCGCCTGTCGACCGATCCGGCCTGGGTCGCCGGCGAGATCTCCCGGATCGTCGCCTCCGCCGGCGACCTCCTCGACCGCGCGACCGCGGCCGAGCTCTCGCGGGCCGGGCAGGCCGCCTCCGGTCGCGTCGTCGGACGAGCCGCGACGCTGCTGCGCGAGCAGCTCGAGGCGGCGTGGCGCCGGACCCTCGCTGCCTCGGACCGGCTCGAGCTCGCCGAGCGCCAGGCCTTCACCGACCCGCTCACCGGCGCGCGCAACCGGTGGTTCCTCGAGCGCTACCTCGGCCGTCTGGGCTCGAGGGCGCCCGCCATCGCCGTCATCGCCATCGACCTCGACGACTTCAAGGCCCTCAACGACACCTACGGGCACGTGGCCGGCGACGAGGCGCTGCGGGCCTTCGCCGAGGTCGCCCGCGCCCACATCCGCGAGGGCGACGTGCTCGTCCGCCTGGGCGGCGACGAGTGGCTCGTCCTCCTGCCGCGCGCCCCGCACGCGAGCGCCCGCGCGCGGGCCGAGTCGATCCTCGCGGCCTTGACCGACGTGCGTCTGGCCTACGCCAGCGGGCATCCGGCGCTGCGGGCCTCCGCGGGGGTGGGGCGCGTCACCCCCGCGACGCCTTCCCTCGAGTCGGTCGACGCCGCGCTCTACGCCGCGAAGCGCCAGGG
>PWFH01000191.1 GCA_003553795.1 Egibacter sp. | reverse complement strand
CTTGTAAGCGGCAGGTCAGGGGTTCGAATCCCCTTCCCGGCTCTCCGGCCGCTACGCCGCGGCCTGGGGCTCGACCACGGCCTCGGGCTCCACCGCGGCCTCGGGCTCGACCACAGCCTCGGGCTCGCGGGGCTCGGCGAGTCCCTCGGCGGCGAGCTGGGCGGTGGCCCAGGCCCCGAGGCTGCGGGCACGGCACGCAGCGAGCGCCTCGATGAGCCGCCAGGACTCAGGCGGCTTGCCGAACGGCGCACTGCACGCACGGACCTCAGCGAGCAGCGCCGCGCGCAGGCTGTCCTCGCTGGCAGCCGCGAGCTCAGACGCGAAGCGCGCGCGCTCACGGTGGACGAAGCCCTCAACGATGGCGGTCATGCTACGAGTATGGGCTCGGGGGGTCGGGCCCAACCATCGCGGGGGCATGGCCATCCGGGCATGCGAACACGAGGGCCCCGCCGACGTGGGCCCCCGCCTCCCGCACCGCACGGTGCAGGGCAGCCGCCTGGGCCGCTCACACCGCAGCGATGCGCCGACGTAGCGCCTCGAGCCCACCGATGGCGACGAGCAGCGCGATCGCGCCGACGAGCTGGGCGGTCGCGGTGCCGGTGCGCGCGTCGGCCCCGGCGTCGAGCACGAGACGGTAGCTCGCGCTCGTCTGCGCCCCCTCGGGCGCGCCGACGACGAGCGCGTCCTGCTCCGCGCGCCGCTCGAGCGCGCGCAGGGTCGCGAGGTCGAGCGAGGTCGCCTCGCTCGCGTCCTGCGCCTGCACGATCAGCGGTGCGACGCCATCCTCGCGCAGGCTCCGCGCTCCACCGGTGAGTTCCTCACCGCCCTCGGCCGCCCCGTCGAGGCCGCCGGCGAGCTCACGGGTCCCGCCGGTGGCCTCGAACAGTCCCCCAGCGAGATCGGCGCCGCCGTCGGCGAGCTCCTCGGTGCCGGCACCGAGCTCCTCGGCGCCCGCAGCGCTCTGCGTCGTGCCCTCGGCGACGCCGCTCGCGCCCTGCGCGAGCCCCTCGGCCCCTGCGGCGAGCTCACCGAGCGCGGCGTCGAGCTCGACGAGGCCGGCGGCGCCGCGGGCGATCTCGTCGACCGCCTCCTGCGCCCCGACGGAGAGCTCCTCGGCACCGCCGGCGACCTCGCCGACGCCGCCGGCGAGCCCCTCGATCGCCGCCGGCAGCTCGGCGAGCTGGCCGGGGCCGGCCTCGACCTCCGCGAGGCCCTCGGCGATCGTCGCGAGGCCGAGCGCGAGCTCGCCGAGCTGCCCGGCGGTGTCGTCGAGGACGGCGGCGATCCCCTCGCTGTTGGCCGCGACGCCCTGCTGCGCGCCTGCGAGGGCCTCCCGCGCCCCGCGCAGCACCGCGAGGGCGGCCTCGTCGGCGCCGGCGGCCTCGAGCTCAGCGATCGTCGCGTCGAGCTCGGTCACTGCTGCGCCGAGCTCCGCGGCGAGGTCGTCGAGCCCGTCGGTCAGGCTCTCCTCGTCGGTGCCGGCGAGCGCGCCGCCGACGGCCTCGAGGGCGTCGGCGCTCTCCTCGAGCGCCTCGGTGGCCTCGGCGAGGGCGGAGAGGTCGAGCTCCTCGACGGCCTCGCCGACCTCGTCGGCGAGGAGCCGCGCGCCGGCCTCGAGCTCACGGGCCCCGGCCGCGAGCCCGTCGAGCGCGGGTGGGAGCTGCGCGAGCCCGCCGGTGAGCTCCTGAGGGTCGGGGATGTCCGCCTGCTCGTCGACCTCGGCGACGCCGGCGGCGTAGGCGGCGCTGCCGTCGGCAAGCTCGCGTGAGCCCCGGGCGAGCTCGGCGAGACCGTCCGCGAGCCCATCGACGCCCGCCCCGAGCTCTCCGATGCCGCTGGCGAGCCCCGAGGCCCCTTCGGCGGCCTCGCCGACGCCGCTCGCGAGCTCGCGCGCCCCCTCCTCGAGCTCCTCGAGACCGCCGGTGAGCTCGCCCAGGCCTGCGCGCAGGCCGACGATCCCCTCGGTGACCCCGGCGAGGCCGACGACGAGGAGCGCGTCGTCGAGCTGGCGGTCGTCGAGCAGGTCGGTGAGGTGGGCCAGCTCCGAGCCGGCGCCCCGGTGCAGCGGCGCCGCGTCGACGACGATCGTCGGCACGACCGCGCCATCGACGACGCCGCGGATCTCGACCTCGACCTCGCCGTCGGTCAACGGCTCGAGCAGGGTCCCCGACCAGGTCGCGAGCGTGCCCGCGCGTCCCTGCGGCGCCACGCTACCGTCGGCGACCTCGACCTCCGACCAGCTGTCATCGAGCTCGGCGGCGAGTCGGGCGGCGACCGGCACCGCGAGGTCGCGCTCGGCGATGATCGGACGCTCCTCGACGGTGTGCACGAGGCTCGCGGCCTCGGCGGTGAGGTTGCGGAGCTGCACGCGGACGACGGCCTCGCCGGAGGCCCCCGCGAGGTCTTCGGCGCTCACCGGACGGCCATCGAGCTCGTAGCGGGCGCGCAGCAGCAGCGGCAGGTCCTCGGTGTCGACCTCTGCGACGAGGTCGCGGCGCACGGGCTCGGTGAGGTCGAGGGTGAGGCGAACGCCGTCGCCGACGGGCCCGGGCTGGGCGAAGCCGTCGATGCGCCGCGCACCCTTCCCCGTCGGCAGCTCGAGGCTGACCTCGCCTTCTCCGACGACGTCGAGCGAGGTGCGCACCGTGGCGTCGCGCAGATCCCCGCCCGGGTCGAAGGTCGCCTCGAGGGCCTCGTGGACGCGCAGCGCGTCGACGCGGCCGTCGCCGTCCTCGGCAACGGCGGCGCTCGGAAGGAACGACGTCGTGAGCGCGAGCGCGACGAGCGCGGCGACGACGCCGCAGGTGCGCAGCCCCCTCGTCACGGGCCCACCCCCTCGTTGCCGCCCTCGGCGCCCGATGGCTGCGCGGCGTCGGCACGACCATCGCCATCCGGTGGCTGCGCGCCGTCGGCGCGGTCAGCGACGCTCGGTGGCTGCGCGGCGGCGGCGCGGGCACTCAG
>PWFH01000168.1 GCA_003553795.1 Egibacter sp. | reverse complement strand
GCGGTCTTGAGCGAGGCCGCGGCGACCACGACGCCGGCCAGCAGGGTGGGCAGGCCCAGCATCGCCGGGCCGCTGCCGTCCAGCAGCCCGTACAACCCGACCAGGATCCCACCCAGGCCCGTGAGGGTCAGCGCGGTGGTCAGCCGGCGGGTGCTCGCCGGCACCGCCCCGCGGCGCCCGCTCGCCCGCGCCGAGGCCGAGGTCCGCCACGCCGGCGAGCGCCTCGTCGGCCTCGCCCGGCTGCGGCGGTCCTCCGCCGCCGGGCGGGTCGACGTCGCCGAGGCCTCGCTGCGCGCCGCCGACCCCCAGCGGGTGCTCGAGCGCGGCTTCGTCCAGCTGCGCAGCGCCCGGGGCGCGACGATCGCGCGGCGGCGCGAGCTGCCCCACGGCGAGCCGGTCACCGCGCGCTTCGCCGACGGCGAGGCGGTCCTGCACAGCCCCCCGCACGTCCGCGATGACGCCGACGACAGGAGCCCACGATGACCGCACCGAAGCCGCAGCCCGAGGCCGACGTCGCCGCCCCGCAGGACGCCGGGGCCGAGGCGCCCGAGACGCTGTCGTTCGAGGCCGCGCTCGCCGAGCTCGAGGAGATCGTCGAGGCGGTGAGCGAGGACCGCATCGGCATCGACGAGCTCGGCGGCAAGGTCGCCCGCGGCGCCGAGCTCGTGCGCGCCTGCCGGCGCCACCTCGACGCCGCCGATGTCGAGGTCACGCGGGTGACCGAGGAGCTCGCCCAGCTCAGCCTGCGCGAGTCCGCCGCCCGCGGGGCCGCGGAGGAGGGCGAACCCGTCGACGGGGCCGTCGGGGAGCCCGACGACGACGGTGTCGTCCCCGGCGACGTGCCGTTCTGAGCCCGCGCGGGAGGGTGTGCGAGGCTGGGCGCATGGACGCCCCGCCGCCCTGCACCGCCGAGCCCGTCGAGGCCGTGCTGTTCGACTTCCACTCCACCCTCGTCGACCAGGGCGACACCACCGACTGGATCGAGCGCGCCTGGCGCCACGCCGG
This sequence comes from Egibacter sp., assembly GCA_003553795.1. Taxonomy (GTDB): domain Bacteria; phylum Actinomycetota; class Nitriliruptoria; order Euzebyales; family Egibacteraceae; genus T1Sed10-49. The sequence continues at coordinate 43,838 of PWFH01000168.1, read as the reverse complement.
CCGCCCCGGCGACGCCGCCGAGGGGCTCGGCCACGCCGCGCTCGAGCGGCTCGCGGCGTTCGCCGACCGCGTCTGGGAGCACGCCCGCGACGTCGACCCCGCGAGCGAGCGCGACCTCGACCCGGTCCGGCACCGCAGCGTCTTCATCTCCGTCGTCGGTGAGGCCCCCGGCGTCGACGCCGAGCTCGCCGCGGCGCTCTACGCCACGATGCTGCCGACCTGGCGTCCCTACGACGACGCCGTGCCGGTGCTCTCAGCGCTGCGCGACCGCGGCGTGCGCACCGGACTCGTGTCGAACATCGGCATCGACGTGCGTGGCCTGCTCGCCGACGAGGGGCTCGCCGAGCTGCTCGACGCCGTCGTGCTCTCCTACGAGCTCGGCGTGGTCAAGCCCCACGTCGGGATCTTCGAGGAGGCCACCCGCCGCCTCGGCGTCGCGCCTGAGCGCACGCTCATGGTCGGCGACAGCTGGCGCGACGACGCCGGCGCCGCACAGCTCGGCATCCGCACCCTGCTGCTGCCGCCGACCGCCGGGCCGGCCCACGGCCTCGCCCTCGTGCTGCGCCTCGTCGGGGGCTGACGCCGGGCCGGGGGCTGACGCCGGGCCGGGGGCTGACGCCGGGCCGGGGGCTGACGCCGGGCCGAGGGCTGACGCCGGGCCGAGGGCTGACACCGGGCCGAGGGCTGACGCCTGGCCCACGGCTCGCCCACGCCGCAGCGGCCGCTCTAGACTCCCCCCGGCCGGGCAGGCGAGCAAGCGTCGCCGTCGAGGAGGGAGTGGGATGCGCGAGCGCCCCTGGGACGTCGCCGTCGTCGGCGCGGGCCTCGTCGGGCTGTCGCTGGCCAACGCGCTGCTCGAGCGCCACCCCGACCTCTCGGTGGCGGTCCTCGACAAGGAGGACCGGGTCGCGCGCCACCAGTCGGCCCGCAACAGCGGCGTCGTGCATGCGGGCCTGTACTACCCGGAGGGCTCGCTCAAGGCGCGGCTCTGCGTCGCGGGGCGGTCCCGGCTCAAGGCCTACTGCGCCGAGCGCGGCCTGCCCTACCTCGAGCGCGGCAAGCTCGTCGTGGCCACTCGCGAGGACGAGCTCGCCGGCCTCGAGGCCATCGCCAAGCGGGCGGCGGCCAACGGCGTCGAGGGCCTCGCCCTGCTGGGGCCCAGCGAGCTGCGTGAGGTCGAGCCGTTCGTCACCGGCCTGCGCGCGCTGCACTCGCCACTGACCGCGGTCACCGACTTCGCCGCCGTCGCCGAGAGCCTCGCAGCCGACCTCCGACGGCGTGGCGGGCAGGTCCGCCTCGACGTCACCGTCGCCGAGCTCGCCCGTCGCGACGGGGGGGTCGTGCTCCGTACCGACCGCGGCGAGCTGCACGCCGGGCAGGTCGTCAACTGCGCCGGGTTGCACTCCGACACCCTCGCGGTGCGCAGCGGCGACGACACCCCCGTACGGCTCGTGCCGTTCCGCGGGGAGTACCTCCGCGTCGACCCCGCCAAGGCCCACCTCGTCCGCGGCCTCGTCTACCCCGTGCCCGCCGATGGGCTGCCGTTCCTCGGGGTGCACCTCACGCGCACCGTCTACGACGACGTCTGGGTGGGGCCCAACGCCGTGCCGGCCTTCGCGCGCGAGGGCTACAGCTGGGGCGTGGTCCGTCCACCCGAGCTCTGGGCCACGGCGACCTGGCCGGGCACCCGCGAGCTCGCGAGGGCGCACTGGCGCGTCGGCGTGACCGAGGTGCACCACTCGCTGCGGCGGGCGCCGGTGGCCCGCCAGGTCCAGCGCTACGTGCCCCAGATCGGACGCGGCGACCTGCGCAAGGGCCCGTCAGGCGTGCGCGCACAGGCGCTCGGCGCCGACGGGGCGCTGCTCGACGACTTCCTCATCACCGGCGACGACACGATCGTCCACGTGCGCAACGCCCCCTCGCCGGCGGCCACGGCCTCGCTGGCGATCGCCGAGCATCTCGCCGATCACCTCGACGGCCCGGCCGGCTGAGGGGCACGCCCCTCAGGGCAGCTGCTGGCGCCCCATGAAGCCGTGCTCGGGACGGTGGAACCAGTCGAGGTCGGTCTCGCCCTCGAGCCAGCACAGCAGGGCGGGCTCGCCGTCGACGCGGCCGGGGAAGTCGAGGACGATCGGGGCGATGCCCTTGACCTGCACCCCGGTGCGCACGAACCACTCGACCTCCTCGGCCAGGCGCGCCTCGGCGGCCTTGCGCTCGGCGGTCGGGCCGTCGGCGAGCAGCGCGACGTCGCGCCGAGCGGCGATGATCGCCTCGACCCGCTCGCGGACCTCGGGCATGAGCGCGCGGGCCTCGTCGACGCTGAACTCTCGCTCCATGGCGCCTGCCTACCCGCTCCCGGTGGCGCTCACGCCACGGGACGTGACGAGCGTCCCGCCTGCGGCTACGCTGCTGCGCACCATGAGCGAGCCCCTCGAGTCCTTCGAGACGATCCGCCCCCTGCTCGTCGAGGCCGCGATCGTCGACGGGCCCCAGGGACAGCGGGCCCGGGTGGCGCTCGAGTACAACACCGCGCTCTACGTCGGGGAGCGCGTGCTCAGTGAGGGCGACGAGGAGCCGGCGCTCGCGGCGGCGGGCGCGACGACCGCCGCGCTCGACACCTTCACCCCCGACGCGATCCGCTTCACCCTCGAGTGGTGCGAGCGCCTCGACCCCGGCCAGGGCCTGCCCGAGGTCGTCGCCACGATGGTCGGCGTCGACGTCGCCGGCACGCCGATGCGCTACGCCGGCGCGGCGATCGTCGCGCAGGACGGCGTCGCCGTCGCCGGCGCGAAGGCCACGCTGGCCGCCCTCAACCGCCGCCTCGGCATCGCCGGGCTGTGAGCCGGCGCGCTTTGCCGCCCACCGGGCGCGCGCGCGAAACCGCGCGGCAACGTCGCGCTCACCGCCTCGTGACGTGGCCGGCGTAGGCTCGATCCCCGAGGAGGAGAGGCGATGCGCTACGCCCTGCGGATCTCGCTGCCCGACCGGCCCGGCGCCCTCAGCGGGGTGACCGGGGCGATCGCCCGGCTGCGCGGGGACATCGAGCGAGTCGAGGTCGTCGAGCGCAGCGACGGCGTCGCGGTCGACGACGTGCGCCTCGTCGTCGACGTCGACGCGGCGTCGCTGCGGGAGGCCGTGGAGTCGGCTCCCGGCGCGGTCGTCGAATCGCTCGAGCGACGCGACGGCACGACGCCCGCCCTCGACCCCATGGATCTTGCCGCCCTCTGCGTCGGGCAGGGCCGCGGCGCGGTCGCCACCCTCGTCGAGCGACTGCCCGAGGCGCTCGGCGCGACGTGGAGCGCGGCGCTGGCCAACGGCGTGGGCGGCGTCGAACCCCTCGCGCGCAGCGCCGAGGCCCCCCCGCTCGACGGGCTCGCCACCCCGTGGCTGCCGCTGGAGGCTCCGCGACGGCTGCCCGCCGCGGTGTGGATGCCCGAGGCCTGGTCGGCCGACGGGCGCATCGAGGTCGCCGCGGCGCCGCTGGGTCAGCCCACGACGGCGGTACTCGTCGCGCGGGCACGGGGGCCCCGCTTCCGCAGCGTCGAGCTCGCCCACCTCGCCCGCCTCGCCGAGATCGCCGTCGGCACCGAGGTCCGCGCCGCCCGCGAGGTCCGCGCCCGCGCCGGCTGAGGGGCCCGCGACCCGTCCACGCGACCTAGGCTGGAGCCGCCCTGGCCGACCGAGGGGGAGCGACGCGACGATGCCCTACCGGCTGTCCCCGCGTGACGCCTCGGTGCTCGCGCTCGACACGCCGACTGCGCCCCTGCACACCGGCGGGGTGAGCGTCTTCGCGCCCGGCCTCGGCTTCCAGGACGTCCACGACCGCCTCGCCGCCCGCCTCCACGAGGTCCCCCTCGCGCGCCGCAAGGTCGTCGACGTGCCCCTCGGCGCCGGCCCCCGCTGGATCGACGACGACGACTTCGACCTCTCCTACCACCTGCGCCACGCCGCCCTGCCCCGCCCGGGCGACGCCGCCCAGCTCGGTGAGGCCATCAGCCGCCTCATCGCGCGGCCGCTCGACCGCGACCGGCCGCTGTGGGAGCTCTACGTCATCGAGGGCCTCGAGGGCGAGCGCACCGCGGTATTCCGCAAGGTGCACCTCGCGATGGCCGGCGCCCAGCACGCCGACCTCTTCGCGCTGCTGCTCGACGACGCGCCGGACGCGGCGCCGCCGCCGGAGCCACCGCCCTGGCGGCCCGAGCGCGAGCCCGAGGCGCTCGAGCTCGCCGTCGAGGGGGTGCGCGAGCGGGCCCGCGGCGTCGCCGGCGCCGCAGCCGGGTTCGCCGAGCTCGCCACGTCGCCACGCAAGGCCACCGCGGCGCTCGGCTCCGCCGCCGGTGCCGCCGCCGGGCTCGCCGCGCGGCTGGCGCGCTCGGCTCCGCGCAGCCCGCTGAACATGCCGCTGACCCCGCATCGGCGCTTCGCGACCGCGAGCCTCGCCCTCGACGACCTCAAGGCGATCCGGGCGACGTGCGGGGGCACGATCAACGACGTCGTCGTCGCGGTGAGCGCCGACGCCGTCGGCCGACTCCTGCGCGCCAGGGGGCACGAGACCAAGGACCTCGACCTGCGCGCGATGGTGCCGGTGCGCGTCGCCGCCCCCGAGGGCGCGCCCGCCGAGCGCTGGGGTGAGGGGGCGGTCGGCGTGCTCGCGCCGCTGCCCGTCATGGCCATGGACCCCGTCGCGCGGCTCTACCGCGTCATCGGCGAGCTCGCCGGGCTCAAGGAGTCCCGCCAGGCCGTCGCCGCCGACCGTCTCGCGCTGCTCGCGGGCTACAGCCCCCCGGTGCTGCACGCGATGGCGGCGCGCATCGTCATCGGCGAGCAGCGCCACAACGTCGCGCTCTCCAACGCCCCCGGCCCGCAGCGCCGACGCTGGCTCGCGGGGGTGGCGCTGGAGTCGAGCTGCGCCTTCATCCCCTTGAGCGGCGACGCCGGGCTGTCGATCGCGGTGAGCAGCTACCTCGGCAGCGTCTGCGTGGGGCTGCTCGGCGACCGCCGCGCGATGCCCGACCTCGACCGCCTCACTGCCTTCTACCACGAGGCCGTCGCCGACCTCCTCGAGGCCGCGCAGGACCTCGAGGCCGCCGACCCTGTCGACGGGCCGCCGCGGCATGGTGTCGTCGAGGAGTGAGGACGCCGCGCCGATGACCGTCTTCGATGCGCTCGCCAAGGCCCGAGGCGAGGGACGCCGAGTCGCCCTCGTCACCGTCCTCGAGGTCACCGGTGACGTCGCGAGCCATCCCGGGGCCAAGCTCGTCGTCGACGAGCAGCGCGGCGTGGTCGCGGGCACGCTTGGCTGCTCGGAGTTCGACGCCGTCGGTGCCGGGCTCGGAGAGCAGGCCCTGGCCGCCGGGCGGGCCGTGCGGCGCACCGAGCGCCTCGAGGGCCACGACGAGCCACGCCATCTCGAGCTCTTCGCCGAGGTCCACGAGCCCGAGCCGTGCGTGCTCGTCCTCGGCGCCACTCCGGTGGCCCGCGCGGTCTGCGAGGTCGCGCGCCTGGCCGAGCGCCGCGTCGTCCTCGTCGCCGTGGGCGGGCACGTCGGTGTGCCCGCCGGCGTCGAGGTCAAGGCCGACGACCCTGGTCGCTACCTCCTCGCCGCCCCGCCAGGCGAGGGCGACGCCGTGCTCGTCAGCGACCATGACGCCGGGTGGGTCGACGAGGCCCTGCGGGTCGCGCTCGCGAGCGAGGCGGCCTTCGTGGGGATGCTCGGCAGCCGCAGGCATGCGCCGGGCGCGGTGCGGCGGCTGCGTGACGCCGGCGTGCCCGAGGCCCACCTCGCCCGTCTGCGCGCGCCGGTCGGCCTCGACATCGGTGGGCGCAGCCCCGGGGAGATCGCGATCTCCATCATCGCCGAGGTCATCGCCGCCGAGCGCGGACGCCGCGGCGGGCCGCTCGGGCTCGACTGGTCGCTCGACGCCGGCTAGGCCACCTCGGTGGCGGTGCCGTCGGGCGGGGGGTGTGGCGCGGCGACGGCACGCTCGAAGGCCGCCTCGACCGCGCCGATGACCTCGGCGTCGCCGGGCGCGGGGTGGAGCAGGTCCTCGAGGCCGACCGCGGCGCCGGTGACCTCGGCGTCGGCAGGGTCGGCGTCGAGGGCCTCGAGCAGCGCGGCGGGCCGCCAGCGTCGCAGGAGACCGCATTGCACGAGCACGCCGTGGCGACGGTGGCGCTGGGAGAGCCCGACGAGCTTGCGTGGCCCCACGCGCACCTCGCCGCGTCCGAGCGAGGCGTAGCACACCGCGGCGAGCAGGCTGCTGCGGGTATCGGTGGCCCTTGGCGTCGTCGACGGGCCTTCGTGGACGACCGCGCCGCGCAGGCCGAGGTCACCGAGCGCGGCAGCCCAGGCGGCGCCGACCCGGGCGAAGACCGCGCCGAGGTCGCCGGGGTCGATCCACGGGTGGCCCGCCGGCACGGCGACGTCGAGGGAGAGCAGCTCGGGATCGAGCAGGACCGCCCCCCCTCCGGAGTCCCGGCGCACGAGGTCGACGTCGGCGCCCGCACGCACCTCGAGGCGGCGCTGACCGCGGCCGAGCACGATGGCGGTGCGTCTGGCGCGGTACCACCGCAGCGTCGGCGCGGGATCGTCGGCGAGCCCGTCGAGGAGGGCGGCCGAGCCCTCGAGCAGGGCCGCGGCCCCGGCGGTCTCGAGCGGCAGCCTGCGCCAGTGGGCGGTGGAGCGAGCAGGGGAGGCGGGCATCGCCGCAGCCTAGCGAGCAGCGCATGGCCCGCGCGGCAGTAGACTCCCGCGTCGGCATCGCCCGCCGCCGCGCCGCCGTCCCACCACCCCTATGGAGGAGCACCGTGCCTGTCGACGTGGGTGCGCAAGCCCCCGACTTCGAGCTGCGCGACCAGCACAACCAGCCGGTCCGGCTCGCCGACTACCGCGGCAAGCGCCACGTGGCCGTCGTCTTCTACCTCATGGCCTTCTCGCGGATCTGCGACCGTGAGCTCGGCGGGCTGCGCGAGGAGATCAGCGCCTACGACAACGACGACGTCGCGCTGCTCGCGGTGTCCTGCGACGCGCCGGCCACCCACCGCCGGCAGGCCGAGGAGGACGGCTACCGCTTCCCGCTGCTCTCGGACTTCTGGCCCCACGGTGACGTCGCGCGCCGCTACGGCGTCTTCGACGAGCGCTTCGGCGTCGCCCGGCGGGCGACATTCCTCGTCGACCGCGAAGGGGTCGTGCGCTACCGCACGGTCAACGGCATCGCCGACGCGCGTGACCTCGATGAGCTCAAGGAGGCCATCGACGGTCTCGAGGGCTGAGCCTGGGCGCGTCGCGGCTCGTCGCCGTGCGTGGCGCTCAGCCGACGTCGCGGACCATGCCGTGCTTGTCCTCGTAGTTCGTCATGTTCGTGTTGAGCGCCTGGATGATCTTGCCCACGAGGGTCGGCGCGACCTTCACGCGGCTGACGACCTCGGCGCGCGGCTTGCCCGGCTCGCCACCCGGCAGCACCTGGCAGAAGTCGAGGGTGAACTCATGGGGGGAGTGGCTGACGAGGAGGAAGTTCGCGTAGGTCCCGTGCTTGAGCTCGTCGTTGACGCTGACGTTGAGCTTGCTGCTGCCGCCGCTCTGCTCGGGTGGGGTCGGTTCGTCGCTCATCGTGTGCCCTTGCCTCGTAGGTCCGTCAACCCGGGGTTGGCGGTGGAGCCCCGATGCTAGGGGAGGAGTGGGAGGGTGGGAGCGTCCCCTCGACCGACGCCGTCCGCGGCCGCGCTGCGGCCCACGCGCGATCGCACGCACGTGGGCCGCGTTCGGGGCGGGGATGGCGCTGCTAGGCGTCGTGCAGGGCGCCAAGCTCGCGCATGACCTCACGAAGCGGTCCGTTGAGGATCTTCTCGCGCTGCTCGAAGACCCTGCGATAGGCCGCGGTGTTCTCGGCGTTGGGCTGGAACGTCTCCTTGCGCTCGAGCCATTGCTTGATCGTCGAGGGGATGTCGGGGATGTCGCCGACACCGTAGGCGGCGACGACGGCGTTGCCGAGCACCGCGCCCTCGGTCCGCTTCAGCGTCGTGTACGGCGCGTCGAGGACGTCGGCCTTGATCTGGTTCCAGATCTTGCTCTTCGAGCCGCCACCGGTGCCGATGACCTCCTCGAGGTCGATGCCGACGCCGCGCATGAGCGAGACCCAGGAGAGGTACTCGAAGGCGATCGACTCCATCATCGAGCGCCACATCGTCCCGGCGTTGTTGCTGCCGTGCATGCCGATGAAGGAGGCGCTGGCCTCCGGCCACGACGGGTTGCTGCGGCCCTGGAGGTAGGGGAAGAACAGCGACATCTCGGAGCCGAGCGGCACCTTGGCGGCCATCTGGTCGAGCTCCTTGAAGATCTCCTCGTCGCCCTCGCGCATGAGGACCTCGTCGCGGAACCAGCGCAGACTCAGGCCCCCCGCGGGGATGAAGCTCCAGTAGACGTACTGGTCCTCGAGGGTGCCCATCGAGTTGAGGATGGCCTTCTGGTCGGTGACCTCGCGCTTGAAGTCGGGGGCGACGAAGGTGAAGATCGACGCCGTTCCCGCGACGTCGGAGGACATCCCGATGTCGATGACCCCGGAGCCGAGGTTGGACTGCATGACGTCGCCGGCGCCGGTGACGAGGGGGATGCCGGCCACGAGGCCGCAGGCCTCGGCCTGGCGCGGGCTGAGCTCGCCCACGACGTCCCAGGGCTTGTTCATCTTGGGGATGAGCTCGCGTGGGATGTTGAGCGCGTCGAACTGGCGGTCCGACCACTGCCGCTTGCGGGCGTCGAAGCCGATGATCCAGCCGGAGGCGTGGGCCCAGTCGGTGAAGGCGTCCTTGCCGCTGAGCTCGCCGAGCCGCCCGAGGACGTAGTGCGCGCCGTGCACGACCGACTTCGCGCGGCCCATGTTCTCCTGCTCGTGGGTGAGCAGCCACTTCATGAACATCGGGGGCATGTACGCGCCGGGCTCGGCGTTGCCGGCCTCGTCGTACCACGGCTTCTCGTCGAGGTTGGCGACCTCCTCGGCCTCCTTCTTCGCCCGGGTGTCGAGGAAGCAGATGTAGGGCCGCGTCGGATCCCAGTTCTCGTCGATGGGCACGAACCCGCACACGATCCCGCTGCAGGAGATCCCGCGAACCTGCTTGGGGTCGATCCCACTGGTCGTGACGCACTCCTTGATGCCGTCGACGACGCAACGATAGAACTGATCCGGGTCCATCTCCGCCCAGCCCGGCTTGGGGAAGTCGATCTTGTGCGGACGGTACGCTTCGGCCACGAGGTTCGAATCGTCTGCGTAGATGGCGACCTTGGTTCCCATGGTCCCGCAGTCGAATCCGATGTAGTAATTGGTCATGGTTCCCCCTGCTCGAGCGGCGTGGGTGGCGGCGTCGCCGTCGAGGCGGGCGGCGCGGGCGAGGAGTCCCTCCTGTCGCCGGGATGCGCGATGGTCCTGCCGCGGAACCCTGCGACGTGACAGCTCTCTGCCCGGGCCGTTCGCTGCACGGCAACCCCTTCAGAGGCGGTGTCATGCGGCAGCGTCGCGTTCGACGAGTCGAAGAGGGACCGTTGCCGACTCACTGGCACCGAAGGTTGGCATCGAGGTGGCGCCGACAATCCGTATCCCCTGCAGGCGCCACCTTCAGCACCACCCTTATAGATGGCTGCACGGGTACGGTCAAGTACTTTTCCGTGCTTTCGCAAGGTCGTCGACAGGCCCCACCGAGCCGGTCGCCCGGGTGTGGTGATGGGCCCTGGTGTGACGATGCGCACGGGTGTGGTGAACCCGTTGCCTGGGGGCGGGCACCGACGTTGGTGGGCCCGACCCGGGGGCGCCGGGGTTGACGCCGGGCGGGCGCTGGGCAAGCGTGCGGGGCGAGGAGCGAGGAGGAGGCGTGGCCGGGCAGGGCGCGACGATGCGGGCGCTGCGACTCGCGGCGTTCGGCTCGTGGCGTGACCTGCGCCTGGTGTCGGTGCCGATTCCCGAGCCCGACGCCGAGCGCGGCGTGCTCGTGCGCGTGCAGGCCGCGGCGGTCAACCCCGTCGACCTCAAGACCTGCGCAGGCCGCCCTGCCGACCCTGGCCTCGCCGACCGGCTCCCGCTCACGCCCGGCTACGACGTCGCCGGCGAGATCGTCCGCGACGCGGGCGAGGGGGACTTGGCGGTGGGCACGAGGGTGTGCGGGATGGTCGGCTTCCCCTCGGCGCCCGGCGGATTCGCGGAGTACGTCCTCGCGCGGCCCGACGAGGTCGTCGCCATCCCGGCCGGGGTCGGCGACGCCGAGGCGGCGGCCCTGCCGCTCGTCGGGCTCACCGCCTGGCAGGCGCTCTTCGAGCACGGCGGCCTCTCCGCGAGCGAGACGGTGCTCGTGACGGGGGGTGCGGGCGGTGTGGGCCAGCAGCTCATCCAGCTCGCCCACGCCGCCGGGGCCCGCGTCGTGGCGACCGCCTCGGCGCGCAACGCCGGTCTGTGCGCCGCACTCGGCGCCGACCGTGTCGTCGACTACACGAGCGAGTCGCTCACCGCGGTCGACGAGCGCATCGACCTCGTCGTCAACACCGTCACCGCCGTCGATGACGTCCTCGCGATGCCCGGGGTGGGCGACCACACCCGTCGGGTGACCCTCGTGTCGCTGCCGGGCGACGCCGACGCGCTGCGGGACTTCTTCGGCAGCCGGCCGCTCGTGCATCCCGACGCCACCGTCCTCGCGCACCTGCTCGACCGCGTGGCGCGTGGGGCGCTGCGCTCGCGCGTCGTCGTCGAGGCGCCGTTGGGGCAGGCCGAGCGCGCGCTCGCGCTCGTCGATGCGGGCCACGCCGGGGGCAAGGCGTTGCTGCGCCCGGCGGACTGACCGGGGGCTAGCTCGCGAAGTCGCGGACGTCGATGACGTCGCCGGGGTTGATCGACGGGTGGTCGAGCGTCCCCGCCACGGCTCTCGCGGCGGCCGCGGGATCGTTGAGCGCTCCCGTCTCCTTGAGCGTGACGAAGGCGTCGCGGTCGGGGAAGTCGCTGGGGTCGTGCTCGCGCAGGGTGGCCTGCATCGCCGTGTCGACCTTGCCGGGCGCCACCGAGTAGACGACCACCGGCTCGGCGCCGGTCTCCTCCGCGCGGTGGCGCTGCTCGAGGCCGGCGACGCGGCCGAACTGGTCGAGGCCCGCCTTCGCCGCGCAGTACACGCCCCAGCCGCGGTACGGGTTCGCCGCGGCGCCCGAGGAGATGTTCGCGACGACACGGCGGCAGGTCGCCTCCTCGGTGTGGCCGAGGAAGAGGGACGTGAGCCGCATCGGTGCCACGAGGTTGACGGTGACGTGCAGCGCCGTCGCCTGCGGGTCGAGGCGCTCGACCGCGGCGACGGGGTCCACGAGACCCGCGTTGTTGATGAGGTAGATCCCCTCGGCGCTCGCGAGGTCGATCCGCGCGAAGATCTCGGCCATCAACCCCTCGAGCTCGTCGACGCGGGCGAGGTCGAAGGCGACGTCGACAACCTCTGCGGTGCGGGAGCCGAGCGCGCTCGTGTCGGTCCCCGAGCGCGAGACGCAGAAGATGGTGGCCTCCTCGTCGGCGAGCTCGCCGACGAGCGCCTTGCCCAGGCCTCGGCTGGTGCCGGTGATGATGTAGTACCTCACGATCTCTCCCCTGGTCGAGCCGATCGCGCACGCCGCGCAGTCCCCCGATCGCGCGTGGTGCGGAGCGTTCGGCGACGTGTTCCCCGGTCGCGGACCGCAACGTACTGCACGCAGGGCGGCAAGACGAGGGGCACGGGCGTGGGACGGCGTCGTGCGGCAACGGTCCGCGTCCGGGGCCCGCACCCCCGTCTGCGTGGCGGTTAGACTCGCCCCGGGGCGCTTAGCTCAGGTGGCGAGAGCGCGTGCCTTACAAGCACGAGGTCGCAGGTTCGAGCCCTGCAGCGCCCACGGCGGGCCCTCCAGCGCGTCCGCTGAGCCGTTCCGGGGTCTCCGCGTGATGCGGACCAGGGCAGCTCGCAGGGCTCGCCTGGCGCCTTGGGGGCGGTGCCGCGGGCGCCGGCATGTGGTTGCGGGGCCTGGGCGAGCCCCTCGGGCTGTTGGTGAGTGCCCCGGTGCGAGGTCGTGGGCGGCGTGGCGGTCAGTAGGCTCGGGGGAGCCGACGTCGAGGAGGGCATATCCGACAGCCGCGATATCTCCGATGGTGGCGTTCGCCGGTCGGTGACTGTTCCAGCCTGGCTGTCGGGACCCACGGCCGTCTGACCGAGGTGTCGGGACGATGAGCGACGAGGCTTCCCCCACCCTCGATCCCGATCCGAACGACGAGCCGACCGAGCGCGAACGCCTGGCCGCGCTGCTCGAACGCCGGCTCGACATACCGATGGCCGTGCTCGCCGTCGTGTGGGCGGGGTTGGTGGCCTACGAGCTGACCGCGCCACGCGACCAGCGCGAGGTGCTGGCCGTGGTCAGCAACGTCATCTGGGGGCTGTTCGCGGTCGAGTTGATCGCCAAACTCGTGGTGTCGAGGCGGCCGGCGCGCTTCCTGCGTCGTCACTGGCCCTCCGTGCTTTTCCTCGTGCTGCCGTTGCTGCGGGTCCTGCGCCTGTTCCGCGCGCTGCGCTTGGTGCGCGTCCTGCCCCTGGGCCGCGTGGTCGGCTCGTCCTACCGCGCGGTCGGCACCGCCCGTGTGTTGCTGACCGGCCGGCTGCAGTTCCTGCTGGCCGCGACCGTGGTCGTCGTGTTCGGCAGCGGCCAGCTGCTGTTCGTGCTCGAGCGCGGACGCGAGGGGGCCCTCACCAGCCTCGGCGATGCGCTGTGGTGGTCGGCGAACCTGGGCCTCGCGGCCAACATGGTCCACGAGCCGGTGACGGTGACCGGCCGTCTGCTGGCCATCGCGCTCTCGGTCTATGCCATCGTCGTCTTCGCTTCCCTTGCCGGGATGATCGGGGCCTACTTCCTCGAAGCGCGACAGGAACGCGCCGACGAGGAGGACGGCCGCTCGTAGGCCAAGCGGGCGTTCGCGGGATCGTCGGGCCCCACGGGGTTGGGCGCGGTTCGAGCGCGGACAGGTGCACAGCCACGAACGGCATCGCGAGGACGAGTGACGTCACCGCGCCCCGCGACGTCGTCGATGCCGACACCGTGGGCTTCGCCGACTGGGATCCGGGCACCGGCGATGTCCTCCTCGGGCGCGTCGCCGCCGACGCCGACGACGCGGGCGACACCGGCGAGGATGACGTGGCCGACGAGGCCGCCGAGGCCGACGACGACGGCGATGACGACGCTGGTCCCGCCGAGGGCCTGCCCGAGGACTGGCCCGCCGAGCTGGCGGTCCACGACGGCGTGGAGATCGCCAACCCGATCGTCGAGGATGGCGACGATGGCGAGGTCTTCCTCATCCAGACGCAGTACCGCACCGACGAGGAGATCGAGGAGGCCGTCGCCTACTTCGAGGGCCTCGAGGGCGACGGTTGGGAGCTCGTGCGCTCCAGCGGCGTCGAGCAGGAGGGGATGGCCGAGTCCGCCGAGGCCGAGCTCGAGGGCTTCGGCTGGAACGTCGGCATCTCCGCGGACCGTCCGGCCGGCACCACGCTCTACACCTACACGCTGCAGCCGGCGGAGGAGCCGGCCAGGTCCCGACGGGGGTCCCGGGCCCCGACGGCGGTCCCGGGGCTAGCCGTCGGGAGCCCAGCGCTCGAGGATCGCCTGGGCGAGCAGCGCCTCGACTAGGAGCCGACCGCCATCGGGGGTGAGGTGGATGCCGTCGTCGCGGCGCATGCGCTCGACCCCGCCGTCGGCGCCCTCGAGGTAGGTCGCGTACCCACCGTCGTCGGCGAGCAGGTCGCGGGTGGGCACGTAGGTCGCGCGGGGATGGTCCTCGGCGCCTGCGGCGTAGACCTCGTCGAGCTCGCGCATCGCGCCGTCGAACGTCGCGTCCTGCATCACCGGCAGGCCAACCCAGAGGACCTCCGCGCCCTGGGCGGTGAGCGCGTCGAGGAAGTCATCGACGCGCCCGCGGTACTCCTCGAGCCACTCGTCGTCGCGGCGGTGGATGACCTCGTCGCCGCGCATGTCCTGGTCGTCGTTGCCCCCGAGCATGACGACGACGAGGTCGGGGTCGTCCTCCCCGACCGTCGCCCCGGCGTGCGCCGGCCAGTCGAAGTAGTCGGGTCGGGCCAGCCCGGTGGAGTATTGCGGCTCGGCGGCCACCTCAGCGGGCAGACGTCCCTCGAGCGCCGAGGACAGCGCGGCGCCCAGCGGCTCGACGAGCGAGTCGCCGGCGACCCACACCGCGAGGGGGTCCTCCTCGGTCGGTGACCGACGTGGCCCGGCGTCGTCGGTCTCCGACCCCCGGGTGGCCCCGTCGTTGGCGGTGGCGTCCTGCTCGCCCTCGGCGGTGGCGTCCTGCTCGCCCTCGGCGGTCGCCGCCTCGGCAGGGTCGCCGCCCGCCGCCTGTGTGCCGGTCGGCTCGCCGGGGGCGGCCGGCTCGCGGATCGCCGGGCGGAACCACCCGCCCAGGCCCTCGACGAGCCAGGCGTGGACACGGCCGAGCCCGGTCACCTCGGCGAGCGCCTCGACGGGCCCGACGACGGCGACGGCGACGCTGCGCTGCCAGCCGAAGGGCTGGCGCTCGGCGGTGGCCGCGAGCGACGAGGCGTTCATGACCGCGCCGAGCAGGAGCGCGGCGAGCAGCACCGCGACGGCCTGCGCCGGGCTCAGCCATCGCCGCGTCGGCGGCGTCTCCTCCTCGCCGGAGGGCCCGCGGGGTCGGGCCGCGGCGGCGCGGGGCTCGGTGTCGGTGCTCATCGCACACGCCAGGATGGCAGGCCGGCGTGCGCGGGTCCGCGAGGCCGGCCCATCAGAACTGGAAGTAGATGAACGGGGCGACCCCCGGTGGGCCGAGGGCGTCGATGACAACGAGGGCGCCGGCGAGCGCGAGGGCCTGCCCGGCCAGCGGCAGACGGCTGAACTGCGCCTGGATCGCCTCGCCGGTGCCCTCCGGCAGGAACTGCACCGCGATCGTCGCGACGATCACCGCGAGCACCGGCACGGTGACGAGCGGCGCGGGGCCCGGTGCGGTGGCCAGCCGGGTGAGCATCGTCGTGGCGACGTCGAAGGACTCGGCGCGGAAGAACACCCAGCCGAGGCAGACGACGTGGAAGGTCACGAGCCAGCGTCGCGTCTCGATCCACCACGGCTCGAGGGGGGCGAGGCCGGGACGGCGTGGCGCTGGCCGGGCCTGGCGGCGCTCCTCGAGGTAGCGCTCGAGCGCGAGCCAGCCGCCATGCAGCGCGCCCCAGGCCACGAACGTCCATGCCGCGCCGTGCCACAGCCCGCCGAGGAGCATCGTGAGCATGAGGTTGCGGTAGGTGCGCGCCCGCCCGTGCGCCGAGCCGCCGAGGGGGATGTAGAGGTAGTCGCGCAGCCAGCGTGACAGCGTCATGTGCCAGCGGCGCCAGAAGTCGCGCAGCGTCGTCGCCGCGTAGGGGCGGTTGAAGTTGTCGGGGAAGGTGAAGCCCAGCAGCATCGCGCAGCCGATCGCGATGTCGGTGTAGCCGGAGAAGTCGGTGTAGATCTGCGCGGCGTAGCCGTAGACGGCGACGAGGATCTCCCCCGAGGAGTACGCCGAGGGGTTGGCGAAGACCTCGTCGACGATCGCGCTCGCGAGGAAGCTCGCGACGACGACCTTCTTGAACAGCCCCGCGGTGATGAGGCCGAACGCCCGGCCGGTGTCGAGGACCTGCCCGGCGCGGGTCGCGAGCTGGGGCAGGAACTCCCGCGCGCGGACGATCGGCCCGGCGACGAGCTGGGGGAAGAAGGCGAGGAAGACCGCGACGTCGAGGTGGCTGGCGGGCTCGAGCTTGCCGCGGCCGATGTCGACGACGTAGCTGATCGCCTGGAAGGTGAAGAAGGAGATCCCCACCGGCAGGACGATCTCGAGCAGCGGGAACGGCTGGGACACCCCGAAGCGCGCGAGGAGGTTGGCCATCGAGGCGACGAAGAAGCCGTAGTACTTGAACCAGCCGAGCACCGCGAGGTCGCCGGCCACCGTCCAGCGCACGAGGGCGCGGCGGCGGTCGTCGTCGTCGGCGGCGGCGATGCGCAGCGCCATGACCTGGTTGAAGACCGTGACCCCGGCGAGCAGGAGGAGGAAGCGGGGGTCCCAGGCCGCGTAGAAGACGTAGCTCGCGCCGAGCATGAAGAGCTTCCAGCGCACCGGCTGTGGGGTCAGCAGCCAGCTCGCGACGAGCACGATCGCGAAGAAGATCGCGTACTGCACCGTCGGGAAGAGCATCGCACCGTCTGCGAGGGCGGCCTGCCCCGGCGCGGAGGTGGCGCCGAGCGCCCCATCGGGGAGGTCGCCCGCAGTCTACGCAGCCCGGCCCGCCAACCGGGGAGGCGTCGACGGCGCCCGCCTAGGGCTCGACGAGCCAGCGGGCGGTGAGCGCAGGCACGGCGCTGCGCTGTCCGCTGGGCTCCAACGGCGCGGCAGCGGCAGGGCGTGGCAGCCTGCGCGCCGTGGCCGCCCGACAGCCTGGCGAGAGGACGGAGGCGACGTGGACGACGAGACCGCCGACCTGCGCGTGCTGCGGGTCTTCACCGACGCTGACGGCAGCGGCGGCAACCCCCTCGGCGTGCACCTCGTCGGTGCGGCGGTCCCGCCCGCGCGGCGTCAGGCCGAGGCCGCCCGCCTGGGCTTCAGCGAGACGGTCTTCGTCGACGATCCCGACGAGGGCGTCGTGGAGATCCGCACGCCGACGATGCCGCTGCCCTTCGCCGGCCATCCGCTCGTCGGCACCGCCTGGCTGCTCGCCCGCGAGGGCGCCGATCCCGGTGTGCTGCGCCCACCAGCCGGCGCAGTGCCGACCTGGACCGAGGGCGCGCGCCGGTGGATCCGCGGACGCGCGTCCTGGGCCCCGCCGATGGTGCTGCTCGCCTGCGTCTCGCCCGCCGAGGTCGAGCGCCTGCAGGGGCCACCGCCGGGGGTGGGGTTCGCCTACTGCTGGGCCTACCTCGACGAGGAGCGCGGGCTCGTCCGCGCGCGGGCCTTCGCCGCCGAGGCCGGCATCGCCGAGGACGAGGCCACCGGCTCGGCGGCGCTGCGCCTGGCCGCCGCCCTCGACCGGCCCCTCACGATCCGCCAGGGGGCGGGCTCGGAGCTGCGCGCACGGCCCGGGCCCGACGGCACGACCGAGGTGGGCGGGCTCGTCGCCCGGGCCTGAGGTCGCGCCGCGGCGGGTGAGACCCCCACGGACGGGGAAGGCACCGGGGCGTGACCCCCACGGTGGCCCGCCGCCGTCGGCGAGCCCGAGCGCAGGAGGAAGCCCATGGCCGTGACCCACGTCGCGATGTTCCGCTTCACCGAGGAGTCCACGAGCGCGCAGGTGGCTGCGCTCGCCGAGGGGCTCGCGGCCCTGCCCGGGGAGGTCCCCTCGCTGCGCTCGTTCACCTTCGGCGCCGACCTCGGCCTGCTCGAGGGCGTCAGCGACGCGAGCTGGGACTACGCCGTCGTCGCGACGTTCGACGACGCCGAGGGCTACCACACCTACCGCACCCACCCCGCCCACGTCGCCGTCGTCCAGGAGCGCCTCGCCCCGATCGCCGCGGACCGCGCGACGATCCAGCTCGACGGCGCCCCGTAGCCGACGCACCTCCCGTCGCGGCCCCCGATCGAAGGGTGCGCCGCGCACCGGGGATCCCTACGATGCGAGGCCATGGCTGATCGCGTTGCGGACTGGGTCGAGCTCCTCGCCGCGGGCTACCCGCCGGGCGACGCCGAGCCCTGGGACAACGTCGGGTTGCAGGTCGGAGACCCGCAGGACGCCGTCACCCGGGTCCTCGTCGCGCTCGAGGTCACCGAGGCCGTCCTCGACGAGGCCGCTGCGGTCGACGCCGAGCTCGTCCTCACCCACCACCCCCTCGTCTTCCGCCCGCTCGCCTCGCTCACCCCCGCCAGCGCCGCGGGACGCCTCGCGCTGCGGGCCGCCCGCGAGGGCCGGGCGGTCCTCGCCGCGCACACGAACTTCGACGTCGCCGAGGAGGCGACGACGACGCCGATCGTCGAGCTCCTCGGGCTCGTCCGGGTGCGGCCCCTCGACCCGCGCCCCGACCCCGGTGGCGAGGTCCGCAAGCTCACGACCTTCGTGCCGCGGGAGCACACCGGCGCGGTGATCGCCGCGCTCTCGGCGGCGGGAGCAGGCGTCATCGGCGCCTACGACGAGTGCACCTTCCGGGTGCCCGGGACCGGCACCTTCCGCCCGTCGGCGGCGGCCAACCCCGAGCGCGGCGCGCGCGGGCAGCGCAACGAGGTCGCCGAGGACCGCCTCGAGGTCGAGGTGCGCCGGGACGTGATGGCCGCGGCGCTCGCCGCGCTCGAGGAGGCCCACCCCTACGAGGAGGTGGCCTACGACGTCTACGTCCTCGACGACCAGCGCCGGCCCCACAAGGGCCTCGGCCGCGTGGGCGAGCTCACCGAGCCGACGAGCCTGCGCGCGATCGCCGACACCCTCGCGGTGGGGTTGCCGAGCCCGCACCTGCGCGTCGCCGGCGACCTCGACCGGCCGGTGCGTCGCGTCGCCGCCTGCGGCGGCGCCGGCGACGGCCTCATCGACGCGGCGCTGGCCGCCGACGCCGACCTCTACGTCACCGGCGACCTGCGCCACCACCCCGCGCTCGACGCCCGCACCCAGGGTCTCGCGCTCATCGACGCGGGCCACCACGCCACCGAGGCCGCCGCGCTGCCGCTGCTGCGCGCCGCGCTCGTCGAGGGCGCGGCCGCCCGCGGGCTCGCCGCGCAGGTCAGCGCCAGCGCCGTCGACACCGACCCCTGGGCGGGCTACCGACCCCCACCGGCCGCGGCGGGCGCCGCGGCCACCGACGAGGAAGGCACGTCTCGATGACGACGGCCACACCAGAGCAGCAGCGCCAGCTCCTCGACCTCCAGGCCGTCGACACGACGATCCGCCAGCTCGAGCACCGCCGCGCGCACCTGCCCGAGCAACAGCAGCTCGACGCCGAGATCGAGACCCTCGAGCGCGTGCGCGGCGAGCTGGCCACCGCGCGCGAGGAGCTCGCGACCGTCGAGCGTCGCCAGACCCGCCTCGAGGGCGAGATCGCCACCGTCGACAGCCGGCGGAGGTCCGAGGAGGGCCGGATGTACTCCGGGCAGATCACCTCCGAGAAGGAGCTCGCGGCGATTCGCGGGGAGCTCGGCTCGCTCAAGACCCGCAAGTCCGACCTCGAGGACGAGCTGCTCGAGGTCATGGAGCGCCGTGAGGAGCTCGAGTCGCTGAGCGAGGAGCTCACCACCCGCCGCGCCGAGCTCGAGACGAGCGTCGAGGCGCTCGCGCGGCAGCGCGACGAGGCCGCGACCGACATCGACGCCGAGCTCGCCGAGCGTCGCCGTGCCAGGGCGTCGGCCGCCGAGCCGCTGCCGGCGTCGCTGCTCGCCTTCTACGAGGAGCTCCTCGAGCGCAAGCAGGGCCTCGCCGTCGCCGAGCTCCAGGGGCGGATGTGCGCGGGCTGTCGCCTCGAGCTCACTGCGATCGAGCTCGAGGAGGTCAAGGCCGAGGCTAAGGGTGGCATGCCGCGCTGCGAGCAGTGCGAGCGCATCCTCGTGCTCACCGGCTGAGCGTGCCGGTCGCGGTCGTTCGGCGTCGTGCGCGCGGGCATCCCGCCCGCCGCCCCGTGGGTACCCTGGCACCGCGAGGGGAGTCGGCCAGGCGGCCGCGGCGGCGTGAGCCGTCGAGGAAAGTCCGGACTCCACAGGGCACGACGCTGGGTAACGCCCAGGCGCGGTGACGCGCGGGACAAGCCAACAGAGAGCAGACCGCCGAACGGCGCCCGTCAGGGCGTGCGTGGTGAGGGTGAAAGGGTGCGGTAAGAGCGCACCGGCGTCGGCGGTGACGTCGACGGCCAGGGAGCCCCGTCGGGAGCAAGGCCAAGCAGGCGCATCGAGGTGGCCCGCCGAGCGCCAGGTAGGCCGCACGAGCCGGACGGTGACGTCCGGCCCAGAGAGATGGCCGCCGCCCGACGCACCGCGTCGGGCACAGAATCCGGCTTATCGGCTGGCTCCCCTCGTCCTGGCGGCCGCTGGCTGCCGGCCGGGCCCTGCGGCGACGTCCGCGCGAGGGGCACCCTGGACGCCCTGCGGCGTCGGCGCGCAGCGGTGCGACCGGCGGCCCGTCGAGCCGGGGTCAGGAGGGCGGGTGGCCGACCGGGCGGGTGAGTCGCTCGTGCGGGGCATCCGCGCGGCGTCGGAAGGCGAGCCAGAAGGCGATCGACCCGAGCGCGAAGGCGGCGTAGGCGCCGATCGCCACGCTGAGTGAGCGGGTCGCGGAAAGCTGACCGAAGACGGGGTTGACGGCGATCGACAGGAACGCGAGGAGCCCGGCGCCGTAGACCGCGAGCCAGGCCGGGCGGCTCCACGCGAAGAGGCGCTCGCCGTGGGTGAACGTCAGCGGCACGAACGCGAGGACGAGGCTCGTCAGCGCCCCGACCGACACCGCGGTCAGCGCCTCGGCGGCCAGCGCGGGCAGGAAGCCTCCGGCAGCCGCGGCGAGCTGTGCCGGGGCGAGCAGCAGCCATGCGCCGACGCCGGCACCGACCATGAACACGCCCTGCAGCAGGGTGATGCGCCCGAGCTGGGCGACGGTGATGCGGTCATGGAACACCGCGGCGGCGACGAAGCCGTAGAGGAAGCCGGGGGAGAGGTCGACGGTGCGGCTGACGAGCACGACCACGACGACGACGAGCAGCGCGGCGGGGCGGAAGGCCATGCTCGCGGCCGTGCCGCGTCGTCGGGCCGCGAGCAGCGCGATCGCGCTGACGGCGTAGGTCGTGACGACGAGCCCGACGGTCTGCGCGGCCATGAGCCGCAGCGATCCGACCCCGCCGCCGAAGCGCGGGTCGAGCGCGCTCGCGGCGGCGGCGACGACGATCGTGAGGGTCGCGCCGCCGACGAGTCGTGCGCGCGGCACCACGGCGGCGACGCGGTCGAGCAAGGTGCGGACGGCGTCGCGGGCGCGGCCGAGCCGGCCGACGACGCTGTCGTAGTTCTCCCGCAGCGTCGCGTTGAAGAGCTCCGCCGGCAGGATGAGCAGGAAGGCGAGCAGGGCAGCGAGCGCGGTGTTCGCCGCGACCCGGGCCGGGTTGGCGGGCCCGTGCGCGATGGTCGGCAACGAGCTGCCGAACGCGCCGACGGCGTTGGCGAGCAGGACCTCCGTGGACTCGGGAGCCGGCCCCGGGGCCGTGTCGGGCTCGCCCGCGGCCGACGTCCCGCCGTCGCGCGGCGCGGCGCCGGGTTCGTGGAGCGTGTCCGGCCCGTCGATCGAGGGTGGGAGGCCGCCGGCGAGGCGCTCCGCCGCCGGTGCGGGCACCGGTGTGCCCCCGGGGTCGGCGTCCGCGGCTGCCGCGGTGGCGGGCCCACCGGTGTCCGGCGCGGTGGCCTCGGGGCCGGTGAGCCCTGCGGTGTCGTCCTCGGGCGCGGCGAGCACGAGGGTGTGCGCGCCCTGCCAGCTGCGGAAGCCGTTGCGTGTGGCGGTGACGCGGTACTCGCCCGGCGGGGCGGCTCCGAGATCGGCGCGGCCCTCGGCATCGGTCTCGCCCTGCAACGTGACCGTCCGGGTCTCGGCGAGCGTGATGACCGTGTCGACGGTTGCCGTCGCGGTGATCTCAGCGCCGGGCACGGGCGCGCCGTCGGTGTCGGTGACGTCGACGACGAGCGCCGTCGGGTCGCCGACCGACTCGAGACGGACGGTCGCCGTCGCAGCGGGTTCGATGACCGCGCCCGCGTGCACCGGCTCGTAGCCGTCGGCGTCGAGTCGCACGCGGTAGGCCCCGGCGGGCAGCCCATCGGCGCGCGCCTCACCCATGTCGGTGACGAGCTCGAGGGGGTCGGCCTCGGCGGGGTCGGCGCTGGCCTCATCGGGGGCGACGACGAGCACGGCACCGTCGAGCGCTGCGCCGGAGCCGGCGTCGACGACGGTGACCTCGAGGCTGCCTGCCAGGCGCGCCAGTGCGAGGGTGAGGCTCGCCTCGGCCTCGGCGGCGACGGTGAGGTCGCTGCTCGTGGCCGGCTCATGGGTGGCGGCGCTCGCGGTGACGGTGTACCCGCCGGCGGGCAGGTCAGCGAAGACCGCAAGGCCGTCGCCGTCAGTGGCCTTCTCCGCCAGCACACCGTCGCCGTCGGTGAGGGCGACCGTGGCGCCTGTGAGGGGCGCGCCCCGGTCGTCGGTGACCGTGACGCCGGCGCCGCCGAGCTCGGGCTCGGGCTCGGGCTCGGGGTCCGGAGCCGGCGCCGGGTCGGATTCAGGGGTCAGGTCGACGGTGAGGGCCTCGGAGGTCACCGGCCCGTAGGGCACGGTGCCGTCGCCGCCCGGCAGGTTCGCGCCGGTCGGGAGCTCGATGGCTTCGTCGACGGGCGCGTAGCCCTCAGCGCTCACCGTCACCCGGGCGTCGGTCAGCTCGTCCGCCCCAGGTAGGTTGCCGCCCCGGTCGCTGGCGTCGACGAGGCCGACGGCCTGCCCATCGCTCGTCGCCGCATCGACGATCGTCGTGAGCTCGCCCTCAGCGGCAGGGTCGAGCTGGATCGCGAGCTCGACGTCGCCGTCGACGGGCGCGCCGCCGTCGGTGTCGCGCAGCTCGACGGCGGCGGCGGCGAGGGAGACATCGGCCCCCTGCCCCGGCTCCGACTCGGGCGACGGCTCGAGGCCGACGGTCGCGGTCGCGCCCTGCGGGTCGCGCAGCGTGGCCCGCGCGGCGCGCTCGTCAATGGCGAACGCCTCGACGAAGGTTCCGTCGAAGGCGTCGGGCAGGCTGAGCTCGCCGCGGGTCGCCCCCCGCGGGTCGGGTTCGACGAAGGGCGACGGCGCCACCTCGACGCCGCCACCGGCCTCGTCCTCGAAGGTGAGGGTGTAGGCCTCGAGGCTGCGGCTCTCCGGATGGGCGACCCCGGCGAGCGTGACGTCGATCGCGGGCACCCACCGCAGCTCGACCTCACCGCCGGCCTCGGCGGCGTCGGGCAGGGCGCGTTGCTCGGCCTCGATGGCCGCGCCGACGGCGACGACGACGAGCGCGTCGTCGATGCGGCTGCCGCGGTGCAGCTCCCAGCGGCCGCCGGTGTCGCTCGTGGTGATCCGATCCGCGGCTCCGTGGCGGGACATGTGGTCGGTCCCACTCCACGCGGACACTGTGACGTCGCCGACGCCATTGCCGTCGGGGTCGACGACGGTGCCCCACGCATCCGGCTCGACGGTGATCTCGACCGGGTCGTCGAGGTCCTCGAGCTCTGCGACGTCGAACGTCGCTTCGGCGCTGCCGCGATCGGTGAACACGTCGAAGGTGACGACGTCGTCGGGCTCGCCGGTGACCTCGAAGCTCGTCCCCTCCGTGCCGTTGGTCGGCGTCACCGTCGCCTCGTCGCTGCCTACGTCCACATCGGCGTCGGGGACGGGCTCCTCGTGACGGTCAAGCACCTTGAGCGTCACCGACACCGTGGCCTCGGCCGGTGTGGGCTCGGGATCGACGTCGGCGCGGGCATGGGTCGCATCCCATGCCGCGGCCGCGACGAGCACGGCGAGGACGAGGGCCGCAACGCCGCCCAGGGCCCAGGATCGGGCAGGGGGGCGCGCACCACGCTCATCGTGGGCAGCGTGCATCGGAGACCCCCTGCTCGGGCCGGTCACGTGCTGGGCTGCGGCCGCCCCTCATCCCGCATGGACGTTGACCGCGTCACCAAGCGTAGCCCTTCGGTCGCGCTCCAAGGCGGTCACGCCCCGAGCCTCGAGCAGGGGGCCGGGGTCCGGGGCGCCGAGACCGCGACCTTGCGGTCAGAGGGAACCGCGCGCACCGGGAGGTTCGTTGTGGCGACTGCGGTGACGCTCCTGTCCGGGATCGGCGCTCCCTGTGGGTTCGCCTGACTCGCTACGGTGGAGGGGGCACGCTTGCCCTCAGCGCCAGGCGTGAGATAAGGTTTTCTCAGGGTGGGCTCCCTCCACAGCGCAGCGTCGCGCAGGGGTGCCGAGAAAGGACCGGAGATGAAGACGAGACGGTACGCATCCCTCCTCGCGCTGGCCCTGGCCGGTGCCCTGATGCTCGCGGCGTGTGCCGAGGACGAGGCCGACGACGTCGACGAGGTGACCGACGACGTCGACGAGACGACCGACGACGTCGATGACACGACCGACGAGGACGCCGCTCTGCCCTTCGAGGGCGAGACGCTCACCGTGCTGAACTGGAACGACTACGGCTCGGACCAGGACTACGCCATCGCCGGCTTCGAGGAGCGCACCGGCGCGACGGTCGAGCACGTCTACCACTCCGGGGGCGAGGAGCTCCGGGAGGTCCTGCGCACCGGGGGCGTCGGCGAGATCGACGTCGCGTTGCCCAACCCCACGTACGTCGAGCAGATGCAGGAGGAGGGCACGATCGAGGCGGTCGACCCCGACCTGCTCGACAACCTCGACGGCGTCTACGACGACTTCCTCGACATCGACGACATCTACGTCGACGGTGAGCTCTACGGTGTGCCGTGGGTGTGGGGCAGCACGGGGCTGACCTACAACACCGAGCACTTCGACCAGGAGCCCACGAGCTGGGGCGTGCTCTGGGACGACGAGTGGGAAGGGCAGGTCGGCTTCATGGACAGCCCCGTCGAGGCGGTCATGCTCACCGCGCTCTACCTCGGCGACGACCCCCACGATCCCGACCTCGACGCCGTCCGTGAGGCCCTCATCGACATGCGTCCCAACGTCGAGCTCTACTGGGGCTCGAGCGACGACTGGACCCGGGCCTTCACCACCGAGGCGATCAGCGTCGGCAACTTCTGGGCCGGCGACGCCGGCTCGATGATGGAGGAGGGCGAGCCGGTGGGCTACGTCATCCCCGAGGAGGGCGCCGCGGGCTGGCTGTCGACGTGGTCGGTCGTCGCCGACGCGCCCAACGTCGAGCTCGCCCACGCCTGGATCGACTGGATGATCAGCGAGGAGTTCCTCGTCGAGTGGGCGGAGGACCCGACCGGCAACGCGCCCGCGCCGGCCAACGAGCTCGCCCAGGAGCAGCTCTCCGAGGACGTCAAGGCGCGCATTCAGGCCTACCCCGAGCAGGTCGAGGACCTCGCGATCATGGGCAGCCTCAGCCAGGAGGAGCAGCAGGCCTACACCGACCTGCTCGCGGAGGTCAAGGCCGGGGTGCAGTGAGGCACGAGTGACCAAGGCCAGCGGCGTCGCTCCGCCGTCGTCGACCGACGACCCCCCGCGTCGGTCGGCGGCGGTCGGGTGGCGCCGCTGGTCGAGCTCGGGGCTCATGCTGCCGAGCGCGCTGCTCCTGCTCGCCCTCGTCGTCGTCCCGCTGTTCCTGCTCGTCTACTTCGGGCTGCTCGCCGGTCCCGGCGTCGACGGGCCGGTCACCGGTGAGGAGTGGGCCCGCATCGCGGGCCAGCCGGACCTCTACGGCCGCCTGCTCGTCCGCTCGCTCGTGCTCGGCCTCGCCGCCACGGTGCTCACGATCCTCGTGGCCTGGCCGACCGCCTGGGCGCTCTCGCGCCACGTCCGCCGCCTGCGGTCGCTCTACCTCGCGCTCGTCATCATCCCCCACCTCACGTCCTCGCTCCTGCTCATCTACGCGATGTACGTCCTCATCGCCCCGGGCGGCCCGCTCATGGCCGCGCTCACCGGCGTCGGCCTCGCCGAGCCCGGCGACACCCTGCTCTTCACCCGGTGGGCGGTGCTGCTCATGCTCGCCTACCTCTTCCTGCCGTTCATGGTCATGGCGCTGTACGCCGCGGTCGAGCGCATCGACGACACCGTGCTCGACGCCGCCCGCAGCCTCGGCGCCGGGGCCTGGCAGCGGTTCCGCCACGTCGTCCTGCCCCTCACGGTCCCCGGCATGCTCGCCGGGCTCGTCATCGTCTTCACGCCAGCCGCCGGCGCCTTCGTCGAAGCGCGCATCCTCGGCGGGACCGACGGGATGATGTTCGGCACGCTCATCAGCGAGCAGGTCTCGCGCGTGAACAACCAGCCCCGCGCCGCGGCGATGTCGGTCATCCTGCTCGTGGCGATCCTCGTCCTGCTCGGCGGGGTCCGCGCGACCCTCAGGCGGGCCTTCCCCGGCGCCCTGCGCGGGGGGCGCTGAGCGATGGCCACCAACACCGCGGCCCCGCCCGAGTCCACCGCCGCCCCCGCGTCCTCCGGCGACGTCGGCGGGCCACGCCCCGACGGGCATGGCCGGGCGCGCCGCCAGCGGCGCGGCTGGCTGGCCTGGCTCTGGCTCGTGCTGGGGGTCGTCTACACCCCGGTGCTCGTCGTGATGGTCCTGTCGTTCAACGCCTCGCGCTACGGCACGCTGCCGTTCGCGTTCACCGCGGAGTGGTACGTCGCCCTGGCCGGCAACGACGCCCTCATCTCGGCGACCGGGCGCAGCCTCGTGCTGTCGACGAGCGTCGCGGCGGTCGCCGCGGCGCTCGGCACCGCCCTCGCGCTGTGGATGGTGCGCTTCGCCCGCTCGGGCGCGACGCTCTTCACCGCCCTGCTCACGACGGCGATCACGATCCCGTGGCTCATCCTCGCCGTGGCGATGCTCCTCGTCGCCAACGCCGTCGGCGTCGGGCGCGGTCTGCCCCTGCTGTTCCTCGGCAGCCTCGCGGTGGCGATGCCCTACGTCGTGCTCGTCGTCGTCGCGCGGCTGCAGGGCCTCGGCACCGAGCTCGAGCAGGCCGCCCGCTCGCTGGGGGCGCGCCCCCTGACGGCCTTCCGGCTCGTCACCCTGCCGCTCATCGGCAAGTCCGTGCTCAGCGGCACGCTGCTCGCCTTCATCATCACCTTCAACAACTTCCCGATCCACTTCTTCCTCGCGCCCTTCGGGTTCAACACCCTGCCGATGGAGATCTACACCTTCGTCCTCTCCGGCTACGACCCCGACATCAACGCCCTCGCCACGGTGCTCATTAGCGTCGCGGTGGGCCTCGGGCTCGTGCTCCTCGCCGTCGCGCGGCGGCGGGGCGGGGACGCGACCGCGACGAGCCGCCTCCAGGAGATGTG
This sequence comes from Egibacter sp., assembly GCA_003553795.1. Classification (GTDB taxonomy): domain Bacteria; phylum Actinomycetota; class Nitriliruptoria; order Euzebyales; family Egibacteraceae; genus T1Sed10-49. The sequence continues at coordinate 16,874 of PWFH01000168.1, read as the reverse complement.
GGGATGAGCGCCCATGGCTGACCTTCGCCTCGACGAGGTCTGGATGTCCTACAGCCCCGAGGGCCCGCCGGTCCTGCGGGGGCTGTCGATCGATGTCGCTGACGGCGAGTTCTACGCGATGGTCGGGCCGTCGGGCTCGGGCAAGACCTCGATCCTCAAGGTCCTCGGCGGCTTCGTCGCCCCCGACGCCGGCCGGGTCGTCCTCGACGGCTCGGACGTCAGCGGCGTGCCGCCCGAGCGCCGCGACCTCGGCATCGTCTTCCAGAGCTACGCGCTCTTCCCGCACCTCACCGTCGGCGAGAACGTCGGCTTCGGGCTGCGCATGCGCCGGGTGCGCGCGCGCGAGCAGCGCGCCGAGGTCACCAGGCTGCTCGCCCTCGTCGGCCTGCCGGAGATGGAGGCGCGCTACCCCGACGAGCTCTCGGGCGGCCAGCAGCAGCGCGTCGCGCTCGCCCGCGCGCTCGTGACCCGACCCAAGGCGCTCCTGCTCGACGAGCCGCTCAGCGCCCTCGACCGCAAGATCCGCCAGGAGATGCAGGTCGAGCTGCGGCGCATCCAGCGCGAGGCCGGGGTCACGGCGATCATCGTGACCCACGATCAGGAGGAGGCGCTCGCGCTCGGCGACCGGCTCATGGTCCTCGACGCCGGCGAGGTGCGCCAGGAGGGCCGCCCCGCCGAGGTCTACAGCCACCCGCGCAGCCGCTTCGTGGCGACCTTCCTTGGCAGCGCGAACCTCCTGCCCGCCACGGTCGACGCCGTCGAGCCGAGCCGGATCGACCTCGGCGGCCTGCCCGCGCACGGTCTCATCCTGCCCGAGGGCTCCCGCACCGGCGACCGCGTGACGGTCTGCGTGCGGCCTGAGCGCTGGCGCCTCGCCGGCGACGACGGCGCCGCGCCCGACGGCCTCGCCCTGCGCGCGACGGTGCGCAGCGTCCAGCTCAGCGGTCAGGTGGGGGAGTGCCGACTCGACAGCGAGCTCGGCGAGCTCGCGCTCACCGTGCTGTCCTCCCAGGTCGCCCGCCTCGAGGAGGGCGTCGAGGTGTCGCTGCACGCTGCGCCCGACGACGTCCACGTCCTCGAGGAGCCCGCCGCCGAGCCGACCGAGGCCACCGAGGCCACCGCGCCCGCGGGATCCCGGCCGTGAGCGCCCCGGCCGCCGCCGCGCGAGGCCGGCGCTCCTGCGTGGGGGTCCGGCGATGGTGAGGCCGGTCAGCGCCGACCGCCGGTGGGGCACGCACCACCCGGCGTACCCGACGGCGCTCAGCGACGTCGCGAGCGGACTGCAGCTGCGCGTCGCCGGCTACAGCGGACGCGCCGGGCGCGTCGTCGACTTCGCCGGCGCCGAGGGCGTGCGGCTCGGCGCCCACACCCTCGACGGCGCCTACGTCGAGGCTGAGCTCGACGTCGCCGGCAGCCGTCTGCGCCTCGAGGTCGCCAAGGACCGCGACGCCCCGACGACGATCGTCGGCCGGGTCGCCATCGAGCACGCCGAGGAGCTGCGGCTGCGGCTCTGGACGTTGCTCGTCCTCGAGCGCGACGCCGCCGGTGGCCGGCTCGACGACGCCACGCTCGGGGCGGTGCCCGAGCGCCCCGCCGAGCCCGGCGCGGGCGGTGTCGTGCTGCGCGCGACGGCGCGCAGCGAGCACCTCGCGGTGGTCTGCGACCCCGAGCCGGCGGTCTGCGGCGGCTACGCCACGGCCGTTGAGGCCACGACCGAGCTCGAGGCCGAGGGCTACTTCCCGCCGCAGCGGGAGCCGGTCGCCGAGCCGGGCGCGGCGGTGGCCCGCTTCAACCACGAGGCCACCGCGACGGTGCGCTTCGCCGCCGCGCTCGCCACCGACGCCGAGGCCGCCGAGGGTGCGGCGCGGGCCGCCCTCACCGAGGCCGACGCCACGATCGCCGCCGCGGGCCGGCGCGCCGGGACCGAGGCCGGCGGGGAGGCCTCCGCAGCGGTGCGCGACGTCCTCGCCTGGAACACCTGCTGGGACCCCGCCAACGCCCGGGTCGCCACGGCGCTCAGCCGGCACTGGACGAGCCGGAAGTTCGGCGGCTGGCTCGTCTGGCAGAGCGACGTCCTCTACGCCGCGCTGCTCGCCGCCACGCTCGGCGACGCCGAGCTCGTCGCGGCCAACCTCGAGGCGGTGCTGCACGGCGCGCAGCCCGCCGGCAACCTGCCGTGCCTGCTCAGCGCGCGCACCGAATGGGTCGACCGGTCCCACCCGCCGCTCGCCGCGCTCGTGGTCTGGCAGTGCGCCGCGCGGCTCGGCGACCGCTCGCTGCCGCGGCGCCACCTCGACACGCTCCTGCGCGCCCACCACTGGTGGGAGCGGCACCGCGCCGCCGGGGACGGGCTGCTCGCCTACGGGACCTCGCCGACCGGCCGGGGCCTCTACGTCGGCACCGACCTCGCCGCGCGCAACGAGTCGTCGATGGACAACTCGCCGATGTTCGACGGCGTCGGGCTCACCGACAGCGGCGTGCTCGACCTCGCCGAGGTCGGCCTCAACGCCCTGCACGCCCTCGATGGGCAGGTGCTCGCGGGGATCGCCCGCGACGCCGGGCGGGCCGCCGAGGCCGACGCCCTCGCCGAGGCCGCCGCACGCCGCGCCGAGGCGGTGCGCCGCCACCTCTGGGACGACGAGCGGGGGGTCTTCGCCGGGCGGCGCGGTGACGGGACGTTCAGCCCCTCGCTGTCGCCGACGAGCTTCTACCCGCTGCTCGCCGGGATCGCCGAGGAGGCGCAGGCCGAAGCCCTCGTCGAGGGCCACCTCTGCGACCCCGAGGGGTTCTGGGGCGCGCCGGCGCTGCCGTCGAACGCCCTGCGGGAGGCCGCCACCGCCGACGGCGCGTACTGGCGCGGGCGCGTCTGGCCGCCGCTGTCCTTCCTCGTCCACCTCGGCCTGCACCGCAGCGGCCACCGGGCGGTCGCCGCCGAGCTCGCCGAGCGGGCGTGGGCGCTGTTCGCCGGGCCGTGGCGTGACGAGCGCGCCGCGCTCGAGCACTACGACGTGCGCGCCGACGGCGACCACCTCGAGCCCGACGTCGACACCTTCTACACGTGGTCGGCGCTGCTGCCGCTGCTCGCCCTCGCCGAGGTCGGCGACGTCACCCCCTGGGACGGCGCCCGGCTCGGACCTGGCAGCGGTGCGACGCTGCTCGACGGGCGGTGGTGGCACGTCGCCGCCCGCGACGGCGGGCTCGACGTCGCCCCGCCCCGCGGCCCGCGCCTGCGCGTCGACGGCGCCGACCATCTTACCGGCGTCGACGCCGAGGCCGACCTGCTGCGGCTGACCCTGCCCGCCGGCAGCGCCCCGGCCCGGGTGCGCCTGGAGCCCGCGGCGGGGACGCTCGCCGCGGCGCTCGTCGATGGCCGGGCCGTCGAGGCCGAGCGTGACGGCGCCGGGGTGGGCGTGAGCGTCGGGCCGCGTGAGCGGCCCGTCGCGGTGACGCTGCTGCTCTCGGGGAGCGACGACGGTGCCTGAGCGCCAACGCGCGGAGCAGACGGGCGCGGCCGTCGACCGCCGCGCCCTCGTCGTCGTCGACCTCCAGCGGGTCGTCGGCCCCGGAGCACCGTGGGAGGTTCCCGGCGTCGAGGGGATCCTGCCGCCGGTCGCCGCGCTGCTCACGGCCTTCGGGCCCGCCTCGGTGCTGACCCGCCACCGCCTCGTCCCCGACGGTCGCGGCCGCTGGCGCGCCTTCGCCGAGCGCTGGGCCGACCTCGAGGAGGACCCGGCGCACTGGGAGCTGCTCGAGCCCGTCGCCGCGGCGGTGCCCGACGGCGCCGCGGTCGTCGACAAGTCGACGTATGGCGCCTACGGCCTCCCCGCGCTGCAGGCCCGGCTCGGCGACCCCGCGGGCAGCGAGCTCGTCGTCGCCGGCTGCGAGACCGACTGCTGCGTCGCCGCGACGCTCTACGCCGCCGTCGACGACGGGGTGGCGGTGACCCTCGTCACCGACGCGCTCGTCGGCCCCGACCCGCAGGGGCATGCGGGGCTGCTGGCCGCCGCGGCGCGACTGCCGGAGCAGGTCCGGCTGGCCACCGCCGAGGAGGCCATCGCCCGGTCCTTCGCCCTCGGGTGAGCGCGGCGGGGCGCTCGCGGGGCACGGGGCATGTCTGTCCTCCGGGGCCGCGGGTAGGCTGAGCCGAAGGTCGATCGCCCGCGCCCCGCGCGCCCGTCACGCGCGCGAGGCCGGCCCAGGAGATGGCATGACGAGCAGGCCCGCGCGGCGGCGTCCCACCGACGTCGTCGCCTCCGATCTCGACGGCACGCTGCTGACCTCGACCGGCGGACTGTCGGCGCGCTCCCGCCACGCCCTGGCCGCGGTGCGTGAGGCCGGCGGCCACGTCGTGCTCGCGACCGGGCGGCCCACCCGCTACGTCGTCGACCTCGCCCGCTCGCTCGACCTCGACACCCCCGTGGTGTGCGCCAACGGGGCGGTCCTCTACGACGCGCGCCACGACGAGGTCGTCGCCGCGCGGACGCTGTCGACGGCGGTCGTCGCCGAGCTCGGGGCCGCGCTGCGCGCGCGCCTGCCGGGCGTGGCCTTCGCCGTCGAGGGAGCGCGGGAGTTCCGCTGCGAGCGGCGCTTCGCCGAGCACAACGAGTGGCCGATCCCCGGCGACGCCGTCGTCGACGACGCCGGCTGGGTCGACGGCGAGCCGGTCGCCAAGCTCCTCGTGCGCCACCCCGCGCTGGGCTTCGGCGAGCTCCTCGAGGCCGCCGCGGAGGTCCTCGACGGGCAGGGGGAGTGCACGTACTCGAGCGCGACGCTCCTCGAGGTCGCCGCCCCAGGCGTCAACAAGGCAGCCGGCCTCGCCGACGTCGTGGCCGGGCTCGGCGCCGAGCCCGGGGAGGTCCTCGCCTTCGGCGACATGCCCAACGACATCCCGATGCTCGCCTGGGCGGGCACCGGGGTGGCCGTGGCCAACGCCCACCCCTCGGTGCACGAGGTCGCCGACGCGGTCACCGCGAGCAACGACGACGACGGCGTCGCCCTCGCCCTCGAGCAGCGCCTCGGCGTGCCGTCGCCGACCGCGGTCGACGCCGAGCCGCGCTGAGCCGGGCGCCCGGCGTCGGTCACCCGCCCCGGGCGGCCCTCAGTCGAGCTCGGCGAGCGCCTGCTCGCCGAGGCGCTCGCGGACGACGCGCTCGAGCGTGGCGGCGCGTTCGGCGTCGCGTGCCTGGCGCCGCCGCAGGCGCCGCAGCTCGGTGAGCGCCGTGCCGGCGACGTCGGGGCCCTCGCCGGCGAAGGCCGGGCACTCGGCCCGGAAGTCGCACCAGTCGCACAGCGGTGAGGGCCGCGGCGCGAACGCCTCCCCGCGCACCGCCGCGGCGACCTCGCGGATCGCCGTGACCGCGGCGTCGGTGTCGATGGCCTCGCGGGGCACCGTCACGCGCACGCCGGGCACGACGAAGTCGAGGGCCACCCACGCCGGGGGCTGGCCCCAGAGGTGCTCGACGGCGAGGGCGTAGATCGCGAGCTGCAGGCTGGAGGCCACCTCCTCGCGGCTCTTGGCCCGGCGGTTGGTCTTCCAGTCGACGACCCCGAGCCCGCCCCCCTCGGCGGGCTCGACGAGGTCGATCGCGCCGACGACCTCGAGGCCGTCGGGCAGCGGCAGGCGGAACCACTGCTCGACGGCCACCGGGGTGAGGGCGACGTCGGCGAAGCGGTGGTGGTGGGCGGCGAGGACGTCGCGGGCGTGGTGGTAGTAGCGCACCTGCTCGTCGCGCTCGACCTCGGCGAAGCCGCTGGAGTCCCAGCCGTCGTAGAGCGCGTCGAGCAGCGTCTGCAGCGGTGGCGGGTCCGGCAGCTTGCGGTCCCAGAAGGCCTCGAGCGCCCGGTGGATCGAGGAGCCGAACGACAGGTGGGGGCTCGGGCGCTCGGGCAGGCCGTCGACGTAGCGGTAGCGGTACTTCAGCGGGCACTGGCGGTAGGTGTCGACCCGGCTGAACGACAGCCGCAGCGTCGGCCCGCCGTCGTCGGGCGAGGTCCCGAGGAGATCGGCGGTCGCGGGCGCAGGACGCGGGGTCATGGCCGGCAGGGTAGCGGCCGGGGGTGATCGCCGGCATTCCCGCCGGCGGTAGCCTCGCCCCATGCCCGCCGCACCGCGTCCGCTCGTCCACCTCGCCCAGGGGCTGCTCATGGGCGCCGCCGACGTCGTGCCGGGGGTCTCGGGGGGCACCGTCGCGCTCGTCGTCGGGATCTACGCCCGGCTCGTCTCCTCGATTCGCGCGGCCACCGCCGCGCCCGCCGCCCTCGTCCGCGGGGGGCCGGCCGCCGCCCGGGCCCGGCTGGCCGAGGTCGACTGGCCGCTCGTGCTGCCGCTCGCCGGCGGCATCGCCCTCGCGATCGGCGCCGGCTCGGTGCTCATCCCCCCGCTGCTCGAGGCCTACCGGGCGGAGACCTCCGCGGTGTTCTTCGGTCTCATCGTCGCCTCGCTGGCCTTGCCGTGGGGCCGCATCCGCAAGCGCGGCCCCGGCTCCTACGCCCTCGCCGGTGGCGCGGCGCTCCTCGCGTTCACCCTCGTCGGGCTGCCCGAGCTCGCCGCAGGGGACCCTTCGACGCTGCGCATCGCGTCGTCGGCGGCGGTGGCGATCTGCGCGATGATCCTGCCCGGGGTCTCGGGGGCCTTCCTGCTCGCGGCGCTGGGGATCTACGAGGCCACCCTCACCGCGCTGCGCGAGCTCGACGTCGTCTACATCGCGACCTTCGCTGCGGGGGCCGTCATCGGGCTCGGGGCGTTCGCGAGGCTCCTCGAGACCCTCCTCGCCCGGCGCCACGACCTCACGATGGCGGCGCTGACCGGGCTCATGGTCGGGGCGCTGCGCGCGCTCTGGCCGTGGCTCGGTGACGGCCGGACGCTCGAGGCCCCACCGGCGTCGGTCCACAGCGTGCTCGTCGTCGCCCTCGGCGTCGCGGCGTTCGCTGCGCTGCGCCTGCTCCTGCGCGCCGGCGCGCGCCGCGCCACGCAAGGCTGAGCGCCCAGCCGGGGCGCAGGCCTGGCGGGACCGCCGGGCCGGCGGGTCAGCGCGGCCCGGGCGTGCCGAGGCGGGCGGCGGCGAAGGCCAGCGCGAGCCCCTGCTGGCGGATCTGCTCGTCGACGGCGAGGGAGCCGTGGCCGGCCTCGAAGACGTCGAAGTGGTGGTCGACCCCACGCTCGGCGAGCGCGGCGACGTAGCCCTCGACCTGGGGCAGGGGGCAGCGCGTGTCGTTGGCCCCGGTGATGACGAGCACCGGAGCGGCCACGCCGTCGACGTGGGTCAGCGGTGAGCGCTCCCGGTAGAGCGCGGGCAGCTCCTCGGGCGAGCCCCCGAAGAGCCCGCGGTCGTAGGCCTGGAGGTCGGGGGACTCGTCGCGGTAGGCCGAGAGGTAGTCGGCGACGGGCACCGTGGCCACCCCGAGGCTCCAGCTCTCCGGCTGGGTGCCGAGGCCGAGCAGGGTGAGGTAGCCGCCCCAGGACGCCCCCGCGAGGACGACGCGCCCGGGGTCGGCGAGGCCGTCGGCGACGAGGTGGTCGCGCCCGCAGCGCAGGTCGGCGAGCTCCGGGCCGCCCGGGTCGCCGATGAGGCGTTCCTCCCAGGCCTTGCCGAAGCCTGTCGAGCCGCGGTAGTTCGGCTGCAGCACCGCGAAGCCGTGGTCGACCCAGGCCTGGACGTAGGGGTCGAGATGGTCGCTGACGTGCGCGGCCGGCCCGCCGTGGACCTCGACGACGAGCGGGAACGGCGCCTGCCCGTCGGGCAGGGCGAGGAAGGCGTGCACCTCCTCGCCGTCCTCGTTGGGGTAGCGCAGCGCGTGGTACGGCGAGCCCGGCGGCGCGGGCTCCCCCTCGGGCGCGAGCAGGACCCGGTCGCCGACGGTGTCGCGGACGCGCGGGCGGGCGGGCTCGGCGGCGCTGCCGAAGCGGTACCACACCGCGCCGTCGGGCCGCACGAGCGCGCCACCGACGGTGCCCGGCCCCACCTCGAGGGGGGTCAGGGCGTCGCGCTCGAGGTCGAGGACGGCCAGGGTGCTGCGGCCCTCGTGCTCGGCGCGCAGCAGCACCCTGCGACCGTCGGGCCAGAAGTCGGCGAGGTCGACCTCACCGGGCAGGTCGGCGCCGAGGACACGGCGCTCGCCGGTGGCGACGTCGACGAGCTCAGGCAGCAGCCGTCCGTGGTGGTCGCCGGCGAGGGCGAGGCGGGTGTCGCCGGGCACGGGGCTGAACGCCACCGGCACGAGGGTCGCGTCGGCATCGCCGAGGTCGAGGAGGCAGCGCCCGTCGACGGCGTCGTAGACGCGCGTCGAGGGGTGCAGGACGTCGCCGTGCTCGGCGTGCTCGATCGCCACGAGCCGTCCGTCGGGCGAGAGGTCGGCGACGCCGAGGGGGTGGCTGAAGTCGTCGAGGCGGCGCAGGCCCGCGGCGTCGTCGACCCAGACGTGGAAGCCGTCGCGGTCGGCGAGCCCGGCCACGGTCCGTCCGGGGCGCTGGGCGAGGCCCGCGGCCCAGCCCTCGGCGACCTCCTCGCCGAGCAGGTCCCGGGCGGCCCCGCCCTCGAAGGGGGTGACGACGTAGCGGCCGACCTCGTCGCCGTCGCCGTCGTCGAACCACACGACCCCGGTGCCGTCAGGGCTGACCTGCCCCGCTCGCACGCCGGTGGGCTTGTCGGTGATCGTCCGGTGCTGCCCGTCGTCGAGGTCCCAGGTGGCGAGCTGCCAGACCCCCGAGGCGCTCGTCGCGTAGACGCAGCGCCCCGGCGCCTCCGGTGGGGCGTGGGGCAGCGAGACCTGCGGCGCGCGGAAGCGTCGGCGCCAGGCCGCCTCCACGCCGCTCAACGCCGTCCTCCCGGACCCGCCGGACGTGGTCCGGCCCTCACCCGATGACCACGAGCTCGGCGCGGGCGAGGACGTGGGGCGTGGCGGCCTCGCGCAGCTCCTCGCGCGTGGCCCCCGGGGGGACCTCGAGCAGCTCCCGGCCGATCGCCGAGATGCGGAAGAAGAAGCGGTGCGGGCCCCGCTCCTCGCGCGCCTGCGGGCCGACGTAGCCGACCTCCCCGAACTCGTTGAGCCCCTGCAGCAGCTCGACGGGCCCGTCGATGACCGCGTCGTGCGGCAGGCCCTCGGGCAGGCGGTCGGTCGTCGGCGGCAGCCCGTAGACGACCCAGTGCGTGAGCACCCCCTCATCGGCGTCGGGGTCCTCGCAGACGAGGACGAGCTCCTCGGTGCCCTCGGGCACCCCCTCCCAGGCCAGGGGCGGGGAGAGGTTCTCGCCGTCGCCGCGGTAGCGCGACGGCATCTCCTCGTCGGGGGCGAACGCCGGGCTCGTGAGGCGGAGCTCCGCCATCTCGTGATCGACCTCCTCGGTGCGGTGGCTGCGGCCGGCGGCACCCGCCGGCCGGGTCAGGACAGCGTGTCGGCGATGCGCTCGAGCCCGCGCTCGATCTCGGCGTCGGCCAGGGCGTAGGACAGCCGCATCGATCCCGGGGAGCCGAAGCCCTCGCCGGGCACGAGCGCGACGCGGGCGTGCTCGAGCAGGTGGTCGCAGAGCTCGAGCGAGGAGGTGATCTCCCGGCCCCCGTAGCTGCGACCGAGCACCCCCTCGACCGACGGGAACGTGTAGAAGGCGCCCTCGGGCAGCGGGCAGCTCACCCCGGGGATCGCGCTGAGGCGCTCGTGGGCGAGGTGGCGGCGGCGGTCGTAGGTCGTCCGCATCTCGGCGACGATGTCCTGCGGGCCGGTGAGCGCGGCGATGGCGGCGTGCTGGGAGACGTTGGCGACGTTCGACGTCGTGTGGCTCTGCATCTTCGACATCGCCTGGGTGAGCTCGGCGGGGGCGATGGTCCAGCCGACCCGCCAGCCGGTCATCGCGTAGGCCTTCGCGACGCTGTTGACGACGACGCAGCGCTCGGCGATCTCCGGGGCGACGACCGGCATCGAGGCGTGGCGCGCCGGCTCGTAGACGAGCTGCTCGTAGATCTCGTCGGTGATGACCCAGAGCCCCCGCTCGGCGGCCCAGCGGCCGATCGCCGCCACCTGCTCCGGCGGGTAGACCGCGCCAGTCGGGTTCGACGGCGAGGTGAAGCACAGGGCCTTCGTCCGTGGGGTGAGCGCCGCCTCGAGCTCCTCGATCGTCACCCGCCAGCCGCTCGCCGCGGTCGTCGGCAGGGCGACGGCGTGGCCGCCGGCGAGGGCGACCTGCTCGGGGTAGCTGACCCAGTAGGGCGCCGGCAGCAGGACCTCGTCACCGGGGTCGATGAGGGCCTGGAAGGCGGCGTAGAGGGCGTGCTTCGCGCCGTTGGCCACGACGACGTCGCCGGGGCTGCAGTCGAGCCCGGAGACGACCTTCGTGCGCTCGGCGATGGCCTCGCGCAGGGCGGGCAGCCCGGGAGGTGGGGTGTAGCGGTGGTTCGCCGGCTCCGCGCAGGCCTTCTGCGCCGCCTCCACGACGTGGGGTGGGGAGGCGAAGTCGGGCTCACCGGCACCGAAGCCGATGACGTCCTCGCCGGCAGCGCGCATCTCCTTGGCCTTCGCGGTGATCGCCAGGGTCACCGAGGCCGACAGGCCCTGGACGCGCTGCGACCGGGGGTCGGGGGTGGTCGGGCTCATCGTCTTCCTCGTTTCTCGTCGTTGAGAGGTCCGCACTCACGGTGCGGTGGGAGGCCGCGCCCGTCAAGCGGCCGCACCGTCGGGGTGGCCAGCGTGTAGGGTGCCGGGTCCCCGGGAATGGCTTTCACCCACCCTCCCGCAACACGTGACAAGGAGTGTCCCGCATGGACCGCTACACCGTGCCCGGCCTCGATGAGGCGACCGCCGACAAGATCATCGAGATGCTGCAGCAGCGGCTCAACGCCACGATCGACCTCCAGCTCACGCTCAAGCACGTGCACTGGAACGTCGTCGGAGCGAACTTCATCGGCGTCCATGAGATGCTCGACCCCTGGGTGGCCGACGTCCAGCTCATGACCGACGCCATCGCCGAGCGCATCGCCACGCTCGGGGGCGAGCCGATGGGCACGCCCGGCTACGTGGCAAGCCACCGGACCTGGGACGACTACAAGCTCGCCAAGGCCAACGTGCCCGAGCACCTCGCCGCGCTCGAGCGCGTCTACGACGGGGTCATCGGCGACCACCGCAAGGTCATCGCCGAGCTCGACGATCTCGACCTCGTCTCCCAGGACATGCTCATCGCCCAGGCCGACAAGCTCGAGATGCAGCAGTGGTTCGTCCGCGCCCCCCTCGAGCGCTGAGCTGACCTCGAGCACGGCGCAAGGCTGAGGCCCGCTTCCGGCGGGCCTCATTCGTGACTCCGGGCGCCGGTGGCGTCGAGGAGTGCGGGGTCCTCGGCATCGGCGGCCTCGATCTCCTCCCGGGTGATGCCGAGGAGGAAGAGGATCGCGTCGAGGTAGGGCACGCTCACCGCGGTGTCGGCGGCCTGGCGCACCACGGCCTTGGCGTTGAAGGCGATGCCGAGCCCCGCCCGGCCGAGCATGTCGAGGTCGTTGGCGCCGTCGCCAACCGCGACGGTCTGGCTCACCGGCACGCCGGCCTCGGCGGCGAAGCGCTCGAGTGCGTCGCCCTTGGCCTGCCGGTCGACGATCGGGCCGACGAGACGGCCGGTGAGCCGCCCGTCGACGACCTCGAGGGTGTTGGCCTCGGCGAAGTCGAGCCCGAGCTCCTCGCGCAGGTGGTCGGTGACCTGCGTGAACCCCCCCGAGACGACCGCGAGGACGAAGCCGAGCCGACGCAGTGTGCGCACGAGCGTGCGCGCCCCCGGCGTGAGCTCGAGGCGGTCGCGGACGTGCTCGACGGTCTCGACCGGCAGCCCCTCGAGCAGCGCGACGCGCTCGCGCAACGACGCCTCGAAGTCGAGCTCGCCGGCCATCGCCCGGGCGGTGATGTCCTCAACGGCCTCCCGGACCCCTGCGTGCTCGGCGAGGTGCTCGATGACCTCGCCCTGGATGAGCGTCGAGTCGACGTCCATGACGATGAGGCGCTTCGCGCGCCGGTAGATCGTCGCGCGCTGCACCGCGACGTCGATGTGCTGCTCGGCTGCGGTCTGGGCCAGCGCCGCGCGGAGCTGGTCGGGGTCGCCCCCGGAGACGAGGAGCTCGAAGCTCATGATCGGGTACCGCGAGAGGCGCACGATGCGGTCGATGTTCGCGCCGCACTCGGCGATCGCCGTCGCGCACGCGGCGATCGCCCTCGCGGGCAGGGGCTGGCCGAGCAAGACGACGGCATGGCGCGCCGTCGAGGCCTGCGGACGACGGGCGGCCATCGTCTGGCACTCGATGTCGACGCCGAGGCGCTCGGCGGTGGCGTGGAGCTCGCGCCGGGTCGCCTCCTCGTCCTCCCCGCAGGAGACGAGGATCCCGAGGACGAGACGGTCGCGCAGCACGACCTGCTCCATGTCGAGGATGCGGGCACCGCGCTCGTCGAGGGTCGTGCACAGCGCGGAGGTGATCCCCGGCCGATCGCGGCCCGTGATCGTCACGAGCAGGGCGGTCGCGTCGTCCATGCCACGCAGCCTAGCCGAGCGCGCTGCCGTCGCCGAGCCGGGCCGGGCACCGTATAGCCTGCGTGCCATGCACGACTCCGAGGACCTGCCAAAGCCCCGGGAGCTGCTCGCGGCACGCGACGCCGCGGCGACCCTCTTCGCCACGCTGCAGCGTTGGTTCGGCGTGCCCACCGCGGTGACGATCGACCTGCGCACCGTCGACTCCGCCGTCGAGGAGCTCGGGGACCCGCAGTACGTCATGGCGATGGCGATGCGCAAGCTCCAGGCACTGCACCTGCTCACCACCCCCGGGGTGCGCACGACCACCGACGTCGTCCTCACCGTCATCCAGGACCTCGAGCGGGCCCTCATGCAGGCCCCGGGGATGCACCTGCGCTACGCCGTGGCGGAGACCGACTGGGACGCCGCGCTCGCCGAGCTCGACGGCGACGAGGACGGGGAGCTCGGGGCGCCGGCCGACGACACCCGGGCCGCGGACGACATCGACGCCTTCCGCGCGGCGCACGCCGCGCTGCACGAGGCCGCGCGCGCGGTGCTGCGGGCCTCAGACGGGGAGATCCGGCGCCTCGTCTGAGTCGGGCGCCCCGTCGGCGGTCGCCGCGAACGCGCTGAGCAGGGCGCTGAAGCGGTCGAGGTCGACATTGCCGCCCGAGAGCGTGACGCCGACGCGGGCGCCGCCGACGTCGACGGCCCCGGTGAGCAGCGCAGCGAGGGCCGAGGCCCCGCTGGGCTCGAGGACGAGCTTGAGCTCGCGGGCCGCGAAGGCCATCGCCGCGACGATCTCGGCGTCGGTGACGGTGACGACCTCGCAGTGGTGCGCCTGCAACAGCGGGAAGGTCAGCTCCCCGGGGCTGGTGACCTGCTGGCCGTCGGCGATCGTGTGCGGCACCGGGATCGTGACGCGGTGCCCGGCGGCGAGGGAGCGGCGCACGTCGTCGCCGGCGGCCGGCTCGACGCCGACGATCCGCGTGGCCGGGCTCACCGCGTGGGCGGCGATCGCGCAGCCGGCGGCGAGCCCGCCGCCGCCGACGCACACGAGGAGGACGTCGAGGGGCCCGGCCTGCTCGCAGAGCTCCGCGGCGACCGTGCCCTGCCCGGCGATGACCGCGGGGTGGTCGAAGGGCGGCACGAGCGTGCGCCCCTCACGCTCGGCGATGTCGGCGGCGATGGCGGCGCGGTCCTCGCCGTAGCGGTCGTAGCCGACGATGCGCCCACCGGCGGCCCGGGTGGCCGCCGCCTTGCCCGCGGGGGCGTCGTGGGGCATGACGATGACTGCTGAGGTGCCGAGCCGCGCGGCGGCGTGGGCGAGCGCCCGGGCGTGGTTGCCCGAGGAGTACGTCACGACCCCGGCGCGGCGTTGCGCGGGGGTGAGGCTCGCGACGGCGTTGAAGGCCCCGCGGAACTTGAACGAGCCCGTGTGCTGCAGGCTCTCGGCCTTGAGCGTCGCCCGGGCCCCGGTGCTGGCGTCGAGCACGCCCGAGGACAGTGCCGGGGTGCGCCGCGCCACCCCGGCGAGCCTGGAGGCGGCGCGGGCCACGTCGTCGGCGTCGACCATGGCCCTACGCTAGCGGGCCTCAACGCCCCCGGGGGCGGGCGCGGCCGGCGCTGTGCCGGTTGGACGAGGCGGCGGGCCCGCCGCTCGGCGGGGGCTGGCACTCTGGCGCTCGTGAACCTCCTCGACGTCGTCCTGCTCGTCGCGGTCCTCGTGACCGCGCTGCGCGGCTTCCGCCGCGGCGCGCTCGTCCAGCTCGGCTCGCTGCTCGGCGCGATCTCGGGTCTCGTCGCCGGCTTCGCGCTCGGGCCGGGCGTGGCGGGGTGGGTCGTCGGCCAGCCCGGTCCCGCTCTCGCGCTCGTCACGATCGGCGTCGTGCTCGCCGGGCTCATCGCCGGGCAGGCCCTCGGCGTGTGGCTCGGCGCCTCGCTCGGGCGCGGGCTCGCCGGTGCCGGGGGGCGCCCCCTCGACCAGGTCGGTGGCCTCGTCGTCAGCGTCGCCACCCTCGCGCTCGCCGTCTGGCTGCTCGCGAGCATCCTCGCCCAGGGCCCCTCGCCGTGGCTCGCCCAGCAGATCACGCAGTCCCGCGCCACGAGCGAGATCGCGCGGCTCCTGCCGCCGCCGCCCGACCTCGTCGGCCGGGTCGGCGCCTACCTCGACCAGCAGGGCTTCCCGCAGGCCGTCGCCGGGCTCGGCGCCGGGGTCGCGGCGCCGGTGGACCCGCCCGACGAGGCCGCGGTCGAGGCGGCCGTCGCCGCTGCCGCCGACGGGGCGGTGCGGGTGCGGGCCAACGGGTGCGACGCCTCGTCGTTCGGCAGCGGCTTCGCCGTCGCCGAGGGCTTCGTCGTCACGAACGCCCACGTCGTCGCCGGCGCCGATGAGGTCGCCGTCGACGACCGTGGCGGGGCCCGCGATGCCGTCGTCGTCCACCTCGACGTCGACCGCGATCTCGCGGTGCTGCGCGCCGAGGGGCTCACCGCGACGACGCTGGGCTGGGCCGAGGAGGCGCCCGAGCGGGGAAAGACCGTGGCGATCCTCGGCTACCCCGGCGGCGGGGAGGCGCTCGCGCCCAAGAGCGCGGCGGTGCGCTCGCTCGCGCCAGCGGTCGGGCGCGACATCTACGGGCGCGGGCGGGTCGACCGGGAGGTCCTCACGCTCTCGGCGAGCGTCGAGCAGGGCGACTCCGGTGCCGCCCTCGTCACCCCCGAGGGCACCGTGGCCGGGGTGGTCTTCGCCTCATCGGCGGGGGAGGCCGCCGTCGGCTACGCCCTCAGCGCCGGGGAGGTCCGCGACGTCGTCGCCGAGGCGGTCGCCCGCGACACGTCGGTGGGCAGCGGCGCCTGCCGCTTCTGAGCGCTCACGCCCCCCGGAGCATCTCGGCGACCTGGAAGGCGAGCTCCAGGGACTGACGGTTGTTGAGGCGCGGGTCGCAGGCGGTCTCGTAGCGCTGCCCGAGGTGGCTGTCGACGATCTCCTGCGCCCCGCCAAGGCACTCGGTGACGTCCTCGCCGGTGAGCTCGATGTGGATGCCGCCGGGGACGGTGCCCTCCTCGGCGTGCACGGCGAAGAACGTGCGGATCTCGCTCAGCACCTCGGTGAAGTGCCGGGTCTTCGTGCCCCCGTTGACGGTGTAGGTGTTGCCGTGCATGGGGTCGCAGGACCACACGACCGGCAGCCCGAGGTCGCGCACCCCACGGACGATGTCGGGCAGCCGCTCGGGCGCCCGCTCGGCGCCCATGCGCGTGATGAGCGTGAGCTTGCCGGGCACGGCGTCGGGGTTGAGGCGCTTGGCGAGCTCGGCGATCTCGTCGGGCTCGGCGCCCGGGCCGATCTTCACCCCGACGGGGTTGCCGACGCCGGAGAGGAAGTGCACGTGGGCGCCGTCGACGTCGCGGGTGCGCTCGCCGACCCAGAGCATGTGCGCCGAGCAGTCGTAGTACGTCCCGGTGAGGGAGTCCTGACGGGTCAGCGCCTCCTCGTAGCCGAGCAGCAGGGCCTCGTGGGAGGTCCAGAAGTCGACGGTGTGGAACGTCGGGTCGGTGTCGACGGCGACGCCACAGGCACGGAGGAACGCGAGCGCGCGGGTGATCTCGTCGGCGAGCGCGGCGTAGCGCTGGCCCTGCGCGCTCTCGGCGACGAACTCGCGGTTCCACTGGTGGACGCGCTCGAGGTCGGCGAACCCCCCGCGGGTGAAGGCGCGCAGGAGGTTGAGCGTGGCGGCGGACTGGTGGTAGGCGCGCACGAGCCTCGCGGGGTCGGGCACGCGTGCCTCGGCGTCGAAGGCGAGGCCGTTGACGGCGTCGCCGCGGTAGACCGGCAGGGTGACCCCGTCGAGGGTCTCCTCGGGCTTCGAGCGCGGCTTCGCGAGCTGCCCGGCGATGCGGCCGACCTTCACGACCGGCAGCTGCGCCCCGTAGGTCAGCACGACGGCCATCTGCAGGAGGACCTTGAGCTTGTCGCGGATGCCGTCGGCGGAGAACGCCGCGAAGGTCTCCGCGCAGTCACCGCCCTGCAGGAGGAAGGCCTCGCCGGCGGCGACCTGCGCGAGCTGGCCCTGCAGCGCGCGGGCCTCGCCGGCGAAGACGAGGGGCGGCTGGGAGCGGAGCTCGGCGAGGGCGGCATCGAGGGCGGCGGCGTCGGGCCAGTCGGGCTGCTGGGCCACGGGTCGCTCGCGCCAGGAGTCGGGCGTCCAGGCCGAGGGGGGGGCGGAGAGGCTCATGGGCGTATGGTCGCTCGCCGGGGCCGCAAGCGCAATTGGCGCGCCCCGGGTGGGTGGCGGGGCGGCCGCTGCTGAGGGTGGCGGGGCGACCGCTGCTGAGGGTGGCGGGGCGGCCGCTGCTGAGGGTGGCGGGGCGGCCGCTGCTGAGGGTGGCGGGGCGGCTGCCGCTC
>PWFH01000216.1 GCA_003553795.1 Egibacter sp. | reverse complement strand
GCTGCACACCAACGACGCGCCGAGCGCGGTGAGCCGGCTCACCGAGATGGGCGTCGACCCCTTCCTCGTGTCCTCCTCGGTCGACTGCGTGCTTGCCCAGCGCCTCGCGCGCAAGCTCTGCGGGCGCTGCAAGGAGCCCTTCGAGCCGTCCGAGGCCGAGCTCAGGGCCGCCGGCCTCGTCTACGAGCAGGGTGAGCCGCCGCCGACGATCTACCGCTCGGTCGGCTGTCCGTCGTGCGCGGGCACCGGCTACCGCGGACGGGTCGCCGTCCATGAGGTCATGACCGTCACCGAGGAGATCGAGCGCCTCATCGTCGAGCGCGCCGCGACCGACGAGATCGCGAAGTTCGCCCGCGGCCAGGGCATGCGCACGCTGCGCGAGGACGGCCTCGCGAAGGTGCTCCTCGGCGAGACGACGCTCGAGGAGATCGCTCGGGTCGTCGTCTAGGCCGGGAGCCGCTTCCTGACTCGCCGGGGGCAGCTGGCCCCGCGCACGGCGGCTCTCTGGTCCCGCCCCCTGGCCTCCAGCTGTGCCCAGAGTCGAACCGTCATCCAGGAACGCTCAACCCAACGACGAGATGAGCCGATGTACCTAGGGGAGGCAGCACCCAGCAGGCAGGAGCCCAGACATGCGGCGAGTCGTGCGAAGCCGCCTGGCCGACGAAGCCGGCGTGACCGTCATCGAGATGATGGTGGCCGTGTTCGTGCTCGGATTGGTGCTCACCGCCTTTCTCTCTGTCATGACCGCATCGTTTAACTCGATCAGGCAAAACGCGTCCATGACCCGCGCAACGGCCCTCGCGAACGAGGTCCTGGAAGAGTTTCGAGCCGTGCCTTGGTCCCGGCTCAGCGAATTTGAAGAGTGTGAAATGACGACCGAGACACGTGATGGTCATGCGTACTCTGTCGAGCGTTGTGTCGAATTCGTCGATGCGCCGCAGACTGAATCGGGCACACGTGACTACGCCTTGCTCAAGGTGCACTTGGAGTGGAACACGTCGGGCCGAGAGCGCGACATGTCCCTGGAGTCACTGCGAGCCCCGCTGCCGGATGAGCAAGAACCCGCAGAGTTCGTCTTCGCTGAAGGGCAGGTCACGCCGGTCGTGAGCGATCTCAACTTGTCGGGTCGGCTCACCGGTCAGCCAGAGGCGTTGCGCGTCGCCGCCCGTGTCGTGCCCCCCGCGACGTCGGTGACGCTCAGTTTCGAAGACGCCATCGCCACTCATGAGGTCAAACTCGATTCGATCGATGGAGGCAGCATCTGGGAGGCCGAGCCCTCGTCTAGCGGTTGGGTATTCGCCCATGGGGATGTGAACATGGAGTTGACTGCTGAATGGAACGGTGGGCATAGCAAAGTCATCAGTGTGCAGCGACTCCGAAGGTTCCAATGGCCGCTCGACATCCTCGGCATCGGTCTCGAGGGAGACGGCGAGGTCTGCCCAGGCGAGCCGTTGGATATTCGGGTCGACGTCCAAGGCCTCGGTTCCGACGACGTCATCGAGCTCCGCGGAGAGTATCTCACAACAGAGGACGGCGAGGGTCTGCAACCTTCCCATTTCGAGGAGCTCGCGGATGAAGTTGATGGCACCGAGCTTACCGTAGGGCGCTCCTACGTCTTCGCCATTCCCCCTGATGAATGGGTTGAAGGGTCGGTCTTTGAGGTGGAGGTTTTCCGGAGCTCAGACGAACTCGACGACGACAGGGCATTCACCGTTGAAGTTGGTGATGACTGTGAAGCTTCTTGACCAGGATTGCGACGGGTTCACTCTCATCGAGTTGCTCGTCGTCATCGCGGTGCTAGCGGTCGTAGGCGGGATTGTCGTATCCGGTGTGGTGCGCGCGATGGCTGCGAGCGAGAGCGCTGAGGCGCGTATCGATGCCCTGACCGATGCCCAAGTTGCCGTAGAGCGAATGAGCCGGGAGATCAGGGCATCGGATGCCCGTGACGTCACTGGAGGCCCCCTCGTGGTGGCGGAGGATCGCTTTCTCGTGGCTGACGTCTTCCGTGATGGACAATGGCTCCGGCACAGCTACTGGGTCGACAACGACGGGGGTCAGGCGCGCCTCTGCGCCGACCAAGTCGTGCATGAGGATCCGGGGTCAGTGGTGCCAACACCTGAAACCCCTCCCTCCAAGTGCGGCCAGACGGTCTTGCGCGACCTCGACCCAACGTCGAGGCCCTTCACCTATCGGGCCAAGGGCGAGAGCGACGGCGACACCGAGACACTTGCCGGCGTGGGTGCAGGAACCGCGGTATCCGACGATGACATGAGTAGGGTCCTGAGCGTCGAGATCACCATTGACCGCCCACTCCGAGATCGTCGAGACGGCGATCAGATACAGATCTCCACGCGGGTCATCATGCGCAACGCCTGCGAGGGCGGAGCCTCGACATGCTGAGTTCACAAGCCTTTGCCGCTCGGGGCGAGAGGGGCTCCGTGCCGCTCGCTCTGCTTGTCGCCATCATCGTTGCAGGTCTCGTGGTCGTGGTGATGGCCCGCACGCTCGCAGAGACCCGGGCGACCGGCTTCGACCGGGATTTCCACTTCGCTCTCCATGGGGCCGAGGCTGGTGTGAATGAAGCCCTGTTCGAATTGAACAATGACATCCTTCCAGAGGAGGGCGGCACCGGGGTCGGCGAGGTTGACGGCGTGGCTTACGAATGGACAGCGACCCCGGGCAGTGACGGAGGCTGGACCCTCCGCTCAACCGGCAGCCTCGGCGACGTCGAGCGGGAGGTCGAGGTTACCCTAGAGAGTCGATCTCTGTTTGACGCCGCGGCATTCGCCGAGGTCGAGATCGGCTTTGCAGGAGCGAATGGGGCCGACTCCTACAACAGTCAGACGGGGGAGCCGACAGATTGCAACTGGACATCGGACCACACGAAGAATAACGGCAACAATCCGGAAAGCATCTGCTCCACTGGTCGAGGGTCGATCGGCTCGAACGGGCGGATCGATCTGAGCGGTGGAAACGCGTATGC
>PWFH01000028.1 GCA_003553795.1 Egibacter sp. | reverse complement strand
GCGGCTGGGTCGCCACCCGCGCCACGGGGCAGTTCTCCTCGCGCTACGGCGGCATCGAGGACCTCCTCGTCGCCCTCGAGGTCGCCCTGCCCGAGCACGGCCTCGTGCGCACCCCCCTCGCGCCGCGACCCGCGCTCGGGCCCGACCTCGCCGGGCTCATGGTCGGCTCGGAGGGCACCCTCGGCATCGTCACCGAGGTCACCCTGCGCCTCAGCCCACTGCCCTCCGAGCAGCACCTCGAGTCGCTCGTCTTCGACGAGCTCGAGCCCATGGTTGCCGCCATGCGCGAGATCATGGCCGCCGGGCTGCGCCCGTTCCTCATCCGCGGCTACGACCACGCCGAGACCGCCCATCTCAGCAAGGGCGCCGTCGAGGGCTGCGCACTGCTGCTCGGCAGCCGGGGCACGCTCGCCGGGCCGGTGCGCGCCGAGCACGAGGCCAGCGTGGCGATCGCCGAGCGCCGCGGCGCGAGGCGCCTCGGCAGCGCGCTGGCGGAGGGCTGGATGGCGCGGCGCTTCGACGTCTCGGCGATCGAGGACCTCGTCGAGCTACCCGGCGGCTACGCCGAGACCATCGAGGTCTCCGCGCTGTGGTCGGGCATCGTCGAGCTCCACGCCGAGCTCACCAAGGCGCTGGCGGCCCACGCCGACGAGGTGCTCGGCCACTTCTCCCACGCCTATCCCCAGGGCACGTCGCTCTACGTGATCCTGCTGGGACACGCCGATGACGACCCCGCCGCCGTGCGCCGCATCGAGACCTTCTGGGAGGTCGCGATGGAGATCTGCGAGCGCCAGGGCGCCGCGCCGCTGCACCACCACGGCATCGGCCTCGCGCGCCACCGCTGGCTCGCCGCCGCGCTCGGCACCGCCGCCGCGCCGCTTGCCGCGATCACCCGTGCCCTCGACCCCGAGCGGGTCTGCAACCCCGGCAAGCTCACCGACCTGCCCTCACCACACTGAAAGGGAGGCGCACCATGGCGGCCCCGATCCTCGTCATCGACGAAGGCACCACCGGCACCCGCGCGCTCGTCATCGACGAGCGCAGCCGGATCCTCGGACAGTCCTACCGCGAGTTCACCCAGCACCATCCGGCACCCGACCGCGTCGAGCACGACGCCGAGGAGATCTGGCAGGCCACGCTCGCCTGCATCGGCGACGCCCTCGGCGCCGCCGGGCTCACCGCCGATGGCGTCGCCGCCGTGGGCATCACCAACCAGCGCGCGACGACGGTGGTGTGGGACCGCGACACCGGCGACCCCATCCCCCCGGCGATCGTCTGGCAGGACACCCGCACCTCCGCTCGCGTCGAGGAGCTGCGGGAGACCTGGGGCGCGAAGGCCTACGAGCACATCGGCCTCGTCCTCGCCTCGGTGTACTCCTCGCTCTCGCTCGAGTGGATCCTCGCCAACGTCGAGGGTGCCGCCGCCCGCGCCGAGGCCGGCAAGCTCGCCTTCGGCACGATCGACTCCTGGCTCATCCACCGCCTCACCGGGGGGCGCGTGCACGCCATCGGCGCCTCGAACGCCTCGGTGACGGGCAGCTACGACCTCACGCGCGGTGAGTGGTACGGCGAGTGGCTCGCCCACCTCGGCGTGCCCGTGTCGATGTTCCCCGAGGTCCGCGACGACTCCGGGGACTTCGGCACCACCGATCCCGCGGTCCTCGGCGCGGCGATCCCGATCACCTCGGCGATCGCCGACCAGCACGCCGCGCTCTTCGCCCAGGGCTGCTTCGAGCCCGGCACGGTGAAGTGCACCCACGGCACCGGCACGTTCCTCGACATGACGATCGGTGACACCCCGACGATCTCGGGCCGAGGGATCAACACGATCATCGCCTGGCGCCTCGACGGCCAGACGACGTATGCGATGGAGGGCTACGCCGCCTCGACCGGCTCGGCGGTGCAGTGGCTGCGTGACGGCGCCGGGCTCATCGACAACGCCGCCGAGACCTCCGAGCTCGCCACGGCCGTGGAGGACAACGGCGGGGTGGTCTTCGTGCCGGCGCTCACGGGGCTGTCGGCGCCGGACTGGGACGGCTACGCCCGCGGCACGATCGTCGGCATCAGCCCGGGCACGCGCCGCGAGCACCTCGTGCGCGCCTGCCTCGAGGGCATCGTCTACTCGATCCGTGACTTCACCGAGACCATGGCCGAGGACGCCGGCCTGCCGATCGTGTCGATGCGCGTCGACGGCGGCGCCGCGCAGAACGACTTCCTCATGCAGTTCCAGGCCGACGTGCTCGGCTGCGAGGTCGTGCGGCCGGAGAACATCGAGGCAACGAGCCTCGGCGCGGCCTACCTCGCCGGGCTCGCCGTCGGCGTCTGGGACAGCCCCGAGGACTGCCTCGCCACCCGGGCGATCGCTGACCACACCTTCCACCCCGCGCTCACCGAGGCGCAGCGCGAGGCGGGCTACCGACTGTGGCGGCGCGGCGTCGACCGCGCGCGCGGCTGGGCGGCCCCGTGAGGCGGGTCGGGCCCTCGGAGCTCGAGGGGCGCACCCTCGACCTCCTCGTCATCGGCGGCGGCATCACCGGTGCCGCCGCCGCACGGGACGCCGCCCTGCGCGGGCTCGACGTGGCCGTCCTCGAGGCCGACGACTTCGGCGCGGGCACGTCGAGCCGCTCGACGAAGCTCCTGCACGGGGGCTTGCGCTACCTCAAGCAGCGCGCCTTCGCGATGGTGCGCGAGTCCTGCCGGGAGCGCGAGCTCATGGGCGCGCTCGCGCCGCCCCTCGCGCGCTCGCGCTCGTTCTTCTACCTCCTCTACCCCGAGGACCCCGAGCCGGTGTGGCAGCTCGGCGTCGGCCTGCGCCTGTACGACCTCTTCTCCGGCAACCCGCCGCAGCGGCGCAACCACACCGTGTCGACCGCGCAGATCCTCGCCGCCGAGCCGCACCTGCGCCGGGAGGGGCTGCGCGGCGGGGGCAAGCTCCACGACTTCATCACCGACGACGCCCGCCTCACCGTCGACACCGTGAAGTCCGCGGTCGACGCCGG
>PWFH01000052.1 GCA_003553795.1 Egibacter sp. | reverse complement strand
GGGATCAGCCCGTCGACTGCGTACACGATGGGGGGCAGGTCGGCGGCGAGGAGGTCGGTGGCGGTCCAGTAGGGGCGCGTCGCGTTCGTCATACCGCCACCGCCAGCTCGGACGCGACCACGGCGGGGTCCTCGCCGCGCTCGAGCCGGTCGAGGGCACGGCGTAGCGTCACGATCCCACGGCGGCGTCGATGCTCTCGACGGACCACGGGGGCGTAGGCGGGCCACGATGCCGGGACCGGGCACACGTCGATGCCGCACAGGTCGGACACGCCGAGCGATCCGCCGACCTCATCGA
Source organism: Egibacter sp. (assembly GCA_003553795.1). Taxonomy (GTDB): domain Bacteria; phylum Actinomycetota; class Nitriliruptoria; order Euzebyales; family Egibacteraceae; genus T1Sed10-49. The sequence goes on along the minus strand of PWFH01000052.1, from coordinate 2,713 downwards.
GCCGGCCACGTTCGGCCAGCTTCGCGGTGACGGTCAGCGGGTCCGGGGTGACCCCGTCGGCGAGGACGGACAGCACCGCGCCGTAGACGGTCCGGTGCGCCTCACGGTCGAAGCTGTCCGGGGTGAGCATCGACGGGACCCCCTGGCGGGCGTCGTCGTCGAGGAGCATCGCGCCGAGCACTGCGGCCTCGGCGGCGTGCGCGGTGGCGGTCAGGTGGTCGTGTGACAGGGCCGAGGTAGACTGCGGGTGGTCGTCCTGCCCGGTCTGACCTTCGGCCCTCGCACCCGTCCCGGTGCGGGGGTCGCTTGTTGGGTCAGGCATGGCGCACCCCCTCGCGTGCAGGGGTGAGCAGCTCGGCGCCGTTGCCGGCGAGCAGCACGGCGAGGACCCGGTCGACCACTTTCGGGTCGGTGAGCCGCTCGGGGAGCCCTTGAGCGGCCCGGTCGGCACGGACACGGTCGGTGGCGCTCATGCGTCCACCTCCCGGCCGTCGAGGGCACGGAGGGCGTCGAGGACGACCATGCGCAGCCACGCGGCACGGGAGAGCCCGAGACGTGCGGCCTCGAGGTCGACGCGATCACGAACGCTGGCGGGAAGGTAGGTGTAGGCGGTGCGTTCGGCTAGGCGTGCTTGCGACATAGCTCGCTCCGAGCCGGTCTCCAACCGGCACGGGCGGCCTCTGGCGCTCGCCGTAGCTCCCGGGGCTCAATGTCCCCGCTCTGATGTTGTCGCGTGCAGCTTACACGCTTGTGGTTTAGAATGTCGAGCATGAGAACACGCGGAGCACGCAACCGGCAGGCCTTCGGGGGGAGGGCCGTCGTCACGGTCCGTTGTCCCGCCTGCCGGGCTCGGCTTGCCGAGGCTTGGCCCACCTCGGACGCGGCCGGTCCCGGGTGGGACGGCATCCCGTTCTGGTCGTCGCCAAAAGAGCCGTCGATGCCCTGGGACCGCGCCGAGGAATGGACCTGCCAGCGGTGCCGGAACGTCGAGCCCGTCGACCGGGCCGAGCTACACCGGCAGCTCGCGGCGGCGAGCGGGCCACGTCCCGAGGTGGTCCTCGGCCGGCGGGCGGCAGCATCGCGGGAGTGGTGAGCTAGGCGGTCCACACGATGCGGAGCCGATCGGGGTGGAACCGGCGACCCATCGACGGCTCCCACGGCCGTAGCTCGACGTGGTCGACCAGCGCGGCGACCAGGTCGCGGCGCTGCCCGGCCGTCGCGGCTTCCCACCAGCCGGCGAGCGCCTCGGCATCCCCGATAGGGGCGTCGAGGGACGCCGTGGTGGCCGCAGCGGCCAGGGTGGCCCGGTAGCTCTCGACCCGGTCCTCGAGCCGCTCGCGGGCGTTGAGGTAGGCGCGACGGGGGACCTCCCCGGCGTAATGGTCGGCGATCAGAGTCTCGAGCCGTTGTTCGTCGGCGGCGAGGTTCGCGGCCACCTCAGCCACGTCCACGTCGCCGGCAGCGGCGAGCCGGTCAGCGAGCGCGGTCGAGTCGCCGAGCAGCGCGAGCACCTGGTCGCGGACGTGCTCGTCGGCCGGGTCCGAGGACACGGACGGGCCGCCGCACGAACCGGTCGCCTTGTCGGCCTTGCACTGGTAGAGGCGGACCCCTCGCCGGACGTTGCCGGTCATCGGGTGCCCGCACCGGTAGCAGCGCAGCAGGCCGGTGAGCAGCCGGGTCGGGGTGCGGCCGGGGCCGCGCTGCCGCGCGCCGAACGCGGCCTTGAGGGCTTCGTGCTGGTCGCGGCCGATGATGGCGGGCCAGACCCCGTCGCCGATGACCTCGCCCCGGTGGTGATTCAGCCCGGCGTGCAGCGGGTTGGTCAGTAGCTCGCGGAGCCGGCCGGGGCGCCATGTCCCGCGCCCCGTGGAGGTCGGCACGCCACGGGCGGCGAGGTCGGACGCCACCGCTGCGACCGGTTCGCCGGCGAGGACACGGCGAGCCACCTCGCGGAGCACCTCGGCCTCGGCCTCGACCACGATCAGCGTCCCGGCCTCGGCGGTGCCGTCCTCGACCTCGGTGGGGGTCGGGCGCCGGTAGCCGTAGGGGCGGGTGCCACCTCGCCAGCGGCCGGCGTGGGCGCGCTGCTCGAGGGCGCGACGGACCCGGACGGCCTTGACGGCGGACTCATGCTCGGCGACCAGGGCGTGCAGGCCCGAGGTGAGCTGGTCGTCCACGTCGGACGGCCGGTAGGTGCGGCCGTTGGCGAACGCGATCAGCTCGACGCCGTGCTCGGCGAGCATCGCGCCCACCTGCCGCTCCTCGACCACGTCGCGCCAGAGCCGGTCGTCCCGCCAGGCGACCACGGCGTCGACGCGGCCCTCGACGCACGCGGCGAGCAGGTCGCGCCAGGCGGGCCGGTCCTTGCCGGCGAACGCGCTTCGGCTGTTGTCGACGAACCGTCCCGCATCGGTCCACCCGTTGCGGTCGACCAGGGCGGCGCAGTCCTCGAGCTGCCGCTCGACCCCGAGCCCTTCGTCGGCCGTACCCGTCCGAGCGTCGTAGCTGATCCTCGCGTACGTTGCGGCTCGCATACCATCCCCGATCCAGCATCCCGACCCGTCCGGGCCTTACACGGATAATAGACCGTATCGGTTCGAATCCGGTCGGGGGTACCACGCGGGTTGCGTGCACCGACCTCGAGGAGCGTTCGTGGCCAGCAAGATCGAGATCCAGGTCCCAGTGGAGCGCCAGAAGGCGGCCCAGGCGGCCG
>PWFH01000020.1 GCA_003553795.1 Egibacter sp. | reverse complement strand
TAGGCGAGGCTCGTCGCGAGCCCGAAGACGAGGTGGGCGCTGACGTCGTCGCGCAGCGTCGCCGCGTCGTAGGCCCAGGGCGGCTCGTAGACGCCGAGGGCTCCGAGCGTGGCGTAGCTGTTCGCGACGGCACCGAGGCCGGTGGCGGCCCCGGCCACGGCGACACCGGGGCGGTCGGCCAACAGCCCGTGGGCGAGGCCGTAGCCAGCACCGGTGAGCCAGTGCACGACGTTCGTCGTCGTCGCGGCCGATGCCTCGGGCAGGTCGACGCCGACCGCACCGGCGACGAGCTTGCCGACCTGACCGGGGGCGGAGGCCTCGGCGAACGAGGCCGTGCCGCTGGCGAACTCCCAATCGAGAGCGCCGGCCTCACCCCCGTCCCGCCGATAGCGGCCGTACCAGACGAGGTCCATCGCCACCGTGCCGACGAGACCCGCCGCGGCTCCCGTCACCAGCCTCCTGCCGAGCTCCGAACGCATCGTGCGGCCCTCCCCGCCGGCACGTGCCGGCCTCGTCATCGGCCTCCGACCCGGCCACGGCCCCGCTCGTCGTCGGCTCGACCCGGCCCTGCCACGGCAACTCCCCAGCGGGCGGGCCCATTCCCTTCGCTGGCGCGTCCCCTGCCCCCTGCCCCTCACGCCACGACCCGGCCCTGGGCCCGCGCTCGAGGAGCGCGTGCGCGCGCACCCTCTTCGGTGAGGGCCCCGCGGCCTGCGAGAGCGGCCGCCCCGGCCTCAGGCCCGCAGCAGGACCGCGCCGTCGGGCTCGACGGCGGCCTCGAGGCCGGCGAGGGAGTCGAGGACCGCCCGCGCCGCGGTGAGCGCCTCGGGCGGGAACGTCGTCGCCACGGCGAGGACCGCCGCACCGGCGGCGAGGCCCGCGGTGATGCCGGCGGGGGTGTCCTCGACGACGACGGCCTCGCCGGGCGCGACGCCGAGCCGCTCGGCGGCGAGGGCGTAGGGCTCGGGGTCGGGCTTGCCGCGGGCGACGTCGTCGGCGGCGACGAGGCCGTCGGGCACCGGCAGGCCCGCCGCCCGCAGCCGGGTCGTCGCGAGCCGGCGGGTGCCCGAGGTCGCGACCGTCCAGGCGCCCGGCGGCAGCGCGGCGAGCACCCGGGCGGCGCCGGGCAGGGCCACGGCGGCCTCGGCGAGCGCGACCTCGGCGTCCTCGAGGAGGCGGGACTCCTCGGCGAAGTCGACGTGGGGGGTCAGCGCGGCGATCGTCTCGACGGCGGGCCGGCCGTGGACCTGGGGCAGGACGACCTCGGGGTCGAGGAAGTGGCGCTCGGCGTAGCGGGTCCACACCTCGATGACCGCGGCGGTGGAGTCGACGAGCACCCCGTCGAGGTCGAAGAGCAGTCCCCGCGCCCGCAGGCGCAGACCAGCCGGATCGTCCACCACGACCTCCTCGACGCGCCGGGCCGCGAGCGGCGAGGACCGTCGCGGGCTGCCCCAGCATCGCCGAGGACGCTGCCGGGCGCGACCCGCGGAGGCCTCGGTACGCTTGCGCGGTGACCATCGACCTCGAGGCCCTCCTCGGCGACGACGGGACGTGGCGCGAGGCGCTGGCCGCCGCTCGACAGGACCGGTCCGGCGCCGAGGCGCTCGCCGAGGCGCTGCGCGGCAAGGCCCGTGAGCGCGACGATCTCCGCGGCGTGGCGCGCGCGCTCATCCTCGAGGGCGGCGCGGCCTGGCCGGCGGGCGACTACGAGCGGGCCGCGGGCTGCCTCGACGGCGCGCTCACCGCACTCGACGCCGCGACGGGCAGGGCGACGGACGCGCCCGGGGCGCAGCCCGGCGTCGCGACGGTCGGGCCCGAGCGGGCCACCGCGCAATCCGAGCTCGGCGTCGTGCGCGCCTACCTCACCGACCACGCCGGCGCCCTGGCGTGGCTGCGCGCCGCGCTCGCCGACTGGCGCACCCTTGGCGACGAGGCCGGGGAGGCCGAGGCGCTCAACCGCATCGGCATGGTCTTCCTGCACACCGGCGACCACGAGGAGGCCCGCACGGCGTTCACCGCGAGCCTCGCGCTGCGCGAGCGTGTCGGCACCCCGGCCGACGCCGCCGGCACGCACAACAACCTCGGCAAGGCGCTCACCGCCCTCGGCGACGGCGAGGGCGCCCTGGCCCACCTCGAGCAGGCGTGTCGCCGCTGGGAGGAGGCCGGCGACTGGAGGGGCCTCGCGATGGCCCTCAACAACACCGGGGTCCTCCTCGAGCAGCGCGGGGACCCCGCCGACGCGGCGGCCTGCTACGCCGCGAGCCTCGAGCTCAAGGACGCCCGCGGCAACCCCCACGGCGCGAGCGAGTCCCGGCGCCGGCTCGGGCGCCTGCGGGTCGCCGAGGGACGCCTCGAGGAGGGGGTCGCGCTGCTCGAGCGCGCCGCGGCGGAGGCCGAGCGCATCGGCGCCCGCGCCGAGCTCGCCGAGGCCTGCGCGGCGCTGGCCGACGCCCACGAGTCCGCCGGCGACCCGGCCGCGGCGCTGGGCTGGCACCGGCGGCTGCGCGAGGTCGAGCGGCGACTCTTCGACGAGGCCAGCGACGAGCGGCTGCGGGCGCTGCAGGTCCAGCACCAGCTCGACCTCGCGGTGCGCGACTCCCACACCGACCCGCTCACGGGCCTGGCCAACCGCCGGGCCCTCGAGCGCCGCTTGCGCGAGGAGCTCGCAGCCGCCCGCGAACGCCGGCGGTCCCTCGCGGTGGCCATCGCCGACCTCGACTTCTTCAAGTGGGTCAACGACCACTGCTCCCACGCCGTCGGTGACGCGGTCCTGCGGGCCGTGGCGACCCTCCTGCGGGAGCACACCCGGGCGAGCGACACCGTCGCGCGCTACGGGGGTGAGGAGTTCGTCGTCCTCCTGCCTGGCTGCAGCCGGACCGACGGCCTCGCCATCGCCGAGGAGATCGTCGCGGCGGTGCGCGGCCACGACTGGCCGGCGCTGCACCCCGGTCTCGCGGTGACGGTGAGCCTCGGGGTGGCCGTCACGGACGGCTCCGCCGAGCCAGGGACGGTGCTCGCCGCC
>PWFH01000131.1 GCA_003553795.1 Egibacter sp. | reverse complement strand
GGACCTCCACCTGCGCGGCCGCGACGTCGACCGGCAGAGGCGTGGCGAGCCTGGCGGTCACGGCGACGAAGAACTCGGCGAGGACCTGGGCGCTGATGACCACCTCCGCGCCGGGCGCACGCAGCAACGCGAGCGCGACGTCGCGCTTCGCTGGCTCCCCGCGGTCGTGGGCGTAGACGAAGACGTTGGTGTCAACGAAGACGCGCACGATCGTGCAGCTCCTCGCGCGTCCAGCTCCGACCCTCGCGCTGGCTTCCCGCCGCGACCGCCTCGGCGGTGTCGGCGAAACGGTGCAGCGCGGCCTCGCTGCGGTCGTCGCCGGCGTAGCGTTCGAGGAAGTCGCGGACGACGGCGTTGACCGACGTGTCGGTCTCGATCGCGCGGATCCTCGCGCGCTTCAGCACCTCGTCGTCGATCGTCAAGGTGAGGTTGGCCACGGGCGTCCCCTTGCCTGGCTGCGACGCATCCTTGAGGGCGGCAGTGTAACACTGATACACAGTTTACGTGTGATCGCGTTGAGCGACCCGACTCCCCCATCCTGCTCCCCCACGAGAGATTGCTCCGTTCTCGCCACCTCCGTGTCGTGGACCGGCGCCGTGGCCCGCCCGCGTTCACGCGTCGCCAGTCGAGCACTCGCCCGCGGTGAGTTCGCGGTGACGCGGATCGCCCCTCACGTCGCGGGTGCGTTGCCCAGCGTCAGGCCGGGCATGGGCTGGTAGGTGGCCGCGGCGACCTCACCGCCTGTGGCCGCCCGCTCGTCTTCTAGGGCAAGGCCTGGCCGGCGACAGCCATCCGCGTTGGGCTGGCGCCGCAGACGCGTGGTCACCAACCCGCGCGGTCACCACACCGCTGCGCACGGGTCGAGCGTCGCGTCGGTCCGTGGGTGGGAGATCGCGCAACTGGCAGGGCCTTCGGGTCAGTTGGCGTGGGCGTAGCGGCGAACCGGATGTCGCAGGGCGATGCGATCCTCACGTCGACCGGCCCCGACAGGGAGCACACGCATGGCCAGCGCGACCACCCCGACACCCGCCCTCGATCGGCTGCTGCCCGAGGAGCAGTCCGGGCTGTTGCCGGCGCTGCTGGCCGCACACCCGGAGCTCGCCGAGACCCTCGAGGCGTTGGCTTTGGCCCAGATCCGCGACGTCGACGCCGACGAGCTTGCTGAGCACCTGCACGACCGGCTCGTCCACCTCCCGCTCACCGAGCTCGCAGCCCGCGCGGGCAAACAGCGCGGCTCCTACGTCCACGAGACCGACGCCGCGAACGAGATCGTCGCCGAGGCCCTCGCCCCCTACGAGCATGACCTCTGGCGGGCCGCGGCCCTCGACCTGCCTGACGTCGCCCGGACGGTCCTGCTCGGCATCGTCACCGCCCTGCATCGCTGCCGCGACGCACCCGACGGCACGGTGCTGGCCTACGCCGGGCCGGACACCCCGCTGGAGCACGCCGCATGGCTGGCCCACCAGGCCCACGCAGCCGGAATCGAACTCGACCCTGAGAAGGTCGACGCCCGCTGCCCCGACTGGATCCTGCGGCCCGATGGCCTCGGGCAGACCTGATCGCGGCGCGACCTCTGACACGGCAGCAATGCGCTTCGCGGTACGCCTGCCACAGCTCACCCGGCAGCCGTCCGCGGTCGGCGACGGCATGCCTGGCCGCTCGGGGCCCACGCCCTGACCTCCCCGGCGGTCGGCCCGCGGACGGGTATCGGGGACATCAACAAACGTCGGTCCGCCTGGTGGGTCCAGGCCGCGACTGGGGCTCCACCGCTCCTCGCCGGTGGTGAATTCCAGGTGACGCGGATCCGTCCCAACATCGCTGGTGCGATGCCCTGCAGCGGGCGGGGCACGGTCTCGTGGGTGGCCGCGCCCACCTGGCCGGCTGCAGGCACTCGCCCGCTCCGTCGTCCAAGGCAAGCCCGTGGCGGGCGACAGGGCGGCTGGCCGCAGCCTTGCGGGCCAAGGATGTCGACGTCATCGCCGCGCCCGGCGGCGAGTCCCCATCGAATGCTCGCTCTGCGCCTCGGGACCCCCTGCGCCGCGGAGCCGCCCTGAACCAAGAAGGAGGGCCCGGCCTTGCGGCCGGGCCCTCCGGTGCTGCTAGGTGCTACCTACCCCGAGAACAGGGCGGGCTGCGAGGCTGGCGCGGTATAGGGCACATGCAGGCTCGCATCCGCCGCCGCCCGTCGTCGACCAAGAGCACCAACCCAGGAGCAACGCCATGCCCCGGATCGTCTACCGCCTCCTCGTCGCGCTGCTCACGCTCCTGGCCCGCTCCGGCCGCTCGAAGGATCTCGAGATCGTCGTCCTGCGGCACCAGGTGGCCGTCCTGCGCCGCCAGATCGCCCGCCCCGACCTCTCCGAGGCCGACCGCAGCCTCATCGGCGCGATCGCCGCCGCCCTGCCCCGTGCCCGCCGGGCGGGCTGGCTGGTCACCCCCGACACCCTGCTGCGCTGGCACCGCCGACGCATCGCCCGCCACTGGACCCACCACCGTCGGAGGCCCGGTCGCCCCGCGATCCCCGCCGGCCTCCGCGCTCTCGCGGTGCGGATGGCACGCGAGAACCCGACCTGGGGGTACCGGCGCATCCAGGGCGAGCTCATCGGGCTCGGCTACCGCATCGGCGCATCGACCGTGTGGCAGATCCTCAAGGACGCCGGTATCGACCCCGCGCCGACGCGCACCTCGACGACCTGGTCGCAACTGCTGCGATCACAGGCGGCCATGGCCTGCGACTTCGCCACCGTCGACACCGGCCTGCTCCGCCGCCTCTACGTGCTCATCTTCATCGACACGACCACCCGCGAGGTCATCCTCGGCGGCATCACCGCCAACCCCACGGCCGCCTGGACCGTCCAGGCCGCACGCAACCTATTGCTCGCTCACCGCGACAAGCTCGCCAACACCGGGGCGCTCGTGCGTGACCGGGGCAGCCAGTTCACCGCCTCCTTCGACGCGGTGTTCCACACCGAGGGCATCAAGGTCCTGCCCACCCCCGTGCGCGCCCCGGTGGCCAACGCCTTCGCCGAGCGCTGGATCGGCAGCCTC
>PWFH01000218.1 GCA_003553795.1 Egibacter sp. | reverse complement strand
GGGAGGCGGCGGTGGCCGGCGACGAGGCGCGCGAGCCGGCGACCTCCGCCGGTCCAAGGCGGGCGCAGGTACCCGCCGCCGAGCGCGCCCTCGCGGTGCTGCGCCTGCTCGCCGCCCAGCCGCGGCCGGTGCCCGCCGCGGCGATCGCCCGTGAGCTCGACCTGCCGCGCTCGACGACCTACCACCTCCTCGCCGCGCTCGAGCGCCACGGCTTCGTGGCCTACCTCCCCGAGGAGCGCCGCTACGGCCTCGGGGTCGCCGCCTTCGAGGTCGGCTCCTCCTACCTGCGCCACGAGGGGCTCGAGCGCCTCGCCCGCCCGCTGCTCGCCGACCTCCTCGCCCGCCTCGCCGGCACCGTCGACGGCGGGGTGACCGCCCACCTCGGCGTCCTCGACGTCCGCGAGGTCCTCTACCTGCTCAAGGAGGCCCCGCCGCGCCCGCCGCCGCTCGTCACCGAGGTGGGGGTGCGCCTGCCCGCCCACCTCACCGCCTCGGGACGCTGCCTGCTCGCCGCGCTGCCACCCGCCCAGCTCGAGGCGGTGCTGCCCGCCGACGGGCCGCTGCCGCGGCGCACCGCCCGTGGCCCCGACTCCCGTCAGGCGCTGCTCGCGTGGCTGCGCGCCGACGCCGAGCGCGGCTGGTCGGCCGAGGACGGCGAGATCACCGAGGGCTACGCCTCGGTGGCCGCCGCGGCACGCGACCACACCGGCCGGCCCGCCGCGTCGGTGGCGGTGACCTTCGCGCGCGACTCCGAGACCGCGCCGCCGTGGCGGGCGCTCGCCGCCGACGTCGGCGCCGTCGCCGACCGGCTCACCGGCCGCCTCGGCGGCCGGGCCTGAGCGAGCGCCGGAGCTGGCGCCCGCGACGTCGGATCTGCGAGCGTGGAGGGCGCGCAGGGCAGGGGAGGAGGACCGGTGGCGGAGCTCTACTGGGGCACGACGAGCGACTTCGTCGCGCAGGCGACGCAGAACCGCATCGCCGAGACGCTGCGGCGCGCGTTCTTCGACCAGCTCGGCCACGAGCCCGCGCCCTCGGAGCTGCGCTCGTGGCGCAACTCGCTGCGCGCGCTCGCCAACGCCGTGCGCGCCGGCGGGTTCCTCGACCACGGCCTCTTCCTCGAGTTCCAGCTGCCGCTGAGCTCCCGGCGCATCGACGCGCTCGTCACCGGCGAGGACCACGAGGGCCGTCCCGGCGCGGTGCTCGTCGAGCTCAAGCAGTGGGACCACGCCGAGCGCTCCGAGGTGCCCGACTGCGTCGGCGTGCCCTACGGCGGCACGGTGCGTGATCAGCTGCATCCCTCGGCGCAGGCGGGGCAGTACCGCGAGTACCTCGTCGACACCCACACCGCGTTCCACGACGCCGAGGTCGCGCTCGGCGCCTGCGCGTTCCTCCACGACCTGCCCTACGACGCGCAGTCCGAGCTCTACGACCCCCGCCACGCCAACCTCCTCGGCGTCTACCCGCTCTTCGCCGGCGACCGCGTCGACGAGCTCGTCGCCTACCTCGACGACCGCCTCGGCGGCGGCGGCGGCATGGGGGTGCTGCGCACCGTGCGGGAGGGCCGCTACCGCCCCCACCGCAAGCTCCTCGAGCACACCGCGGCGATGATCCGCGCCGAGCCGAGCTACGTCCTGCTCGACGAGCAGCAGGTCGTCTTCAAGTCGATCCTCGCCCGCGCGCACCAGGCCGCCGAGCTCGACGAGGAGGCGGTCTTCATCGTCCGCGGCGGCCCGGGCACCGGCAAGTCCGTCCTCGCGCTCAACCTCGTCGCCGAGCTCTCGGCGGCGGGGTTCGCGACCCACCACGCCACCGGCTCCTCGGCGTTCACCCAGACGGTGCGCAAGGTCGTCGGCAGCCGGGCGGCCAAGCAGTTCACGTACTTCAACACCTACCTCAACGCCGAGGAGAACGAGCTCGACGTCCTCGTCTGCGACGAGGCCCACCGCATCCGCCGCCACTCGTGGAACCGCTGGACGAAGCGCAACGCCGAGGACCCCGACCGGCCGCAGATCGACGAGCTCCTCGCGGTGGCGCGGGTCGTCGTGTTCTTCATCGACGACCTCCAGGCGGTCCGCGCGGGCGAGATCGGCGACAGCGCGTGGATCGAGGAGCTCGCCGCCGAGCGGGGCGCCGACGTCGTCGAGCACCGCCTCGAGCTGCAGTTCCGCTGCGGCGGCTCCGAGGGGTTCGTGCGCTGGGTGGAGAGCACCCTCGACCTGCGCCGCACCGCCAACCCGCTGTGGACCGGCGACCCGGGCTTCACCTTCGAGATCGTCGACTCGCCCGAGGAGCTCGAGGCGAGCATCCGCGCCCACGCCGAAGCGGGGGAGTCCGCCCGGCTCGTCGCCGGCTACTGCTGGCCGTGGTCGGACCCCGACGCCGACGGCCAGCTCGTCGCCGACGTCGCGATCGACGGCTGGGCGCGGCCCTGGAACGCCCGGCCCAACGCCGGCCGGCTCGCGCCGGGCATCCCCAAGTCCCACCTCTGGGCCTCCGAGGAGGGCGGGCTCGAGCAGGTCGGCTGCATCTACACCGCGCAGGGCTTCGAGTTCGACTACGTCGGGGTGATCTTCGGCGACGACCTCGTCTACCGGCCGCGGCAGGGCTGGGTCGGCCGCCGGGAGCACTCCCACGACGGCGGGCTCAAGCGCGGGGTCGACGACGAGCGCTTCACCGAGCTCGTGAAGAACACCTACCGGGTGCTGCTGACCCGCGGGCTCAAGGGCTGCTACGTCACCTTCACCGACGAGGCCACCCGCGACTTCGTCGAGAGCCGGATCGACCACCGCGCGCTGCGCGAGCTCGCCGCCGAGCAGGCCCCGCGCTACGGACAGGATCGGCGATGAGCGAGGACCCGCTGCGCGCGCTCGCCCATGAGCTCCGCGGCTTCGCCGCCGAGCGCGACTGGGAGCGCTTCCACAGCCCGAAGAACCTCGCGATGGCGCTCGCCGCCGAGACCGGCGAGCTCCTCGAGGTCTTCCAGTGGCTCACCCCCGAGGAGGCCGCCGGCGTCATGGACGGCCCGCGCGCCGGTGACGTCGTCGACGAGCTCGCCGACGTGCTCATCTACCTCGTGCGCCTCGCCGACGTC
>PWFH01000090.1 GCA_003553795.1 Egibacter sp. | reverse complement strand
TCGACCCATCGCACGACGACGGGCCCTTCCCGCGATGGGCGCAGCGGCAACGCGCGCATGAGTTGCCCACGCGCCTGGCTGCTCGCGTAGAGCTCGGCGTGGGCATCGTCGACGAGATCGGAGCCGTGGGCGTTCGCGGCGCTTGCGCCGGTCGGGGCGCCGAAGGAGAGGACGGCGGATCGCAACGACGGATGGAGCGAGAAGCGTTCGACGGTCGCGCGCTTGCGTAGCCGTCCCGCAAGCGAGGCGAGGCCATCAGCCGCGGCGAGCCGCTGGCGTATCCGGTAGCGGGTCTTGCGCGGGAGCGCGGCGAGCGGCGCAGGGTCACCGCTGAGGAGGTGCAGCACAGCCCATGCCACCGTCGGCGACCACGGCCGCCCGCCGCGGCTTGGTGGCGAGGTTCGGCGCCACCGCTCGAGCGCAGCCTCGTCGATCAACCAACGGTCCCCGAGCTTCTCCGCCGGGAGTCGTCCAGTCGCCGCGAGCTCCCGCACCCGCGAGGGGTGGAGGCCGAGCGTCTCGGCCGCGTGGGCGACGTCGGTGTAGGCCATGGTGGTAAGCGTACCCACAAGCCTCTTGCAATCAAGTGGATTATGGGCACGATGGTGCGTGCCGTTCCTGCTTTGGGTGCGAGCCGCGGGTAAGGCCGTGAGAGCGGAGGGTGTCCGCTCGATCTGACGCTGGTCGGGTCGAGTTGGTCGGCCAGCCCCTTCTGCGGCGGGTGGTGAGGGTTCGGCGCGGGGCTGGTGTCGCGACGGCGCGACGGTGGTGAGGATTCAGCGCGCCCGAACGGGCATATCGGACACCGAGTCGGTCGGGATCGCGTGGCGCCGTGCGGTGGTAGGTGAACGGCGCGCTGGAGCGCGCCGTCTGCTCACCAGTTCGGGCTTCATGGCGGCGCCATTGGCCGGTGGTGAGAGAACGGCGGGCCCCGGCGCGCCGTTGGCTCCCCACTGGACGTCGGCTCGGGCGGGACGGCGACGGCCCCCGCGATGGCAGGGCCTGGCCGGGACAAGCGCGCGGTGGCGCACCCGGGGCGCGGACCCGCGGTGACGGCTGCCCCGCGCCCGAGGCGGCGACGGCCCCCGGCGGCCCTGGTCCGAGCCCGTTGCCGCAGCCGTCGACTGCGCCACCATGGCGGTCATGCGACGACGAGCGATGGGGCTGGAGACCGAGTACGGCGTCGCCGTCGACGGCGCGGCGTCGCTGGCCGACGCCGCGGCGCAGACGGTGGTCGCCGCCGAGGGCCACGATCCGCACCACCACGAGCCGAGCCGTCAGCCAAGCCGGTGGCTCGCCGACGGCTCGCGGCTCTACCTCGACGCCGGCAGCCACCCGGAGCTCGCCACCGGCGAGCAGACCGACGCCGCCGATGTCGTCGCTGCGGCCCGCCGGGGCGACGACGTCGCGCAGAACGCCGCGGTCGCGGCCGCCCGCCGGCTCGGCGTGGCCGGCATCCGGCTGCTGTCGGGCCCCGTCGACGCCCGCGGCAACGTCTGGGGCAGCCACGAGAACTACGAGACCCCGCAGCCGCCGCAGGCCTGGAACCGCGACAGCGTGCTCGCCGCCTACCTCGCGACCCGCCTCGTGTGGGCCGGCGCGGGAGGGCTGACCCACGACCACGTGGGGCGCTGGCGCTACGTCGTCTCCCCGCGCGGGCTCGCCGTCGGCGACGACGCGGGGCCGACGAGCTCGGCGGCCCGCAAGCCGCTCATCGACCTGCGCGACGAACGGCTCGCGGGCCACGGCCACCGGCTGCACGTCACCGTCGCCGACGGCAACGCCAGCGCCGAGATCCTGTGGCTGCGCTTCGCCGTCACCGACCTGCTGCTCGGGGTGTGCGAGGACCAGTCCGAGGTGCGCGGGCGGCTCGCGTCGATCCTCGAGCTCGGCAGCGGTCAGGCCGCGGCGATCGCCCGCGACGTCGCCGACGACCCGTCGTGTGCGAAGCGCTGGCGCCTCGGCGGCCGGCTGCGCAGCGCCATCGACGTCCAGCGCATCCTCTGCGAGCACGTCGCCGAGGCGGCTCCGCGCAGTGGGCGCAACGCGGCCGACGTCGAGGTCGTCTGCGCGCGCTGGCAGCGCCTGCTCGACGGGCTCGCCGGCGACCACGACCGCGTCGCCGACACCGTCGACTGGGTGGCACGGCACCGGCTGCTGTGCCGTATCACCGACGATGGCAGCGCCGATACCCTCGGCCATCCCAAGCGCCGGGCCGCGGCGATCCTCTACGACGCCGTCGACGGCGGCTACGGCCGCCGGCTCACCCGCAGCAGCCTCCCGGTGGCCGCCCCACAGCGGCCGACGCGGGCGGCGCTGCGCGGCCGCGTCGTCGATGCGGTCCGTCGTGCCGGCGCCATCGCCGACATCGGCTGGCAGGGCGCGTCGGCTCGCGGCATGACCGTGCGGTGGCCGGATCCGCAGGTTGCCGAGGACGCCGCCACCGATGCGCTGTGCGACCGGCTGCAGCGGCCGAGGCTGCTGCCGGCGGCGTAGGCCGGGGCTGCGGCAGGCGCCAGAGGTGCGCGCACCCCGTGCGAGGACCGGCTGGCCCCCGGGGCGGGCTGGCTGAGGGGTCGGACTCGACGGGGGTCGGCCAGGCGGGGGCGGGCCGGCCGAGGCGTCGGACGCGACGAGGCGTCGGCCGGACGGGGGCGGGCCTGCGAGGCGAGGGTCGGTGGTTAACCCCGGCGCGGACCGGCCGACACGGACGGTGATGCCAGGTCGCAGGATGCGACCGCATGGCCGGCCGGAGCGCCGCTGCACAGGGAGGTGCCGCGTGATTCTCGTCCATCGGCTCAAGGGCGAGCCCTTCATGGTGAACGCGGACCTCATCGAGACGGTCGAGACGACCCCGGACACGTTGCTCCGGCTCGTCGACGGCCGCCGCGTCGCCGTTGCCGAGACCCCCGCCGAGGTCGCCGCGAGGGTGATCGACTTCAGGGCCGCGATCGTGCGCGCTGCCGACGAGTACGCGGGCCCCGAGGCCCGCGCGCCCAGCCGCGCGCCGCTCACCGTCATCCCGAGTGAGCCCGAATCGCAGGACGGCTAGCCCATGGTCATGCTCGCCGCGGGCGTCGTCGCCATCTTCACCGGCATCGGGTTGGCGATGCTCATCGATGGCAACGCGCTGCTCGTGCTGCTGTCGGCCTCGTCGTTCGTCCTCGTCTTCAGCGCGACGATGGGCGCTGGGGTCATGGCCTACGGGCCCAGCGAGCTCAAGGGCCTGCTGCCGGTCATGAAGGTCGCGCTGCGCAACGAGCCCGCGAAGCTCGACGAGACGGTGACGATCCTCGCCCAGCTCGCCGACGTCGCGCGCCGTGAGGGGATGCTCTCGCTGGAGTCCCGCCTCGAGGAGGTCGAGGACGACGGGATCCGCCACGCCCTGCAGCTCGTCATCGACGGGCTCGACGCCGAGCAGGTCAAGGAGCTCATCGACATCGACCTCGAGGCCGTCGAGCAGCGGCACGCCTTCGGCATCAACTTCTTCCAGAGCCTCGGCGGCTACGCGCCGACCTTCGGCATGGTCGGCACGGTCATCGGGCTCATCAACATGCTGCAGAACCTCACGAGCCCCGAGCAGCTCGGCATCGGCATGGCGCTCGCGCTGCTCACCACGCTCTACGGGGTCATCCTCGCCAACGTCGTCTTCACGCCGCTCGGGACCCGCCTGCAGCGGCTCTCGGAGGCCGAGCTCGCCGTGCGGGAGGCCGCCCTCGACGGGGTGCTCGCGATCCAGTCGGGCGTGAGCCCGCGGATGCTCGTCGAGCGTCTCGAGACCTTCCTGCCCAAGGAGGAGCGCATCGGCTACCGCGAGCGCACCCAGAAGCCGACCGCCACGCAGAGCGCGAAGGCCGCCTGATGGCCGGACGAAGGAGCCGACGGGGCCGCGGCGGCAGCGGGCCGGGCAACGCGCGCTGGCTCACGACCTACGGCGACGCGATGACGCTGCTGCTCGCCTTCTTCGTGATGCTCTACGTGATGAGCGAGATCGACGCCAAGAAGTTCGAGATGTTCGTGCGCGGCCTCGAGGTGCCCTTCGGCAACCCCGCGATGGAGCAGCCGCCGATGCCGCAGTCCGACGGCATCGTCGGCGACATGCAGATGCCGCCCGAGCTCCAGCCTGAGGCGATCCGTCTCACCGACGCGCTGCCGCGCATCCCCGAGCCGGCCACCGACGACGAGGAGCGCAAGGACCCCGAGACCCCCGAGGAGGCCGACGACGAGGAGGAGGAGCCCGACAGCCCGGACGTCCCCGAGCCGCCCGAGGAGCCGAGCGAGGAGGACCTCGACCTCGCCGACGAGCCCGACCGCGACCTCGACCAGCTGCGGGAGATCCGCGAGGCGCTCAACGTCTCGCTCACCGAGGCCGGCCACGAGCAGGCCGCCGACTACCGCATCGACGAGCGCGGGCTCGTCGTGTCGATCTCCGCCGACGACGTGCTCTTCGACCTCGGCTCGACGGTCATCAACGACGAGGGCGTCGAGGTCGTCACCGCGATCGCCGAGGTCCTCGAGGGCTATCCCAACGACATGGTCGTCGAGGGCCACACCGACGACCACCCGATCCGCCGACCCGACTACACGAACTGGAACCTCTCGACCGACCGCGCCGTGGCCGTCCTGTCGATGCTCTACGAGGACTTCGACTTCGCCGAGCACCGCCTCGGCGCCGCGGGCTACGGCGAGTGGCGTCCGCGGGTGCCCAACGACTCCGAGGCGAACCGAGCGAAGAACCGCCGCGTCGACGTCCTCGTCGTGGCCCGAGAGGTGAGCTGAGATGGCCCAGACGATGGAGGAGGCCCGCCGGGCCCAGCAGGCCGGCGCCGACGAGGCGACCGGCCAGGCCCAGGCCGCGAAGGCCAAGCGCGGCAAGAAGCTCAAGGTCAAGAAGGGCAAGGGCAAGGCCGAGGGCGAGCCCGGCGCCGAGGGTGAGGCCGCGGCCAAGCGCAAGCTCGGGCCGAAGAAGCTGCTCCTGCTCGCCGTGGCGCTCGCGGCGATCGCCGCGGTGGCCACGTCGGTGCTGCTGCCCGGCGAGGACGCCGACGCCGAGCCCGAGGAGGGCGCGATCCTCGAGGTCGCCCAGCTCACCGCCAACCTCGGCGGGGAGGAGCTGCGCTACGCCCGCGTCGGCTTCGCCGTCGTCGCCGCCGCTGACGTCGAGACCAGTGAGGTCGAGCGGCGCTTCCCGCTGCTGCAGGACGCCGCGATCAGCCAGATCGGCGCGATGACGCCCGAGGAGCTCCACGGCGAGGAGGGCATCGACCGGCTGCGTGAGGCGCTCACCGAGCGGGCGCGCGAGATCTACCCCGACGGGGAGGTGCTGCGGGTGGCGATCACCGAGCTCCTCGTGCAGTAGCGCCCCGCGCCGGCGGCGAATCCCCGGCGCGGCGGGGGATCGCGGCCCCCGCGGGCGGCGGTGACGCCAGCCGGGCGCGCCTGGCTGACGACGAGGGTGACACGCCGTGCTTCAGCGGCGCGCGGTCGTGCCGACGGTGATCGGTGACCACCCGCACGCACGGCATAGGGAGCGCAGTGAGCACCCTCCAGGCTCGCAGCACCGCCGAGGCCGAGGTCGCGCGGTTCGACTTCCGCCGACCGAGCCTGCTCGGCCGCGAGGACGTCCGCGGCCTCGAGCTCGCCCACGAGGTCTTCACCCGGCGGCTCGCCAGCCGCTGGGGCGGGCTCGTGCGCGCGCTCGTGCAGGCCGAGCCGCTCGCGGTCGACCAGGTGCCCTTCGACGACTACACCCGCTCGATGCCGACGCCGAACATCGTCGGGACGGTGGCGATCCCGCCGCTGCCCGGCGCGGCGCTCATCGAGATGAACCCGCAGTTCGTCCTCCTGCTCGTCGACCGGCTCCTCGGCGGCGGCGGCAGCTTCGCCTCCGCCGAGGACCTCCAGCGCCGGCCCTCCGAGCTCGAGGCGGTGCTCGTCACCGACCTCCTCGAGCACGCCGTCGCCGCCCTGGCGGACTCGCTGACCGGGCTGTGCGACGGCGCCGAGCTCCTCGGCGTCGAGTACAACCCCCACCACGTCCAGGTCGCCGCGCCCTCGGACATGGTGCTCATCCTCACCTACCGCTTCGGGCTCACCCAGGGCCTCGAGACCGAGGGGCTCGTGAGCATCTGCTACCCGACGGTGACCCTCAAGCCGATCCTCGACCAGCTGTCGACCTCGGTGGCCGGCGCGCGGCTCAACGGCACGAACGCCGCGAACCAGCAGGTGCTGCTCGACCGCCTCGAGCGCGCCGACGTCGACCTGCGGGTGCGGCTGCGCGACTCGGTCGTGCCCGCCGCCGACCTCACCTCGCTCGCCGTCGGCGACGTGCTGCGCCTCGACCACCGCGTCGGGCAGACCGTCGAGGGCGTGGTCGGCGACGCCGTCGTCCTCGAGGGCCACCCCGGCCGCCGCGGGCGCCGCCTCGCCCTGCAGGTCACCGACCTCGTCATGCCGCGGCGTCCGCTCGACCTCGCCGACCCCGAGCCCGAGGCCTCCGCCGAGGAGCCCTCCGGCGACCTGCCCGCCCAGGCCGAGCCCGCCCCCTCCGAAAGCCGCGCCCGCGACCGTGAGAGGAGCCTCGCATGAGCCCTCCTGACCCCACCGCCACCGTCGACGCCGCCCCGGTCGACTACCCCGACCTCGGGCCGGGCACCGCCGAGGGCGGCCACGCCGACCCCCAGCTGCTCGCCGACGTCAACCTCGAGGTCACCGTCGAGCTCGGCCGGGTGCGGATGAAGGTCCGCGACCTGCTCCAGCTCACCGACGGCAGCGTCGTCGAGCTCGACCGCGCCGCCGGCGCGCCGGTCGACGTCCTCGTCAACGGCAGCATCGTCGCCCGCGGCGACGTCGTCGTCGTCGACGACGAGCTCGGCGTGCGGATCACCGAGCTGCTGCGCTCAGCCTGATGGACGCCACCGGCATCGACGTCGTGACGCGGCTGCTGCCGTCGCTCGCGCTCATCGTCGGGCTGCTGCTGCTCGTCCGGCGCTGGGCCCAGCGCAGCGCCCGCAGCAACGGCGCGGGCATCACCGTGCTCGCCCGCGCCGGGCTCACGAAGGGCGCGATGGTCGCCGTCGTCGAGATCAACGACCGGCGCTACCTCGTCGGCGCGAGCGAGCACGGCGTCTCGCTGCTGTCCGAGCTCGACGACGGCGAGGAGGCCGCCGAGAGCCTCATCGGTGCGCTCGGCGCGACGGCCACGACCTCGGAGGGGCACGCCGCTGGCGCGAGCCCGGCGGGCCTCAACGGCGCCGAGATCGACCTCGAGGCCGCCACGGGGGCGGCCGCACCGACCGCCGGGCGCAAGGCGCGCGCCGGCGGCGGCCTGGCCCACGCCCACCAGCTCTTCTCGACGGCCAAGGATGCGCCGTCGGCCACCACCCTGCGCGATCGGCCACGGATGGGTCCGATCGACCGTCTGCGTCACATGACGGTCAGAACCCATCTCGAGAGGCCGATCCGTGCGCCCCGCGCCTGACCGCGACGCCGCGCGGTCCGCCGTGCGGCCGCTCGCCCGCGACGACGCCGGCGGGCCCGCACGGCCGCTCGCCCGCGATGAGCGCCTCCTCGGGCGCGAGCTCGCCGCGCGGTTCGACGAGGAGCCGGCCGAGCCCTCGACCGCGCAGAGCCGCGGGGGGCTGGCCGCGGCGGTGCTGCTCGTCGTCTTCCTGCTCACCCTGCTCGCCGCCGCGCCCGCGCAGGCGCAGCTGCCGCCGGACGTGCCGGTGCCGGGGCCGCTGCCCCCCCAGGGCGAGGCCCCGCCGCTGGGCTCCGACGACAGCCTCGTGCCCGAGGTGCCCGACGTCGTCGTCAGCGTCGACAGCGAGGACGAGACGCTCTCGCGCACCGTCGTGCTCATCCTCCTGCTCACCGTCGGGTCGGTGGCGCCGGGGCTGCTGCTGCTCATGACGACGTTCACGCGGTTCATCATCGTCCTGGGGCTCACCAAGCAGGCCCTCGCGGTGCAGACCGTGCCGCCCGCGCAGGTGCTCGCCGGCCTCGCGCTGTTCTTGAGCCTCTTCGTCATGGCCCCGGTGCTCACCGAGGTCAACGAGGAGGCGGTGCAGCCGCTGCTCGCCGGCGAGGTCAGCCAGGAGGAGGCCTTCGAGGCCGGCTTCGCCCCGCTGCGCGACTTCATGCTCAGCCAGACCGACGAGGGCGACCTCATGCTCTTCGTCGACCTCGCCGGCGGCGAGCGGCCCGACAGCTTCGAGGAGGTCTCGGCGACGACGCTCATCCCCGCGTTCGTGATCTCCGAGCTGCGCACCGCGTTCATCATCGGCTTCGTGATCTTCGTGCCGTTCCTCGTCATCGACCTCGTCGTCGCCGCGGTGCTCATGTCGCTGGGGATGGTCATGCTGCCGCCGGTGTTCATCTCCCTGCCGATCAAGCTCCTGCTCTTCGTCCTCGTCGACGGCTGGGGGCTCGTCGTCGGCTCCCTCGTCGGCTCCGTGTCCGGGATCGGCTGATGCCCAGGGGAGTGGTGTGCCCATGACCGACGCCCAGGTCCTCGACATCATCACCGGGGCGCTGCGGATCGCGATGATCCTCGCCGGGCCCGTCCTCGTCGTCGCGCTCGGTCTCGGCGTGACGATCTCGCTCATCCAGACGGTCACCCAGATCCAGGAGCAGACGCTGACGTTCGTGCCCAAGCTCATCGGCGTCGGGCTCATCGCCGTGCTGCTCGGCAGCTGGATGATCCGCGAGACCGTCAACTGGGTCACCGCGCTGTGGAGCCAGATCCCCTCGATGGTGTGAGGCCGTGGAGCCGCTGACCGTCTCGCTGGACCCGGCCTGGACCGCCGGGCTCTTCCTCGCGATGACGCGGGTGGCGGCCTTCGGGCTGGCCACGACGATCCTCGGCACGTTCATGCCGATCCCCGCGCGGATGATGCTCGGCGCCGGGCTCGGGCTGTTCTTCACCGAGCCCTTCCTCGGCTCGCTCGCCCCGCTCGCGCTGCTCGGCGCCGGGCTCGTCAACGCCATCGTCGGCGCGGCGCTGGGGTGGATGGCCACGGTGATGCTCCAGAGCTTCTTCGTCGCGGGTGCCTGGCTCGACATCCAGTCGGGGCTGTTCGCCGCGGTGATGATCGACCCGACGATGGGCGACCGCGCCGGGGTCTACGCGCGCTTCTTCAACTGGATCGGCTTCGCGCTCTTCAGCGTGCTCGGCGGCTGGATCCTCCTCGTGCGCGGGCTCGCCTTCAGCTTCGACGTCATCGCCCTCGACGGCGGGCTCGGCTTCAACCCGGGCGCGCTCGCCGAGACCGCCCTCGACCTCATCGGCCGGGTCATGGTCGCGGGCATGGAGCTCGCGCTGCCGGTGGCCGCCGCGCTCTTCCTCGTCGAGGTCACCCTCGGCATGGCCAGCCGCTTCAGCCCGCAGACGAACATCTTCATGCTCGGGCTGCCGCTCAAGCTCCTCGTGAGCCTCTCGCTCGTCTCGGTGACGATCATGCTCTTCCCCGAGGCGATGGGCGGCGTCCTGTCGATCTCCGAGCGGGCGATCGGCCAGACCCTCGAGGCGCTGCTGCCCGCCGGGTGAGCCGTCGGCGACGACCCGTGCGGGCGCCCGTCCGGCCCGGCCGGCGGCCGCGGCGCCGACGATCTCGCCGGCGGCGTTAAGCCCCGGTCGTCGCCGGCCGACGGGGGGAGCAGCGCACCCGACGGAGCGGTGTGCGCGCGACCACGGCCACGGACCGGCCCGGGGAGCGACGGCGCCCGCCGCCGCGACGTCGGAGAGGTCCTGTGAGCAAGAAGGACGAGAAGACCGAGAAGGCCACTCCGCAGCGCCGCAAGAAGGCGCGCGAGGAAGGCCAGGTCGCCCGCAGCCAGGAGGTCGGCGTCGCCGGCTCCCTGCTCGTGGCCGCGTTCTTCATGCAGGTCTTCGCCCCGGGTGCCGCCGAGACCTTCCAGGAGGAGACCGCGCTGCTGCTCGGGCAGACGACGGGGGAGTACCTGCCGGCCGAGCGCGTCTCCGGCGCCGTCGGCCGCCTCGTCGTCGCCGTCGTCGTGCCGGCGATGGGCCTCGCGACCGCCTTCGCGCTCTTCTCGGGCTTCAGCCAGGTCGGCTTCAAGCCCTCCTGGAAGGCCGCGAAGCCGAAGCTCAAGCGGCTCAACCCCAAGCAGGGCATGGAGAAGCTCAAGCCCGCGAAGGCCAGCTGGGAGCTCGTCCGCGCGCTCACCAAGCTCGGGCTGCTCGGACTCATCGTCGCCGGGCCGCTGCTGGGCTGGGCCGATCAGATGCAGGGGCGCAGCCTCGGCCACGGCGTCGCCGAGGCCCTCGACCAGGCCTGGGCGCTGCTGCTGCGCGCGATGCTGCTCGCCGTGGCCGTCGCCGTCGCCGACTTCGCGTGGCAGCGCTGGAGCCACGAGAAGAAGCTCAAGATGGCCAAGCACGAGGTCAAGCGCGAGCACAAGGACACCGAGGGCGACCCGCAGATCCGCCAGATGCGCAAGCGCAAGGCCGCCGAGCTCAGCCGCAACCGCATGCTCACCGAGGTCGCCCACGCCGACGTCGTCGTGACCAACCCGACCCACCTCGCGGTGGCGCTGCGCTACGGCGAGGGCGACGCCGCCCCGCGTGTCGTCGCCAAGGGCGCCGACCACCTCGCCGCGCGCATCCGCCACATCGCCCACCGCCACGGGGTCACCGTCACCGAGGACCGCGCGCTCGCGCGGTCGCTGTACCGCCGCTGCAAGCTCGACGCCTACATCCCGGCGGCGCTGTACGAGGCCGTCGCCGTCGTCCTCGCCATGGCCTACCGCCGCCAGGGCCGTCACCCCGCCGGAGCGCGCGCCTCATGAGCGACCCCAACGCCCTCGCCGGCCCCGCCCGATTGAGTCAGGTGGGCTTCCCGCTGCTCGTCATCGGCGCGGTGCTGATGATGGTCGTGCCGATGCCGACCCAGGCGATGGACTTCCTGCTCGCCGGCAACATCACCCTGGCGATCCTCATCGTCCTCGCGGTCATCAGCCTGCGCGACTCCCTCGACCTGTCGGTCTTCCCGTCGCTGCTGCTCATGACGACGCTTCTGCGGCTCGCCCTCAACGTCTCGACGACGCGGCTCATCCTCCTCGACGGCTACGCCGGGCGGGTCATCGAGACCTTCGGCGGCTTCGTCGTCGGCGGCTCGGTCGTCGTCGGCCTCGTCGTCTTCCTCATCCTCATCATCGTGCAGTTCGTCGTCATCACCAACGGGGCGGGGCGCGTGGCCGAGGTCGCCGCGCGCTTCACCCTCGACGCGATGCCCGGCAAGCAGATGGCCATCGACGCCGACCTCTCCGCCGGCGTCATCGACGAGGGCGAGGCGAAGAACCGCCGCAAGCGCATCAACGAGGAGTCGGAGTTCTTCGGCGCGATGGACGGCGCGTCGAAGTTCGTCAAGGGCGACGCGATCGCCGGGATCATCATCGTCGTCATCAACCTCATCGGCGGCTTCGCCATCGGCATGCTCCAGATGGGCATGACCTTCGAGGAGGCCGTTGCGACGTACTCGCTGCTGACGATCGGCGACGGGCTCGTCAGCCAGATCCCGGCGCTGCTCATCTCGCTGTCGGCGGGCCTGCTCGTCACCCGTGTCGGCAGCGAGCGCGACCTCGGGCCCACCCTCGGACGCCAGCTGCTGGGCAACCCCGGACCGCTGCGCATGGCCGCCCTCGTCGTCGCCGGCCTCGGGCTGTTGCCGGGGCTGCCGACGATCGTGTTCTTCGGCATCGGCGCGGTGCTCTACCTCCTGTCGGCCAAGGCCGTGGCCGACCACGCCCGCGAGGTCGCGCCCGACGAGGCCGACGACGCCGCGCCGAAGGTCAACGCCAACCCCGAGGACCCCGAGGCGCTCATCGGCCAGATGCGCGTCGAGCCGCTCGAGCTGCACCTCTCCTACGACATCCTCGACCTCATCGACACCCAGCGCGGCGGTGACCTCCTCGAGCGGGTGCGGGCGCTGCGCCAGCAGATCGCCATGGAGCTCGGCGTCGTCATGCCGTTCGTGCGCACCCGCGACGACGTGAGCCTGCCGCCGTCGACCTACCGGATCCTCCTGCACAACGTCGAGGTCGCCCGCGGCACCGCGCCGCTCGACCGCGCGCTCGCGCTGCCCGCCGGCGATGGCAGCGAGCTGCGGCAGATCCGCGGCGAGGAGACCGTCGAGCCGGTGTTCGGCCTCCAGGCCTTCTGGATCCCCGAGGGCGCGCGCTCCTCGGCGGCGGCCACCGGCGCGACGGTCGTCGACCGCTCCGCGGTGCTCGTCACCCACCTCGCCGAGATCGTCCGCAGCCACGCCGCCGAGCTGCTCACCCGCCAGCAGGTCCAGATGCTCGTCGAGTCGTTGCGCGTCGACGAGCCGCTGCTCGCCGGGGAGGCCGGCGGCGAGCAGCTGTCCTACGCCCAGCTCCAGGAGGTCCTGCGCGGCCTGCTCGAGGAGCGCGTGCCGATCCGCGACGTCGGGCGCATCCTCGAGGCCGTCGCCAACCGCGCCCGCGAGACCCGCCAGCCCGAGCAGCTGCTGTCCGCGGCGCGCGTGGCGATCGGCCCGGCGATCGTCGGCCGCGTCGCCCCCGAGCGCAAGCTCGCCGTGGCCACCCTCGACCCCGCCTTCGAGGGCGCGCTGCACGAGCTGCTGCGCGACGTCGACGGCACCCTGCACCTCGCCGTCGACCCCCAGCGCCAGCAGGCCATCGTCGACGGCGCCCAGTCGGCGGTCGCGGTTGCCACCCGCAACGACCTGCCGCCGGCGCTCGTCGTGAGCCAGATGCTGCGCCGGCCGCTGCACCGGCTGCTGTCGGGCGCCGGCGTCGACCTCGCCGTCCTCGCCTACCCCGAGCTTCCCGGCTACCTCGAGCTCAACCAGATCGGAGTGATCGGAGATGCGCATGTCGAAGCGTGAGCGCCGCGCGCCCGAGCCCGACATCGCTGTCATCGAGGGCGCGACCGCCGAGTCCGCGCTCGCCGAGGTCAGCCGGCGCTTCGGCTCGCGCGCGGAGATCGTCGGCGCGAGCAAGGTCCTGCGCGGCGGCATCGGCGGGTTCTTCGCCAAGGAGCTCATCCAGGTGCGCGTCCGCCTGCCCGGCGAGGGCGCCCCGTCGGCCCCGGACTCGCCGGCCGCGGACTCGCCCGCCGCGGACCTGCCGGCGCCGGACCCGTCGGCCGCGGCCGCGGGCGCTCCGGCCGAGGGCCGGCCCGCCGCCGCTCAGGCGCGGCAGGAGCAGGCCCCCGCGGCGCGCTCGGGGGCGGTCCCGGCGGTCAACCGTCTGCTGAGCTCGCTCGCCGACAGCGTCGACGAGCAGGAGCGCGGCTTCGCCGACGCGCTGCGCCGCCAGCTCGCCGACGCGCCGCGGCTCGATCCCGCTGGCGCCCCGGCGGCGGCCCCCGCCGAGGCCCCAGACGTGCCGCAGGCCGCTGCGGAGTCGCCGTCGCCTGCTGCGGAGGCGTCGTCGGCCGCCGCGAGCGCGCCGCGTCAGGCCGCCGAGGCCGCCGAGGCCGCCGCCGAGGAGCCGGTGGGGACCCAGCCGCTCGCGCCCGACCCCGTCGCGCCGGCGGCCACGGCCCACTCCCGCCCGGCGCCCCGCCCGCGCGTGGCCAGCGTCGAGGAGCGCCTCTCCGCGGCCGAGCGTGAGGCCGCCAGCGCCCGCGCCGAGGCCGCCGCGCCCTGGCGCTCGGAGCCTGCGATCCGCCCCGCGCCGTGGCTCGAAGCCGCCCCCGCCGCGGCGTCGGCTCCGGCGCCCACCGCCGCGCAGCCCACGGCTCCGGC
>PWFH01000026.1 GCA_003553795.1 Egibacter sp. | reverse complement strand
GCCGCCGGGGAGATCGAGCGGCAGGCGCGCCTGCAGACCGCGCGCCTCGACGCCGCCCGCGACCCGCAGCCCGAGGCCAGCGATGCCGCCCGGGACCGCTGCCCCGCGGCGCGCACCGGGGGCCGCGCCGACATCGACCGCAGACGGGCCGACCCCGCGACCGGGCCGCGACCGCCGCGGGAGGCCGACGCTGCGAGCCTGACGCTGGCTTCCGTGTCGGTCCGACGCGAGTTCGGCGGTCCGGGCGCGCAGGCAACCGACGGGCCGAGGCGGAGCGTGCCGCCGAGGCGACGGCCGACGACGAGCAACCGGCCGACGAAGAGGGAAGGGCCGACGAGCAGGAGGCGGCCGACGCCGACGTCACCGAGTCCGTGATCGAGCTCGAGAGGCGCTCGCCAACGGCGCCCTTGCCGCGATCCCGGGCCCGCCCTCCGATGAGGAGGCCGAGGGCGACGCCGGCGGGGAGGCCTCGGCACGGGCCCGCCAGCGCGCGACCATGGCGCGACCGATGAGCCTCTTCTCGCTCATCGGGGTCTTCGTCGTCGGCTCGATCGCCGCGGTGTCGCTCGACATCGAGGACGAGAGCGGCGCGGTCGGCCACGCCTCCGCCGTCGACCTCGCGCGGCGCAGCAGTGCCGCCCTCGGCCTCGACGACCTCGACGAGGCGGTCGCGACCCTCGAGGAGCACGACGTGCGCGTCATCGGCCGCATCGTCGCCTTCGCCGATCCGCGCCTCGCCGACTGGCTGTGGAGCACGAGCGCCGCCACGCCGTCGTCGGGTCCGCCGAGGGCGCACCGCGGACGAGCGGGTTCGGCGGCTTCACGAGCTTCGTCGACGCCGAGGTCCGCGACTACAACCTCGCACTCGCCGTCGAGGCCGCCGAGGCGGGCGTCGACGACGTCCTCTGGGGGGCGGTCCACCGGCGCGACACCCCCCTCGACGACCTCGTCCTCGAGGGGCTCGAGGGCACCCCGGAGGAGGCCATCGCAGGCTTCCTCGGTGAGGCCGCCGCGGCGCTCGAACCCACCGGTGTCGGGCACGGCGCCTCGGTCTACGGCGTCGCGGCGGACCGCCCGACCGAGATCGGCCAGGACGTCCCGGCCATGACCGAGCACGTCGACTGCCTCGCGCCGATCGTCTACCCCTCCTCCTGGAGCGAGGGTGAGCACGGCATCGGCGACCCCGGCGCCGAGGCGGTGCGCGCCCAGATCGAGGGCGCCGCCGAGGCGGGCGTCGAATAGTTCCTGCTGTGGAACCCGGGCGCGCGCTACACGCGCGCCCGGGTTCGAGTAGGGCCCAAGATGGCTCGACGGCGCGTCTACCTCACGCTACGTTTCGCTGGCTGCGCCCTGACACGGCGGGGCTGACGAGGGGACGAGTGGGAGGTGAGCGGCATCGAGGGCGCCCGCCCCCTCGCGCGACGCCTTCGCGCGCTCCCCCACCGGCCGGTCGTGGCGGCCGCCGTGCTCGTCGCCCTCGTGGCCACGCTCTCGGTCGCCACGGCGGTGTGGGTGCTGGAGCACCGTGCCGGCGAGCGGCTCCTGCCCGGCGCGACCGTCGCCGGCGTCGACGTCGGCGGGCTCACCGTCGTCGAGGCCACGTCGCTCGTCGCCGCGTCGGTCGAGGACCGCCTCGACGCCGAGGTCACCGCCCGCCTCGGCACCGAGGCATGGACGACGACCGCGCGCCACCTCGGCGGCAGCGTCGACGCCGAGGCGGCGGTCGCGACCGCCGCCGAGGCTGCGAGCCGGACGGGCTGGTGGCGGCTCGCCGCCCTGCGCTGGATCGGTGCCGAGGCCGAGGCCGAGGCCAAGGTGCCCGACGATCTCGGCCTCGACGACGACACCGTCGCCGCGTGGCTTGCCGACATCGCGGCGGCCGTCGACGTCGAACCGACCCCGGCGAGCCTCGTCTGGACGGGGCACGACACCGTCGTCGTCGGCGACGCGACGGGGCAGCGGCTCGACGTGGCCGACGGCGAGGCGGCGGTGCGCAGGGCCATCGCCGAGGGCGCGGCGACCCTCGAGCTCAGCGTCGAGGAGCTGCCCGCGACCCTCGACCGCGCCGACGCCACCCGCTTGCGGGCCGACGTCGACGCGGCGGTGCGCGAGCGGCTCGACGCGCCCGTCACGCTCACCGCCGGCGACGTCGCCCACGAGGTGACCGCGGCCGACCTCGGGGCCCGTCCGCGCCTCGCGGCCCTCCTCGAGCACGCCGCCGCACGCGCCGCCGCCGGCCACGACCCGGCCGGTGCGCTCGTCCAGCGGCCCCGCATCCCCGTCGACCTCGACGCGGCGGCGGTCGAGGCCACCCTCGCCGAGCTCGCCGCAGACGTCGACGTCGCGCCCATCGACGCGAGCGTGACCACCTCGGGGGGCTGGCTCGCCTTCACCGATGCCGCGGAGGGCCTCGGGCTCGATCGCGCGGCGGCCGCCTCCGCCGTCGCCGACGCCGTCGACGAGGGTCGCGACGCGGTGGACCTGCCCGTGACCACGCTCGCGCCCGAGCGCACCGGCGAGGACCTGCGCGACGTCCTGCTCGTGCGCCAGCACGAGCGCCGCCTCTACCACTACCGCGACGGGGAGATCGTCGCGGACTGGCCGGTCGCGGTCGGCACCGGCGAGCAGCCGACGCCGGTGGGGACGTTCCACATCGGCGCGAAGCGCCACCTGCCGACCTGGCACAACCCCGCACCGGACCGCTGGGGGGCGGACATGCCCGACGTCATCGGCCCCGGCCCCACCAACCCCCTCGGCGTGCGCGCCCTCAACTGGAACGACGGCGGCCGCGACACCCTCATCCGCTTCCACGGCACCTCCAACGTCGGCTCGATCGGCCGGGCGTCCTCCAACGGCTGCGTCCGACTCTCCAACCCCGACGTCGTCGAGCTCTACGACCGCATCCCGCAGGGCACGACGGTCGTGTCGATCCGGGAGTAGGCCACCCCGGCCGGGCCGCGCGCGGGTCGCGTAGGCCGCAGCCGCGCGCGATGATCGGGGGCGACGGCACCAACCGAGAAGGAGTCGACGTGGACGCAGCGCCCCTCACCGACACCGACGAGTGGGCCGCCCTCGAGCGGCACCACGCCGCGATGGCCGACACCCACCTCCGCGACCTCTTCGATGAGGATCCCGACCGCGGCGAGCGGATGAGCCTGGAGGTCGGCGACCTCTACCTCGACTACGCCAAGCATCGCGTCACCGACCACACGATCGCCCTGCTGGTCTCGCTGGCCCGCCGCGCCGACCTGCCGGGACGCATCGAGGCGATGTTCGCCGGGGAGCGCATCAACACCACCGAGGACCGCGCGGTCCTGCACACCGCCCTGCGGGCGCCCGCCGACGCCGAGATCACCGTCGACGGCGAGAACGTCGTCCCCGCCGTGCACCGCGTGCTCGACCGCATGGCCGACTTCGCCGACCGCGTCCGTGACGGCGCGTGGACCGGCCACACCGGCAAGCCGATCCGCAACGTCGTGAACATCGGCATCGGCGGCTCCGACCTCGGCCCGGCGATGGCCTACGAGGCGCTCAAGGCGCACAGCGACCGCTCGCTGACCTTCCGCTTCGTCTCGAACATCGACGGCACCGACGTCACCGAGTCGCTGCGCGACCTCGACCCCGCCGAGACCCTCTTCATCGTCTGCTCGAAGACCTTCACGACCCTCGAGACGCTCACGAACGCCACGACCGCACGGGACTGGCTCACCGGCGCGCTCGGCGACGACGCCGTCGCCTCGCACTTCGCCGCGGTGTCGACCGCCGCGGAGAAGGTCGAGGCCTTCGGCATCGACCGCGAGAACATGTTCGAGTTCTGGGACTGGGTCGGCGGCCGCTACTCGATGACCTCGGCGATCGGGCTCTCCCTCATGGTCGCCCTCGGGCCCGAGGGCTTCACGCAGATGCTCGAGGGCTTCCACACGATGGACGAGCACTTCCGCAGCGCCCCCCTCGAGGCGAACATGCCCGCGCTGCTCGGCCTCCTCGGCGTGTGGTACGTGAACTTCTTCGGGGCGGCCAGCCACGCGGTCCTGCCCTACAGCGAGGAGCTCGCGCGCTTCCCCGCCTACCTCCAGCAACTCGACATGGAGAGCAACGGCAAGCGCGTGACCCTCGAGGGCGAGGAGGTCGGCTGGCACACCGGCCCGGTCGTCTGGGGCAAGCCCGGCACCAACGGCCAGCACGCCTTCTACCAGCTGCTGCACCAGGGCACCGAGCTCGTGCCGTGCGACTTCATCGGCACCGCCCGGCCCACCCACCCCCATCAGCTGCACCACGACCTCCTCGCGGCGAACCTCCTCGCGCAGTCCGAGGCGCTCGCGTTCGGCAAGCCCGCCGCCGCGGTGGCCGCCGAGGGGGTCGCCGACGAGCTCATCCCCCACCGGACCTTCCCGGGCAACCGGCCCTCGAGCACGATCCTCGCGCCGTCGCTCACCCCGCGGGTGCTCGGCCAGCTCGTCGCGCTCTACGAGCACAAGGTCTTCACCCAGGGCGTGCTCTGGGACATCAACTCCTTCGACCAGTGGGGCGTCGAGCTCGGCAAGGTGCTCGCCGGGCGCATCTCCCCGGAGCTGCAGTCCGCCGCCGAGCCCGAGCTCGTCCACGACAGCTCGACCAACGCCCTCATCCGGCGCTACCGCTCACTGCGCGAGGGCTGATCCTCCCGCTCGGCGGCGTCCCGGGCGGTGCGCCGCGCCCGCGCGCACACGCCCTCGCAGCGCTCGCGGTCGCGGACGGCGCGGGCGGCTGACCGCTCGCGCCAGGCGAGCAGCGCGCCGGCGGCGACCACGACGAGCGCGAGGCCGCCGGCGGTCAGCGGCCGCCGCGCGAGCGCGTCGGTGATGACCGCGGCGCTGCGGTCGACGAGGGCGACCTCCTCGGCGGGCAGGCCCGTGGCGAGGATGACCGCCCAGTAGGCGATGACCCACAGCCCCGCGAGCACGAGCACGCCGCCGGCGAGGCGCTGGAGCATCGGGGTGAGCGCACGCAGGCGGCGCACGAGCGAGGCCTTGCCGACGCCGAGCGCGACGGTCACCGCGAGCAGGAGGCCGGTCATGCCGGCGAGGTAGGCGCCGACGACGGCGAAGCGCGCGCCGAGGGTGGGCTGGGCGAAGGCGGCGGCGATGACGGTGAGCAGCACCGGCAGCGTGCAGGACAGCGAGGCGAGGGCGTAGCTCACCCCGAAGGCGAAGGCGCCCCGGGCACCGGCGCCCCCACCGGCGCGCAGCGCCGGGACCGGCATGGTGCGCCCGGCGAGCAGCCAGCCGCCGAGCCCGACGACGCCGACGCCCACGGCGATGGCGGTCCACGGCATCGCGGGGACGATCCACTCGATGCCGAGGGCGAGCAGCAGGCCGACACCGCCGAAGACGACGACGAAGCCCGCGGCGGTGAGCCCTCCGACGCCGAGGGCGATGCCGGCCGCAGCGCCGGCGGAGCGCCGCGGTGCCGTCCCGCCGTCGCCGGCGTCGCCGGCGTCGAGGCCGAGGAAGAACGAGAGGTAGGCGGGCAGCATCGCGAAGCCGCACGGGTTCACCGTGGCGAGCAGGCCCGCGGTGAAGGCGAACAGCAGCGGAAGCTCGCTCATGGCCGGTCGAGGTGCTCGGCGATCTGCGACTCGAGCTGGGCGCGGGTGAGCGCGCCGTTGTGGCGACCACGCTCCTCGCCGTCGGGGCCGAGGTAGACCGTCGCCGGCATCGACGCGAGGCCGAAGGCCTGGTAGAGGGCACCGTCAGCATCGGCGACGAGGGCGTAGTCGACGTCGGTGCGGCGGGCGACGTCGAGCGCGGCGTCGGGGTCATCCTGCAGCGCGACGCCGACGAACACGACGTCCTCGCGCTCCCGGTCGACCGGACCGAAGGCCTCACGCATCTCACCGACGCAGGGAGGGCACCACGAGGCGTAGAAGTTCACCACGAGCGGCTGCCCGGTGAGCTCGGCGAGGGTGACCTCCCGGGTGTCGTCGGTGAGGTCGACGAGCGCGACGTCGGGCAGCGTGGCGGCCTCGCGCTCGGCGGTCACCGAGTCCGACGCGGCCCAGGCGACGACGGCGACGGCCACGACCGCGACGACGAGGAGGGCCGTGGGCCGGAGGCGTCGAGCGGTATCGGCCATGGGGGACCTCCGAGGGCTCAGGACTGCGCGCTACCGTCCGGAGCGTGCCCGCTCCCTCGCCCGTGTGCGTGCCGAGCGTCACCGGCGTTGCCGAGATGCCCGCGACGGGGGCCTCAGCGGGCGCCGACGCCGCCCTCGCCACGGCGGGCCGGGCTGAGCACCCCCAGCAGCGCGAGGGCTGCGACGAGGCCGGCGAGCGGCCAGGCCGCGAGCCCCAGCGGACCGTCGGGGTCGTGGACGCCCCCGGCCGCGAGGGTGCCCAACGCGACCGCGACGCCGAGCGCCCCGACGGCCACGGCGACCGGTCGCGGCACCCTCGCCGGCGTGAGGCGCGGTGGGCGCTCGGCACGACCGGCCACCACGACGAGCACGGCGAGCGCCGCGGCGCACAGCGCGAGCCACACCGGACGGCTCACCCACCAGCCCCACCCGAGCGCCGCGGCGAGCGGCAGCGCCCCCGCCGCGTCGAGGCCGACGGCGACGGCCACGAGCGCGGTCATGTGCCACAGGAACACCGTCATTATCCGCGAGCCCGCGAGCGCGACGAGCGCCCAGATCCCCGGTCGCGACAGCGCCCGCTCGAGCGGTGCGCGCAGCAGGGCGATGAGGCCGAGCTGGGCGGTGGCCAGGGCGGGCATCGCCAGCGACGGGGGGGTGGCGTTCGTCGCGCCGTCGACCTCGGCGACCATGTCGACGGGGTAGCCCGCGAGCCCGACGAGCGCCCCGAGGGCGGCGAGCCCCGCGAGGAGCAGCAGCGCGCCCTGCGCCGGCGTGGGCAGCCCCCGGCGATGCCAGACGATCCCAAGCTGGTGCACGGCGAACCACACCCAGAGGAAGCTCGTCCACTGCGCCTCGTCGAGGCCCGCCGCGGCGAGGGCATCGGCAACGGCCACGAGCGCGACGAGCGCGACCGGCAGCCACAGCCCCACCCGCGCGTCGAGGCGCAGCGTCACCGGCACCGCGACGGTCACGACGACGTAGACGGCGATGAACCACGACGCGACGAGGGCGCTCTGGGAGGCCAGCGTGAGGTAGCGCCCCTCGACGCCGAGCGCGTCGCCGAGCACGACGAGACCCACCCACAGCACGAGGAGGGGCAGCAGGGGGCGCAGCAGGCGCCGGGCGCGAGCGCTGGCCCACGCCTCGGGCCGCTCGCCGCGCTCGCGCGCGCGGATCCAGGCCACCGCGCCGGCGTAGCCGCCGACGATGAAGAACACCGGCATGACCTGGAAGAGCCACGTCGCCCACTGCGTCCACGGCTCCTCGGTCATGATGAAGCGCACCGCGTAGGTACCGTCGACGGGCTCGAACACCGGGATGAGCCAGTGCCCCACGACGACCGCCGCCAGGGCGCTGACCCGCAGGAAGTCGACGTAGCGGTCGCGGTGCGGCGACGTCGCGGCTTCGACGCGGTCCGCGAGCCTGTCCCGCATGCGCTCCACCTCCGCCCGTCACGCTCGTCGGCCCTGGATCAAGGAGGATTGCCACGCACGCGGCTGGGCACGCGAGCGCCCCGTGCCAGCCGGCCGTGCGGCGCACGCCTGGCCTGCGGAGCGCGGGCGGGTGTAGGAGCATGGGAGGGCGACCGACCGGCGAGGTGAGCACCGTGCGCGTCCGATCCGCCCGTAGCCTCGTGCTCTGCGTCGTCGTGGCCATCGCGGCCGCATGCGCACCCGAGGAGGAGCCGATGGAGCCCACCGACGAGCAGGCCGGCGACGTGCAGGCGCTCCCGGCCCCTGAGGAGACGGGACCGCGGAGCCTCGAGGAGGTCCTCGCCGAGCGGCGCTCGGTGCGCGCCTACGACGACCGCGACCTCTCGAAGGCCGAGACCGGCCAGCTGCTGTGGGCCGCCCAGGGGCTCAGCGACCCGTCGGGCAAGCGGACCGCGCCCTCGGCCGGTGCGACCTACCCCCTCGAGGTGTTCCTCGCCACCGCCGACGGCCTCGCGCACTACCGCCCGGAGCAGCACGCCCTCGAGTCCGTCTCGGGCGCGGACCTCCGCGGTGCCCTCGCAGACGCGGCCCTCGGCCAGGAGGAGGTCGCCGAGGCCCCGGCGGTGCTCGTGCTCAGCGGCGTCGTCGAGCGCACCGAGGGCCGCTACGGCGCGCGCGCGGAGCGCTACGTCGCCCTCGAGGCAGGGCACGCCGCGCAGAACGTCCTGCTGCAGGCCGTCGCGCTCGACCTCGCGAGCGTACCGATCGGCGCCTTCGACGACGACGAGGTGCGCGCCGTGCTCGGCCTCGACGAGCGCCACACCCCGCTCTACCTCCTGCCGGTCGGAGCCCCCGGATCCTGAGCGGGCGCCCGCACCCCTCTCAGGTCGCCCAGCTCTCCTCGGGCTGCGCGCGCAGGACCCACTGCAAGGTGCGCACGTGCCGAGGTTGGGAGAGGCACGTCAGCACCGCGTGGGCGACGTCGTCGGCGGTGAGCATGTCGGCGAGGCCGGGCATGTCCGGGGTGCGGCCGGCCCCCATCGCGAACTCGGTGGCCCCCCCGCCAGGGCAGACCGCCGTCACACGGATCCCCTCGGGATGCAGCTCCCGGTCGAGGGCCCCGGCAAGGCCGACCTGGGCGTGCTTCGTCGCGGCGTAGACCGCCTCGTCGTCGCCGCCGCGCAGACCGGCGACGCTCGCGACGATGACGATGTCGCCGCCCCCACGGGCGCGCAGCCGCGGGATCGCCGCGCGGATCGGCCAGAGCGTGCCGCCCACGTTGACGTCGACCATCTCCGCGAGCTCATCGTCCGACCAGTCCATGATCGAGCCGTAGCGGCCGATGCCAGCATTAGGGATGATTCCCGACAGACCTCCCAGGCGATCCTCGGCGGTGGCCACGAGCGCCTCGGCGGTCGAGGGGTCCCGCAGGTCACCGGTCACCGGCGCGAAGGCTCCTCCGAGCTCGCCAGCCAGGGCCTCGAGCCGCTCGGCGCGACGGGCGCTGCCGGCTACGCGGGCGCCGGCGCCCACGAGTCGGCGAGCGACGGCCTCGCCGATCCCGCTGCTCACGCCAGTGACCGCGTAGACACGGCCTGAGAGGTCGAAGGGCACGTCATCGGAGGGCATGGTGAAGGTCTCCTCTCGGCAGCGGCTCCGCGGAGATCGGAACCGGGAACCTGCGACCCTAGCTGCCCGCGGCCGGGACCTCGCGGGGCCCGCCGCCGGCCCCGACTCCACGCGGCCGCCGGCGAGCGGCGCCATCGAGGGGTCAGTCGAAGGCCGCGGCGGCGAGCACGTTGGCGAACAGCAGCCACGCCAGCAGCGACTTCGCAACCAGCGACAGCACGACGTAGGTCGTCTCACCGACGACGTAGTTGCGCCACGGGCCCAAGCGCTTGAACTGCAGCCACTGGTTGAGCCCGAAGGAGAAGAAGAAGGCGAAGATCGCGAAGAAGACCACCCACACGAAACCGGGGACCTGCCCCAGGTCGTAGCCCTCCGCGCCGACGCCGAAGAGGTAGAAGCCGATCGCCACCCAGGGAACGAGTCCGACGAGGGTCCCGAGCCAGAAGGGCAGCAGGGAGCCACCGGGGCGTTCGTAGCGCTCCTGGATCTCCCCGAAGGCGATCATCGCCACGTTCGCGCCGAAGATCGCGATGAACGCCGCGATGTCGACGATGCCGGTGATCGCGGCGATGACGATGAGCATCACCGAGGAGGACAGCGAGTACTCGACCCAGCGCGCGGAGTTCTTGCCGCGGCGGATGTCGGCGGCGTAGCGGGGGAAGTACCACGGCGACGCGATGAGGAAGTGGAAGAACGCGCTGAGCGCGAGGAACACGAAGATCCACAGGCCGATGTCGACCGAGCCGATCGGCGGCTCCCACAGCGCCGGCGGGGTGCCAGGCGGACCGGCGGGGTAGGTCGACGTCACCGGCAGGGCGAACTTCGTCTCGTTGAGCGCCCACACCGCGACGGCCTGGCCGAGATGGAGCACCCCCATCGCGGCGTTCTGCCACCGCAGCCGGCGCAGCCGCGCGGTGATGTCCCCCTCGGTCATGCCGGGGAAGAGCAAGGCATCGGTCATCGTGAATCCTCCCGTTGCGGCGCTGGCCGTCAGCGCCCCGGCGGCTCGGCCACCAGCACCCGTGACCGTGGCGATCACGGACTCTGCGCCCTCCGGGCCGGCGCCAAGCCGCGTGACGGACCGGTGCGGGCCACGGCCCCCTCGCCGGGATGCCGTGGGCCCTCCCTGCGGGGGCCGCCAGCCGGGTGCGTGGTCCCCCGGCGACGCTCGCCCCCCTCAGGGGGGGTGGCGCATTGACGCTGTCCCGCCTCTCCTCTTGGGATCGTTCTGCGAGTCTCGCCAGAATGGCGAGACTCACACCCCTGCGGCGGAGCACGGTCTCTGGGCGGCGGTGCGCGAAGGGTCCGACCCCGCCCCTGCGGCTGAGGTGCGCCTGACCGACGTCAAGGGACGGCGGGTGCGCGCATGGCGGCGCCGACGGAGCTGCGGTGTGGGGACCTCCATCATCGCTGGTCAGGGGGCACCCGCGGCCCGGCGCCGTCCGAACGCTTCAGACTGCGCTCGTGCGGCGGGTCGGGGGCAGAGGCCTGGTCCGCCTGTGCTCGCACGCGCCGATAGCCGAAGTACCGATGCTTCGCGGCCCAGAGCCCGGCGGCGATGAGCCCAACGAGGGCGATGAGGCCCAACACCGTTCAGAAGACCAACTCGGCGGTTGCTGGCAGCATGTCGGTGCCCTCGGCGACCGGCTTGGCCGCCACACCACGCCAATTGCGCCGAGAGTGCGTGCGACAGACCCTCTCGCGGGCGGTTGCTGCGCTCGCCGCGGCCCTGCGGTGGCACCGCGACCGGAGCGCCGCGGCCCCGCCACCGCGTTGCCGGTGTGCTGTCCTTACTCCCCGGCGCGAACACCACGACATGTTGACGCCGGGGCGGGAGCCGACCACCCCTTCCTGTTCCGCTGTCGCCCAGGACAACGCATCGGTCACGCTCAAGGCCGCTCACCACCTGCAGGGATCGGACCGCGGAACGAGCCGGACGCCGCGGGCAGGGATTCGCGTGTCTGCTCCGCACGCGCGACGCCGGAGGCCAGGCCGACCGGCGACACCTCACCGGCCAGCCTGGCCTCACTCATGGCGTGTCAGTCCTGGCGCAACCACTGACACCGGATGGCGGATCCACTGACACGAGCTGGCGGATCCCCATGCCATCCGGGTGGCGGTTCACACTACGAGCAGCCGGTCGTCGTGCCGCACTGGGCGCAGACGTGGCACGCCCCGGAGCGCTGCATCTTCACGCCGCAGGAGAAGCACATCGGCGCGTCGCCGTAGATGTCGTCGATCTCCGAGCGTCCCTCGGCGACCGGCAGCACCGTCTGGCCCTCGACGTCGACGGTCGGCTCCTGCGCCTTCTCTGGCGCCGGCCCGTACTGCGCGTCGAGTTGGGCGTTGCGCTCCTCGAGAGAGTAGATCCCGAGCTCCTGGCGGGTCTCGGCGGGCAGGTACTCGATCGCGAGCCGTCGGAACATGTAGTCGAGGACGCTCGAGGCGAACTTCACCTCGGGGTCGTCGGTCATGCCGGCCGGCTCGAAGCGCATGTTCGTGAACTTCTTCACGAACTCCTCGAGCGGCACGCCGTACTGCAGCCCGATCGACACCGCGATGGCGAACGCGTCCATGACCCCCGACAGCGTCGAGCCCTGCTTGCCGAGCTTGACGAACATCTCCCCGATGCCGTCGCCGGGGTACTCACCGGCGGTGAGGTAGCCCTCGGCGTCGCCGACGGTGAAGGAGATCGTCTGGCTCGGGCGCTGCTTGGGCAGGCGCCGACGGGTGACACCGCGCTCGGCGGCCTCCTCCTTGGTCGCCGGGGCCTTCGCCTCGTTGGACTCGTCCTTGGCGATGGCGAGCGGCTGGGCGACCTTGCAGTTGTCGCGGTAGATCGCCACGGCCTTGAGCCCGAGGCGCCATCCCTCCATGTAGGTCTCGGCGACGTCCTCGACGGTCGCCGACTCCGGCAGGTTGATCGTCTTCGAGATCGCCCCGGAGATGAACGGCTGCACCGCACCCATCATCTTCACGTGCCCCATGGGCGCGATCGACCGGGTGCCCATCGCGCAGTCGAAGACCGGGAGGTGCTCCTCCCTGAGCGCCGGCGCGCCCTCGATCGTCGAGTGCTTGTCGATGTAGGCGACGATCGCCTCGACCTGCTCGGGCTGGTAGCCGAGCTTCTCGAGCGCGGCGGGCACCGTGTGGTTGACGATGCGCATCGAACCGCCACCGGAGAGCTTCTTCATCTTCACCAGCCCGAGGTCGGGCTCGATGCCGGTGGTGTCGCAGTCCATCATGAGCCCGATGGTCCCGGTCGGCGCGAGGACCGAGGCCTGGGCGTTGCGCACGCCATGCTCGGTGCCGGCCTCCACGGCCTCGTTCCACGCATGGCGCGCGGCGTCGAGGACGCCCGCGGGCGCGCGCTCGTCGTCGAGGGCCTCCGCGGCGTCGCGGTGCTTGGCGAGCACCCGGAGCATGCCGTCGCGGTCCCGCTCATAGCCCTCGAACGGCCCCTGCACCCGCGCGAGCTCGGTCGAGGTGCGGTAGGCGTGACCGGTCATGAGCGCGGTGATCGCCCCGGCCCAGGCCCGGCCCTCGTCGGAGTCGTAGGCCAGCCCCTGGCTCATGAGCAGGCCGCCGAGGTTGGCGTAGCCGAGCCCGAGCTGGCGGTAGGCGCGGGCGTTCTCGGCGATGCGCTCGGTCGGGTAGCTGGAGTTGCCGACGATGATCTCCTGGGCGGTGAAGGTGATCTCCACCGCGCGGGTGAAGTCGTCGACGTTGAAGACCCCGCCCTTCTCGAACTTGCGGAGGTTGAGGCTCGCGAGGTTGCAGGCGGAGTTGTCGAGGTGCATGTACTCCGAGCAGGGGTTCGAGCCGTTGATGCGACCGGCGTTGGGCGTGGTGTGCCAGTCGTTGATCGTCGTGTCGTACTGCATCCCGGGGTCGGCGCACTCCCAGGCCGCCTGGGCGATCTGGTCCATGAGGTCGCGGGCGTTGACGGTCTTGAGCGACTCGCCGGTCGTGACGGCCTTGAGGTCGTAGTCACGGCCCTGCTCGACGGCCCGCATGAACTCGTCGTCGACGCGGACGGAGTTGTTCGCGTTCTGGTACTGGATCGTCGCGGAGTCAGCGCTGTCGAAGCTCATGTCGAAGCCGGCGCCGGCGAGCGCGCGGGACTTCATCTCCTCGTTGCGCTTGCACCAGATGAACTCCTCGACGTCGGGGTGGTCGACGTCGAGGATGACCATCTTCGCGGCGCGACGGGTCTTGCCGCCGGACTTGATCGTGCCCGCCGAGGCGTCGGCGCCGCGCATGAAGCTCACCGGGCCGGAGGCCTGCCCGCCGCCACGCAGCGGCTCGAGGCTCGAGCGGATGTTGGAGAGGTTGACCCCCGAGCCCGAGCCGCCCTTGAAGATCGTGCCCTCCTCGACGTACCAGTTGAGGATCGAGCTCATCTGGTCCTCGACCGAGAGGATGAAGCAGGCCGAGCACTGCGGCTTGTCCTCGACACCGCAGTTGAACCAGACGGGGCTGTTGAAGGCCATCTTCTGGTTGACGAGCAGGTGCTTGAGCTCGTGGTTGAAGACCTCCGCGGACTCCTCGTCGGCGAAGTAGCCATCGTCGACACCCCAGCGCGTGATGGTGTCGGCGACGCGGTCGATCATGTGTCGCACGCTCGACTCGCGCTCGGGGGTGCCCAGCGTCCCGCGGAAGTACTTCTGCGCGACGATCGTCGTGGCGTTGAGCGACCAGCTCGTGGGGAACTCGACGTCGCGCTGCTCGAAGGCGACCTCGCCGGTCTTCCAGTCGGTGATCACCGCATCACGCCGCTCCCACGACACCTCGTCGTAGGGGTGCGCACCATCGGTGGTGAAGTGCCGGTCGAGCTTGAGGCCGGTGTGGCCGTCGGACTCGACCGCGCGCAGGGCCTGACGTGTGGTGACCATGTGAACTCCTCGCTGGGCGAAGCCCCCGTTGGTGGAACTCCAAGCTTGTGATTTGCCGTGCCGGCCTCGCTACCTTGCCTCGTCCCGGGGGCGGCGTCAAGCAGGTGTGAGGGAGAATTCCCCAAGATGCATGACGCTCGAACCCACCCGACCCAAGATGTTGTGGTGTGATCCATCGGCTATGGTGTTCTTGCCGGCGACGGTAGCAGCGCCATGACGTGGGCAGAGACGCCCCCGCGAGGTGACCCTGTGGACGAGCAGCCCGCTCTTGCCACGACATCTTGGACGGCTCGCCGGAAGTCCGTGGATGGGGTGTGGACGGGCGCCGAGGATCGTGGACGACGACGTCGATGCGGTGGACGGGGCCGTGGAGGAGTCCCCGGGGATCCACAGGCCCCGCACGTCGAGAGGAGGTCGTGAACCGTGCGCTGTCCGTACTGTGGGCTCGACGAGGACCGCGTCATCGACTCGCGCAGCGCCGAGGACGGCGGCGCGGTCCGCCGGCGCCGGGCGTGCCGCGCCTGCGGCCAGCGCTTCTCGACCTACGAGCGGGTCGAGCAGCCCGTGCTGCGGGTGCGCAAGCGCAGCGGGGACCTCGAGCTCTTCGACCGCGACAAGGTCGCGACCGGCATCCTGCGGGCAACGAAGAACCTCGAGATCGAGCCCTCCGCCGTGCGCCGCGCGGTCGCCCGGGTCGAGGGCCACCTCCGCGACAGCCACCGCCACGAGGTCCCCAGCGAGGAGGTGGGACTCGAGGTGCTCCTCGCCCTGCGCGAGCTCCACGAGGTCGCCTACCTGCGCTTCGCCAGCGTCTACAAGAGCTTCACGAGGACCGAGGACTTCGAGCGGGAGCTCGCCACGCTCGGCACCCAGGAGCCCGCCGCTGACGCGCCCGCCACCGGGGGCGCTGGCCACGACGATGCCGATCCGGACGGGGACCAGGGGTCCATGGGCGGAGCCGCCGAGGCGTAGGCCTCACCGCTGGGGCACCCGCAACGCCATCCCTGGCTCCAGTCGGCCCGGATCGACCCCGTTGCGCGCGGCCACCTCGGCGACGAACGCGTGCGGATCGGCGCCCGCGGGGGCGTGGGGCAGGACCAGCTCCCACATCGTCTCCCCTGGCGCGACCACGACGAGGACCTCCTCGGGGTCGACGCGCTCAGCGGTGCCGACCTGCGCGGGCACGACCGTCTCGCCGTCGGCGCCCCACGCCGTGCCGAGCGGGCCTGCGGTCAGCGCCAAGGCGCCGAGTGCGACGCCGAGCACCGCGGCGCGTCGCCGTCGTGTCCGGGCGGTCCCACGGTCGCGCGTGGCCTCCGACATCGCTCACTCCCTCTGCGGCCTCGGCGTCGCGCCGCCTACCCACGTGGCGCCGCCGGGGCCGCTACACTCCCGAACGGCTGTTCGTCCCCATGATGGTCGAACCGCTGTTCGATGTCAACGGATTCGTCGAACAAATGTTTGTCAGATCGTGCCCGATCGGCTACGGTGCCGACAGCACCGTC
This sequence comes from Egibacter sp., assembly GCA_003553795.1. GTDB lineage: Bacteria > Actinomycetota > Nitriliruptoria > Euzebyales > Egibacteraceae > T1Sed10-49. The sequence goes on along the minus strand of PWFH01000026.1, from coordinate 93,881 downwards.
GATGAGGAGTCCTCATGGCCGCCGAAGAGCCGCTCACCGAGCGTCAGCTGCAGATCCTCACCTTCATCCGCGACGCGGTGCGCGCGCGCGGCTTCCCGCCGAGCGTGCGCGAGATCGGCGACGCCGTCGGCCTCAAGTCGACGTCGAGCGTGCACTACCAGCTCGCGACGCTGCAGGACCGTGGCTACCTGCGGCGCGATCCGACCCTGCCGCGGGCGATCGAGGTCATCGTCCCCGAGGGCCAGGAGCGGCCGACATCGACGCTGCCACCGGGCCTGCGGGAGGTCCCCCTCCTCGGTGACATCGCTGCGGGCGCGCCGGTCATCGCCGACGAGCAGGCCCTCGCGCGCTATCCCCTGCCCCGGGACCTCGTCGGCGAGGGCTCGCTGTTCATGCTCACCGTCCGCGGCGACTCGATGCTCGAGGCCGGGGTCTTCGACGGCGACCTCGTCGTCGTCCGCCAGCAGGCCAACGTCGAGCAGGGCGAGATGTGCGCGGCGCTCATCGATGGTGAGGCGACGGTGAAGTTCTTCCGCCGCACGCCGGGTGGCGAGGTCTTCCTCGACCCCGCGAACCCGGCCTACGAGCCGATCCCCGTGCCCGCCGCGAGCGAGGCGGCGGTCCTCGGCCGCGTCACCGCGGTGCTGCGCAGCCTCTAGGGCTCCTGCGCCCCAGCCTCGTCGCCGTCGACCCACGGGTCACCGGCGACGGCGTAGGGGGCGAGGGCGCGACCGGCCTCGAGGCCCACGTCGGCGACGAGGCGCGTGCCGTCGGCACGGTGCTCCTCGACGTGGATCTCGCCGTCGTCGTGCGCCGCGGCGACGAGGTCCCCACGCTCATACGGCACGACGACCTCGACCCGGCGACGCGCTGCGGGAACGCGCTTGCTGATCCTCGCCCGTAAGGCCTCGACGCCCTCGCCGGAGCGCGCCGAGACGACGACGGCGTCGGGGTGTCGGCGCCGCAGCGCCGCGACCGCCTCGTCGTCGGCGACGTCGGCCTTGTTGAGGACGAGCACCGAGGGCACCGCGTCGGCGCCGATCTCGGCGAGGACACCCTCGACGGCGGTGATCTGCGCGTCGACGTCGTCGTGCGCGGCATCGACGACATGGAGGAGGAGGTCGGCCTCGGTGGTCTCCTCGAGCGTGGACTTGAAGGCCTCGACGAGGTCGGTGGGCAGCTTCTGCACGAAGCCGACGGTGTCGGTCGCCACGATCGTGCGCGCATCGGGCAGGGGCACCTTGCGCGCGGTCGTGTCGAGCGTGGCGAAGAGCTGGTCGGCGACGTGGAGGTCGGCGTCGGCGAGGGCGTTGAGCAGGGTCGACTTGCCGGCGTTGGTGTAGCCGACGAGCGCGACGGTGGGCACCGCGCGGCGGAAGCGCGCGGCGCTCTTGCGGCGGCGGGTCCGCGCGAACTCCTCGAGGTCACGGCGCAGCTTTGCGATGCGGCGGTTGAGCTTGCGCCGGTCGACCTCGAGCTGGGACTCCCCCGGCCCGCGGGTGCCGATGCCGCCGCCGAGCCGCGACAGCGCCTCGCCCCAGCCGCGCAGCCGCGGCAGCAGGTAGGACAGCTGGGCGAGCTCGACCTGGGCCTTGCCCTCCCGGGAGGAGGCGTGCTGGGCGAAGATGTCGAGGATGACGATCGTGCGGTCGAGGACCTTGACCCCGAGGCGCTCCTCGAGGTTGCGCTGCTGCGCGGGGGTGAGCTCGTCGTCGAAGATCGCCGCGTCGGCGCCGAGCTCGGCGCAGAGGTCAGCGAGCTCGTCGATCTTGCCGCGCCCGATGAACGTCGCGACGTCGGGGCGGTGACGACGCTGGACGACGCGCCCGACCGTCGAGCCACCTGCGGTGTCGAGGAGGAGCTCGAGCTCGTCGAGGCCGGCCTCGACCTGCGCGCGCGTGCGCTCGGGCGGCGCGATCGCGACGAGCACGGCCTGCTCGACCGGGCGGAAGATCGCCACGCCCTCCTGCGGCGCGTCGTCGCGGATGCGCTGCGCCGCGGCGCGACGCCGTGCGGCGCGCGAGAGCTCGAGCGAGGTCTCGTCCTGCTCACGCGCGTCGGTCACGAAGGCGCCTCCACGGCCTGCAGCCAGGCGGCGTCGAGGACGCCGTGGGCGACCTCGACGGCGGGCCCGGTCACGGTGAGCGCCGCGTCCCCCCAGACGATGTCGAGCATGCCGCCCGGCAGGGCGACGGTGACCTCGCGGGTGGCCAGGCCCCGGACGTGGGCGGCGACGGCCATCGCTGCGGCGCCGCTGCCCGACGCGAGGGTCTCCCCGACGCCGCGCTCGTGGATCCGGCCCTCGATGCGATCGAGCCGCGGCACGCCGATGGCCTCGACGTTGACCCCGTCGGCGAAGCGCGGATCGGCGTTGATCGCCTCCGCCCATGCCGCGAGCGGCGCCGCGGTCGGGTCGCCCATGACGATGACCGCGTGGGGGTTGCCCATCGACAGCGTCGTGAGCTCGATGTCGCCCGCCCCGTTGAGCTCGATGCGCTCGGAGCCGATGCCGACGGGCGCGCCCATGTCGACGCGCAGCTCCGCGGCGGTGCCATCCTCGTGCCAGAGGGTGACCTCGACCTCCTTGACGCCGGCTCGGGTGTCGACGCGCACCCGCTCGCTGACGTGGCCACGGTCGGCAACGTACTTCGCGACGCAGCGCACCCCGTTTCCGCACATCTCGGCGAGCGAGCCGTCGGCGTTGCGGTAGTCCATGAAGACGTCGCCGGCCACCCCCTCGCGCGCGGGGGCGAGACGGATCACCCCGTCGGCGCCGAGGCCGTGGTGGCGGTCACACAGCGCCCGCACGAGGCCGGGCGTCAGCGTCAGGGCGTCGTCGGGGTCGGGCAGCAGGACGAAGTCGTTGCCGGTGCCGTGGACCTTCGTGAACTCCATCAGGCGGGTCGTCCCTCCTGCCCGGCTCGGCGCAGCGCGTCGGCGGCGCTGCGGGCACCATGCCATGCTACCCGGGGGTCGGCGGCGAACCAGCGCTGCTGGCGCGCGGCGAAGCGCCGGGTGCGCGCGGCGATCCGGTCGAGGGCCTCCTCGAGGGTGAGCTCGCCCGCGAGGTGGGCGAAGGCCTCGGCGTAGCCGATCGCCTGCCGGGCGGTGCGGGAGAGGTCGCGCCCAGCGAGCGCGCGCGCCTCGTCGAGCAGCCCGTCGGCGTGCATCGCCTCGACCCGGGTAGCGATGCGCCCCGCGAGGTCGCGGCGGTCACGCTCGACGCCGACGACGACGAGGCCGGGGTAGACCGCCTCGTGGGCCTCCCACGCGGTGCGCCACGCCGAGAACGGCTGACCGGTGAGCTCGAGCACCTCGAGCGCGCGCACCGTCCGGCGGAGGTTCTCCGGGTCGATGCGCGCAGCCGCCGCGGCATCGACGCGGGCGAGCTCAGCGTGCGCGGCGCCCGGATCGCCGCGGTGGGTCTCGAGAAGCCGGTCGCGCACCGCGGCGTCGGTCGGCGGAAAGGCGAGGTCGTCGACGACGGCGCGGAAGTACAGGCCCGAGCCGCCGACGAGCAGCGGCAGGCGCCCGCGGGCGAGGACGTCGTCGATCGCCGCGCGCGCCCGACGCTGGAACCACTCCACCGAGCACTCCTGCTCGGGCTCGAGGAGGTCGAGGCCGTGGTGGGGCACGCGGGTGCGCGCACCGGCGTCGGGCTTGGCGGTGCCGACGTCCATGCCCCGGTAGACGGTGAAGGCGTCGACCGCGACGAGCTCGGCGCCGAGCCGCTCAGCGGCCTCGAGGGCGATCGTCGACTTGCCGGCCGCGGTCGGGCCGACGAGGGCGAGCACCCGCGCGGTCATGCCCCCTCGGGCCGTGCTCCACGCGCCGCGCCCGCCCCGGTGGAGGCGGGCCGGCCTGCGGCGACGACGTAGCCGACCCCGCGGGGCGCGCCGTCGGCGGCGACGTCGACCTCGAGCCCGGCAGCGCTCGCGGCCGCCACCGCAGCGAGCGCGCTCGCCCACCCGCGGCTCGCCACGCGCGCGGCCTCGGCCGGGCCGAGGGCCGCGAGCCCGGCGGTGTCGGACGCCGACAGCGCGGCGACGTAGGCGCCCTGCCAGGCCCCGGCGCCCTCGACGAGGTGGCGCGGGGCCTTCGTCGACAGCCCCGCCGAGCCGTCCGCGGCGGCGAGGACGACGGCGTCGCCGCCGGCCAGCGCCCCGGCGAGGCGCCGGCCGAGGTCGGCGAGCGACGTGCCCGGCGCCTCCGCCGGCACGGTCACCCCGATGACCGGCGTCGTGGGCGCGGTGCGCCACGCGAGCAGGGCGAGGTCGAGGGGCAGGCGGTCATCGACGACGGGCAGATCGAGGGCCGCGGCGAGCGCCGGCGCCTGGTCGGCCGCAGGGCGCGCGACGGCGAGGTCGGGTCGCCCGAGTCCGGCGAGGTCGGCGTCGATCCCGCCCCACAGCGCCGGGCGCTGCCCCGCGGCGAGCAGCAGCGCGAGCGGCGCCCCAGACAGGTCTGCGACGGCCCCCTCGGCGGCGCGGCGCAGCTGCGCGACCTCCTCGGGCACCGAGGGCGCGAGGTCGGCGAGCAGCACCGGCGCCGCCGGCACGAGCGCGACGCCGCTCAGCATGACGCGCCCTCCGAGGGCGCCGGCGCGCCGACCGGGGTCGAGGCCGGGGCGGCCGTCACGGTGCCGAGGAGGTAGTGGCTCGCAGCCTCCTCGAGGCGGGCGGCGACGAGGTCGCCGGCGGCGAGGCCCTCCTCGGCGGGGACGTGGACGAGGCGGTTGCTCCGCGTGCGCCCCGACAGGCGCGCCGGGTCGGTCTTGCTCGGGCCCTCGAGGAGGAGCTCGTCGACGGTGCCGACCTGTCGGGCGTTGCCGCGGAAGGCGAGGTCGCGCGTGAGCGCCGCGAGCCGCTGGTAGCGCTCGCTCACGACCTCCGCCGGCAGCTGGTCGGCCATCGCCGCCGCGGGGGTGCCCGGCCGCGGGGAGTACTCGAAGGTGAAGGCGGCGTCGAAGGCGGCGGCCTCGGCGACGCGCAGGGTGTCGGCGAAGTCCTCCTCGGTCTCGCCGGGGAAGCCGACGATGAGGTCGGTGGAGATCGCCAGGCCGGGGACCGTCTCACGCGCCTCGGCGACGAGGTCGAGGAAGCGCCGTGAGCGGTAGCTGCGCCGCATCGCCTGCAGCACCCGGTCCGAGCCGGACTGCAGCGGCAGGTGCAGGTGCTCGCAGACCGCGGGGACGTCGCGCATCGCCGCGAAGACGTCGCTCGTGATGTCCTTGGGGTGCGGGCTCGTGAAGCGGATCCGCTCGAGGCCGTCGACTTCCCCGAGGGCGTGGAGGAGCTCGGCGAACATCGTGCGGTTTCGCGCCGTGCCCGCCGGCGCGAGACCGTGGCGCAGCAGATCCCGTCCGTAGGAGTTGACGTTCTGCCCGAGGAGGCTGACCTCGCGCACGCCGTCGGCGACGAGCGCGCGGACCTCGGCGAGGATGTCGCCGAGCTTGCGGGACTTCTCGGGGCCGCGCAGGGCCGGCACGATGCAGAACGTGCAGCTGTTGTCGCAGCCGATCGAGATCGACACCCAGGCATGGTGGGCGACGTCGCGACGCGCGGGCAGCGCCGAGGGGAACATCTCGGTGTGCTCGAGGATCTCCACGACCGGCAGCGACGCGGAGTCGGCCTCGGCGAGCAGCTCGGGCAGGCGTCCCATGTTGTGGGTGCCGTAGACGACGTCGACCCAGGGCGCGGCCGCGGCGAGGGCGTGCTGGTCCTTCTGCGCGAGACAGCCGCCGACGACGACGGTCTTGTCGGGGTCAGCGACCTTGAGGGGCTTGAGCGCGCTGAGCTGGCCGTAGAGCTTGTTGTCGGCGTTCTCGCGGATCGCGCAGGTGTTGAAGAGCACGAGGTCGGCGCTGTCGAGGTCGGCCGCCGGACGGTAGCCCATCGTCTCGAGCACGCCGGCGGCACGCTCGGAGTCGTGGGCGTTCATCTGGCACCCGAACGTGCGGATGAAGTACGTCGCAGCCATGCGCGACAGGGTAGCGGTCACCCATCGCCGGGCGCGCCGCCGGGGGCGCCGCCCAGGGGGCTGTCGCTAGGCTCGGCGCATGCTCGACGTGCTCGCCTCCTGGGCGCAGGCCGGGGCATGGGGCTACCTCGCCGTCGCGCTCGGCGCGGCGCTCCCATGGCTCGAGATCCTCTTCGTCATCCCCCCAGCGATCGCGCTGGGGCTCGACCCTGCGCTCGTCGGCGTCGTCGCCCTCCTCGGCAACGTGCTGCCGGTCGTGGCCATTGTCGCGGGCTACGAGCGCCTCGACCGGTGGTCGCGAAGCCGGCGGGGGCGCCCCCTCGGCGCGGCCGGGGGCCGGGGCTCGCGCGGCCAGCGCGTGCTCGCGCGCTACGGCGTGCCGGGGCTGGCGCTGCTCGGACCACTCGTGACCGGGGTGCACCTCGCGGTCGTCATCATGCTCGCCTCGGGTGGCAGCCCCCGTCGTGCGCTGCTGTGGACCTCCGCGAGCCTCGCGGCGTGGACCGTGGCGATCGTCGGGCTGAGCGTGGCCGGCGTCGACGCCTTCACCGGTGGCAGAGGCTGAGCGCCCACACCCTCGCGGCGGCCCACGCGTCCGTCAGGAGGCGAGCCCCCGGGCGCGGACCTCACGGATCACCGTCACGGCGATCTGCCCGGGGTAGGCGAGCTCGGATTCGAGGCGTCGGGCGATCTCGCGGGCGAGACGGCGCGCCTCGACGTCGTCGACGGCCTCGGGGCTGACCATGACGCGCACCTCGCGACCCGCCTGCATCGCATGCACCTGGCTGACGCCGTCGAAGGCGCCGACGAGCTCCTCGATGCGCTGCAGCCGCTGGCAGTGCGCCTCGACGTTGTTGCGCCGGGCACCGGGACGGCTCGCCGAGACCGCGTCGGCGGCCTGCGTGAGCACGGCCTCGACGGTCTCCGGCGGGACCTCGTCGTGGTGCGCGGCGATGGCGTGCACCACCGGCTCGGACTCGCCGAGCCGGCGCGCGACCTCCGCGCCGATCGCCGCGTGGCTGCCCGCGACGCGGTGGGTGAGGGCCTTGCCGATGTCGTGCAGCAGCCCGCAGCGACGTGCGAGGGCGGCGTCGACGCCGAGCTCCTCGGCCATCGCCCCGGCGAGCAGCGCGGTCTCGACCGCGTGCGCGCGGACGTTCTGTCCATAGGACGTGCGGAACTCGAGCTGGCCGAGCAGGCGGCGCAGCTCCGGCGCGAGGTCGTCGACCCCAGCCTCGACCGCCGCCTCGTCACCGGCCTCGACGATCGCCTCGTCGACCTCGGCCCTGGCGCGCTGGTGGGCTGCCTCGATGCTCGAGGGGTGGATCCGCCCGTCCTCGAGCAACGCGACGAGCGCCCGGCGTGCCGTCTCGCGCCGCACCGGATCGAAGCTCGAGAGCACGACGACGCCGGGACTCTCGTCGACGAGCAGGTCCACGCCGGTGAGGTGCTCGAACGCGCGGATGTTGCGACCCTCCCGACCGATGATCCGGCCCTTGAGCTCGGCGTCGGGGAGCTCGATCGTCGAGGTCACCGTCGCGTGGGTCGCCGAGGCCGCCACACGCTGGATGGCCGTGGCGACGATGTCGTGCGAGCGGCGCGTCGACTCGGCCCGCGCGCGCTCCTCGACCTCGCGGACGAGGTCACGGGCGTCGGCGCGCGCGTCGGCCTCGACCTCCCGCATGAGCGTGCGCCGGGCCTCGTCGACGGTGTAGTCGGCGATCTCCTCGAGGCGCTTGCGCACGACGATGCGCGCGTCGTCGAGGTCGGCCTGCTGCGCGTCGAGGCGGCGCTCGCGGTCGATGAGGTGGCCCTCGCGCAACTCGAGGGTGTGCGCCTTCGTCTCGAGCGTCGACTCGCGGATCTCGAGGCGCTCCTCACGCGCGTCGAGCTCTCGGCGACGGTGGGCCTGGTCGCGTCCGCGGACGCGCAGTCGGCGCTGGGCGAGGGCTCCGAACAGGGCGAGCGCAGCCAGGCCGACGAGCGCGACCCCGATCGCGATCGCCGTCGCCCCCATGCGCGCTCCGTTCCCTCAGGCAGGCCTCGCGGCGGCTCGAGGCCGCCGCGCCCGACCGCCTCCCGGCGGTCCCACCAGCGCTGCCACCCGAGTCGGCGGCGAGCCACACTCCCGGCAAACGCGCTGGTCAGCGGAGCATAGGTCGGACTTGGGCCGACCGTCAACGTTTGGTGACCTACTGTCGCGATAGGAGGCCGGGATCGCCCGCGCGCTGCAGCGCGCGGCTGCCCGCGGTGCCGTCGAAGGGCTCGCTCTCCTGGCGGCCGCCACGGCCGCTGGCGTAGACGAGGGCGATGAGGACCGCGAAGAGCGCGGCGGAGGCGCGGTCGACGGTGACGAGCACACCGAAGGCGGCGAGCAGGGCGCCGTAGCCGATGAGGGCGCGCCACCACCCTCGGCCGATGAGCGCGATCACCGCGATCGCGAGCGCGGGGATGGCCGCGAGGATCCATCCTTGAGCGACGGTCACCGCGCCAGCCTCCTTCCCTCGGCGCGCCGTGGGCGCCGGTGCCGAGGTCGCGAGCGAGACTCGGTCGCCGCCCGGGGCGTCGCTCGGCAGCGTAGACGAGGTGCGGCGGCGTCGGCGCTGGCGACCGGCCCGCCGTCGCCGCCCGTCAGTCCCAGCGGCGGTCGAGGCCGGAGGCCCGCAGCGCTACGCGTCGAGCGAGGCCCTCGGGGTAGCCGCGGCGGGCGAGGAAGCCGACGAGCCGGGCGGCGACCCGCTCGGGGTCGAGGTCAGCGGGCAGACGGGCGGCGCGCTCCGTCGCGAGCTCGAGCGCGACCGCCTCCTCGTCGCGCTCCTCGACGGCGACCATCGCCGCGTCGATGAGGCCGTCGGGGACCTGCCGCCGCGCGAGCTCGCGGCGCAGCCGGCTGGCCCCGTAGCCGCGGCCGAGGCCACGGTCCTCCACCCACGCCCGGGCGAAGGCGCCGTCGTCGAGCGCGCCGAGCTCCCGACCGCGCGCGAGCGCTGCGGCGGCGGCCTCGGGGTCCCAGCCCCGCTCGAGCAGCTTCGCGCGGAGCTCCGCCTCGGTCTGTGGCCGCGCCCGCGTCGAGCGCAGGAGGAAGGCCACGGCCGCCTCGACGTCGCGGTCGGCGGCCACGTCCTCCGCGCTCACGCCTTCTTGGACCCGCCGCTCTTGGGCGCGGCGTCCTTGCCAGCAGCGGCCTTGGCGCCGTCGCCCTTGGCCGACTCGGCGTCGGCGGTGCCAAGCGCGTCGTGCAGGGAGGTGTCCTCGCCGCTGACGTCGGTGGGGACGAGGCCGAGCTGCTCGGCGATCCTCTTGCCGATCGCGTCGGCGACGTCGGTGTGCTCGCGCAGGAACTTCCGCGCGTTCTCCCGACCCTGCCCGAGCTGCTCGCCCTCGTAGGTGTACCAGGCCCCAGCCTTCTTGATGATGCCCTGGTCGACGCCGACGTCGATGAGCGAGCCCTCCTTGGAGATCCCCTCACCGAAGAGGATGTCGAACTCGGCCTGGCGGAAGGGCGCGGCGACCTTGTTCTTCACGACCTTCACGCGCACACGGTTGCCGACGAACTCGTTGCCGTCCTTCAGCGACTCGATGCGCCGGACGTCGAGGCGGACCGAGGAGTAGAACTTCAGCGCCCGTCCGCCCGAGGTCGTCTCCGGCGAGCCGAACATCACCCCGACCTTCTCGCGGATCTGGTTGATGAAGACCGCCGAGGTCTTCGACTTGTGCAAGGTCCCTGCGAGCTTGCGCAGCGCCTGGCTCATGAGCCGCGCCTGCAGGCCGACGTGGCTGTCACCCATCTCGCCCTCGATCTCCGCGCGGGGCGTGAGGGCGGCGACGGAGTCGACGACGATGACGTCGACGGCGCCGGAGCGCACGAGCATGTCGGCGATCTCGAGGGCCTGCTCCCCGGTGTCGGGCTGGCTCACGAGCAGGGCGTCGACGTCGACGCCGAGCGCCTTGGCGTACTGCGGGTCGAGGGCGTGCTCGGCGTCGATGAACGCGGCGATGCCGCCGGCGTGCTGGGCCTCGGCGACGACGTGCAGCGCCACGGTCGTCTTGCCCGAGCTCTCGGGACCGTAGATCTCGGTGACCCGACCGCGGGGGATGCCGCCGATGCCGAGCGCGAGGTCGAGGCTGATCGCGCCGGTGGGGATCGCGGCGACGTTGACCTTCGCCTCCTCCCCCATCCGCATGATCGAGCCCTTGCCGTACTGCTTCTCGATCTGGCCGATGGCCATGTCGAGGGCCTTCTCACGCTCCATCGGTGCTCCTCTGGCAGTCGGGGCGGGCGGGGCGTCGGGTCCTCACGGTAGCCGCGGGGTGCGACACGTGGGGGACCTCACCCCGGAGCCTGTTGATGAGCAGTGTAGCGAACAGGCGTTCGGATCGCTCGCTGGCGCGACGGCGGCGCTCCAACCGACCGCGGGGCCCCGGCCGACCGCGGGGCCCCGGCCGACCGCGGGGCCCCGGCCGACCGCGGGGCCCCGGCCGACCGCGGGGCTCCGGCCGACCGCGGGGCTCCGGCCGACCGCGAGACGGGCTCAGGCATCGACGGTGAGCGGGTGGACACTGCGGGCCTCGTAGCGGGGACCGCCAGCGGCCGGGACCGAGCGCATGACCCGCACCTCGGTGACCCACCAGCGCGACGTCGGGCCCTGCCAGTCGGAGCTGGAGCGCGGCAGTCGCCCGCGACCGGGCGCGCGGGCGAGCGTGAGGTGCGCGGAGAACGGGCGATCGTCGACGTCGACGCCGCGCGTCGCCAGCGACGCGCGGGTGCGCCCGGCCAGCGTCGTGAGCCCCTCGGGGGCGGCGACCCCCGCCCAGAGCACGCGCTGCCCGAAGGTGCCGAGCGCGCCGGTGAGGGCGACCTCGAAGGGGCCTGTCTCGGCCGCAGCCTCAGCGGCGGCGTCGCTCACCGCCTGCGCCCGGTCCTCCTCGGCGTCGCCGACGAAGGCGAGGGTGAGGTGCCAGCCCTCCGGACGGGTCCAGCGCAGCGTGGGCCAGCGCTCACGCAGCCCCGCGAGCGCATCGTCGAGGCGTGCACGCACCTCGGCCGGGACGGCCACGGCGACGAACAGCCGCTCGGCCACGGCTCACCAGCCGGGCGCGTCGACGTCGGCGAGCAGGCGCCGCAGGTGGTCGAGGACCGCGCTCGTCGCGAACTCGAGCAGCGCCGGCCGCTCGCGCGGCGGCAGGGTGATCGTGCGGGCGCCCGGCGGGCGGCCGGGCAGGTCGACGGCGACGATGACGGTGCCCGGCGCGACGCCGTCCTGCTCGTCGGGACCGGCCACCCCGGTCACGCCGACCCCGACGTCGGCGTCGAGACGCTCGCGCGCGGCGGTGGCCAGCGCGATCGAGGTCCCCTCGCTGACGGGCCCGTGCGCGGCGAGCACGTCGCCGAGGCCGGCGAGGGCGCGCTTGCTCGCGGTGGCGTAGACGACGAGGCCCCCGCGCAGCCAGTCCGAGGCCCCGGGCACACCGACGAGGCGGCCGGCGACGAGTCCGCCGGTCACCGACTCGGCGAGGGCGAGGGTCCAGCCGCGCTCGCGCAGCAGCCGGGCGACGGCGTGCTCGACGCCCTCGTCGTCGAGGCCGGCCACCCCCGCCCCGAGGAGGTCGACGAGCTCCTCGACGACGGGGTCGACGAGGGCGAGGGCCGCCTCACGGCTGTCGGCCTTGCCGGTGACCCGCACCCGCGTCTCGCCGCGCGAGGCGAGGAAGGCCACGGTGGGGTTGCCGGCCTCGTCGAGCCGCTCGACGATCGCCCCCGCGCGCTCGGCGACGAGGGACTCGCTCATCCCGGCGGTGCGCACGAGGCGGCTCACGGTCACCCGGGCGCCCGCGCGCGCGGCGAGCTCGGGGACGACGTCGGCGTCGGCCATCGGTGCCATCTCCCGCGGCACCCCGGGCAGGCAGTACACCGTCGCGCCCGCGACCTCGAGCGCGAAGCCCGCGGCGGTGCCGACCGGGTCGAGCACGCGGGCCCCGGCGGGCAGGTCGGCCTGGCGCAGGTTGGCCACGGGCATCTCCCGGCCACGGTCACGGAAGAAGCGGTCGAGGTGGGCCACGAGGCGCTCGTGGCGCTCGAGGGCCACCCCGGCGAGGGCCGCGACGGCGTCGCGGGTGAGGTCGTCCTGGGTGGGGCCCAGCCCACCGGTGACGAGCACCGCGTCGGCCCGCGCGCAGGCCTCGGCGATCGCCGTCTCGAGCCGGGCGGGGTTGTCGCCGACGGTCGTGTGGCGGTAGACGTCGACGCCGATCTCGGCGAGGCGCTGCGAGAGGTGCGCGGAGTTCGTGTCGACGGCATCGCCGAGCAGCAGCTCGGTGCCGACGGCGATGATCTCCGCGGAGAGCCCGCGGCTCACGCCACGCCCCCCAGCGGCCTGGCGAGGAGGTCGACGCCGTCGGCGGCGAGCACCTCGGCGCGCACGCTACGCCCGACGGGGGTCGCACAGGCGGGCAGCCGCACCTCGCCGTCGGTCTCGGGCGCCTCGCGGTAGGAGCGGCCGATCGCCGCGCCGGCCTCGTGCCCCTCGACGAGGACCTCGAGGGTGCGCCCGACGAAGCGCTCCGCGCGCTCCTCACCGACCGCCTCGGCGACGTCGAGGAGGTGGTCGCGCCGCGCGCGGGCCTCGTCGGGGTCGACCGCGCCCGGCAGGCGCGCCGCCGGGGTGCCCTCCTCGGCCGAGTAGACGAAGAACGCGGTCCAGTCGATGCCGGCCGCGGTGAGGAAGCCCTCGAGCACGTCGACGTCGGCCTCGCGCTCGCCGGGGAAGCCGACGATGAACGACGAGCGCAGGACGGCGTCGGGGTCATGCGCCCGGATGCGCTCGATGAGCGCGAGATAGCGCTCGGCGTCGCCTCCCCGTGCCATCGCCCGCACGACGTCGGCGCTGGCGTGCTGCAGCGAGAGGTCGTAGTAGCTCACGACGCGCTCGGAGGCGGCCATCGCGGCGACGAGGTCCTCGGTGAGCTCGTCGGGCTGGAGGTAGAGCAGGCGCACGCGCTCGAGCCCCTCGACGTCCTCGAGCCCTGCGACGAGCTCGAGCTGGGCGTCGCGGCCGGCGGCGAGGTCCTTGCCGTAGCTCGTCGTGTTCTCGCTCCCCCCGACGAGCTCGCGGACCCCGGCTGCCGCCAGCGCCCGGGCCTCGGCGAGGACCTCCTCGACCGGCCGCGAGCGGAAGGCCCCCCGGTAGCTCGGGATCGTGCAGAACGCGCAGGCCCGGTCGCAGCCGGCGGCGAGCTTGAGGTAGGCCCACGGGCCCTTGGGTTGGGTGCGCACCGGGAAGGACGCGGTGGGCGGGGCGTCCGGCGGCGGGGCGACGAGGGGCAGGGGGCTGTTCGTGCCGCTGACCGCGAGCGGGGCGCCGTCGCGGGCGCCGACGACAGGCTCACGCGCGTCCGCCGTGGGCGGTGTGGGCGCGGCGAGGCCCAGGGCGGCGGCGACGTGCTCGGGTAGCCGGGGGTACTCGGCGAAGCCGAGGACGCCGGCGGCCTCCGGCAGCGCCTCGGCGAGGTCGCTGCCGTAGCGCTCGGCCATGCACCCGATGACGAGCACCGGCACGTCGCGCTCGGTGGCCTCGAGGACGGTGTCGACCGACTCCTCGCGGGCCGGCTCGATGAAGGTGCAGGTGTTGACGAGGACGCAGTCGGCCGCTGCGGGGTCGTCGACGAGCGTGAAGCCGGCCTCGGCGAGACGGCCGGCGGCCTGCGCGCTATCGACCTCGTTGCGCCCGCAGCCCAGCGTGACGAGCGCCACCGCGGGCGGACGCACGCGCCCGGGGGCCGCGACCGCGACCGTCGACGCGTCGTCGGGCGGCTGGCTCACGCCACGACATCGACGTCGCAGGCGGCCCGCTCGGTGCTGCAGCTCACCTCGACGACCTGCCCGCTGCCCCCGAGGTCACCGAGCCCCTCGCCGTTGACCTCGATCTCGGCGTTGGCCGCGTCGCCGATGCGCAGGAGGATGTCGTCACCCTCGTAGGTCTCGCTGAAGCCCGCGTCGAAGATGCGCTCGTTGACGACGACCCCGTCGACCGTGACCCGCGCCCACGAGCCGGTGCCGACGATGGTGAAGTCGAGGACGATGCCGTCGGAGAGGTCGGGCTCCTCGGTCTCCTCCTCCTCGGGCTCGGTGGGCTCCTCGGTGGGCTCCTCGTCGGGGTCGTCCTCCGGCTCCTCGGTAGGCTCGACCGGGTCCGGGGTCGGCGCCGGCGTGTCCTCCTCGACGGGGTCGGGCGCGGCGACCTCGTCGGTCTCCTCGGCGTCGTCCCCGGCGATCGTGCCGAGGAAGGCGAGCCCCCCGATCACGAGCACGGCGACGACGGCGACGACGACCGCGATCGGCCTGCGCGCCTGCGTGGGCGTCTCGATCGGCTCGGAGGCCATCGTCCCCCACTCGCTGGCCTCGGGCCGCGCCTGGATGAAGGCCTCGACGAACGGGTCGGGGTCGAGCCCGAGGAAGCGCGCGTAGCTGCGGAGGAAGCCCTTGACGTAGACGTCGCCGCCGAGGTGGTCGAACTCCTCGCGCTCGAGTGCCGCGAGGAACGACTGGCGGATGCGCGTCTCCGAGGCCGCGTCGGCGAGCGTGATGCCGGCGCGCTCACGGGCCGCGCGCAGCGCATCGCCGATGCCGGTCGACATCTTCCGTCGCCTCCAAGGTGGCTTCCCGGGTCCACCGCCTGCTCGGGGGAGTCCGCGTGCCGGGCCGCCGGGTGGCGCCGGCGCGCGCGGGGCGTCGCCCACAGTATAGGGACGACACCGTCGGGCAGGGTCGGCCCCGAGACTGCCCGGGCAGCCGATGGCGCTGCGCGGGACCAACGCCTCAGGGGCCCGCGCCAGAGGATGCGAGGCACGCTGCCGCGAGCTCGCGGTCACCCTCGATCGCCAGTCCGTCTCCTTCGAGGTCCTGCCAGTCGACGGCGCCGTCGAGGACCCGCGCGAGGGCGCCGCCCCAGACCTCGACGCGCGCGTCGGGCAGTGCGGTGACCCGGGGACCGTAGTGCTTGCGCGCGAAGTCCACCCCCCACCAGCGGATCGGCGCCGACCCTGGCAGGGGGGCGACCTCGAGACGGACGACGCCCACGCGCGGGACGGCATGGGGCAGCACCTCGACGGGCAGTCGCGCGAGCGCGGCATCGGTGATGACGAGGCTCGCCGGGCCGGGTGGCAGCAGGACGCCGCCCGGCGCCTCGTCGTGGTCACCGAGCGGGTGGGCGAGCGTCGTCCACTCACGCTGCACGTAGCGCGCGAGCGCCTCGGCGAGCGTCAGCCGTTGCCCCGGCGCCGTGGCGGTCACGAGGCCCCACAGCGCCCGCGGCATCCGGCGCAGGCGCTCTCGCAGGCGCTGACCGCCCGCCTCGAGGGCCTCGAGCACCTCGACCGGGGACGCGGGCTCGCCACCGGGGTCGTCCGCCGTCGCCTGCGGCACCGGACCGGCGAGGGCCCCGAAGCGCCCGCGCGCAGCCTGCCCGTCGGCGTCGACGAGCCACGAGGCGGCGCCACCGACACTCACCCCGTTGGGCATGACGTGCTCCCACACCGTCGCCGTCCCGCCGAGCCGATCGACGGTCTGGCGGCGCTGGGCGGCCATGCCCTCGAGGATCGCCTGCTTCTCCATGTCCCCCGTCCGATTCGCGTGCCCGCAACCGAGATGCGATGGCGAGCAGCCTACGACAAGGGTGCGACGCCCACGGATCCGTGTCGATGATCCAACCTTCGCTCAAGACCGTGCCCCTCCCTGCCGATCACCGTGGGTAGTCGGCATGGCTGCGTCGCCTGTGACGTGGCCGAGACCTCGACCGTGCAGCCGGGAGGAACCGAGATGGGAGCTTCACGCGAGTCCCGCACAAGCATTCGACGCCACTTCGCGCTCGTCCTGGCGGTCGCGCTCGTCGCGGCGCTCCTGCCACCGACGGCGGCCTCAGCGGCCGGGGACGGCGAGTGGATCGTGCCCGCGGGCTCGGACCTGCCCGCCGGCGCCGAGGTCGTCGAGGACGTCGGGGTCGCCGACGCGCTCGTCGTGCGCAGTGCCGAGGAGCCTGCCGACGCGGTGGCCGCCGACACCGAGCTCACCTGGCTCGCCGAGGAGACCGACCCGTTCGTCGAGGACTACTCCGCCTACACCGACCCCGGGGTGACCGCGACCGGCGCACCTGAGCTGTGGAGCGAGGGCACCGCCGGGTCCGGGGGGCTCGTCGCGCTCATCGACACCGGCGTCGCTCCCGTCGACGCACTCGAGGGCTCCGTTGCCGGGGAGGTCGACTTCACCGGTGAGGGTGGCGGCGATGGCTTCGGGCACGGCACGTACATGGCCTCCCTCATCGCCGCCCAAGGACCGAGCGCCCCCGGGGCCGCCCCGGAGGCCGGCATCCTCTCGCTGAAGGTCGGCGACGACGAAGGCGCCACGAGCCTCGGTCAGGTCCTCGGCGCACTGCAGTGGCTCGAGGGTCCCGGCCGCTCGCTCGGCGTCCGCGTCGCCGTGCTCGCCCTCGGCGTCGACCCGGCCAGCGAGGCCGGTCAACTCCTCGACCTCGCGGTCCTGCGGCTCGCGACCACCGGCGTGCTCGTCATCACCGGCAGCGGCAACGGCGGGGAGCTCACCTCCCCGGCCACCTCTCCCGGGAGCCTCGCCGCTGGCGCGCTCGAGCAGGGCGAGGATGGCTGGCACGAGTGGGAGGGCAGCGGCCGCGGGGATGACCGCAACAGTGAGCCCCAACCGCAGGTGCTCGCCCCCGGCGTCGACGTCGTCGGGCACCTTGCCCCATCCTCGCAGGCGGAGAAGTCGGCTCGCGAAGGGGACTCGGAGACCGCGCGGGCCCGCCTCGACGCCGGACTCGTGCGCGGTTCGGGGACCTCCGCGGCGGCCGCGCTCACCGCGGGCGTTGCCGCGCTCGCGTCAGGCGTCAACCCCGACCTCGACGGCGCCGAGCTCGCTGACGCCCTCGTGGAGGGCGCTGGCGGCAACGCCCAGCTCGATGCCCGGGCCACGGTCGACGCGGCGTCGACGATGACCTCCGAGCGCCCGGCGATCGACCCCGACGAGATCGCCGGGGCGGCTCCCGGGCGCGGCGCCGAGCGTCGCAGCGAGCGCGCCGACGAGGCTCTCGCCTCGGCGGGGCCGCCCGCAGTGGGGCTCGCGACTGGCGCGGGCTCTCGCGGCGGTCCACCGCCTCAGGCTGCGGCTTCCGCCACCGTCGACGCCACTGCTGCTCCGATGCCGACGGTGGCGCGCTGGGTCGCCGCCGAGTGGAACGGCGAGGGGTGGGAGGCCTCAGACTGGGCCGTGGCCCGCTGGGTCGTGGCTCGCTGGGTGAGCGCGGAGTGGAGCGTCGCACGCTGGGTCGGCGCGGACTGGAACGCTGCGCAATGGGAGCGCGCCACCTGGGACGCCTCGGACTGGGACGTCGCACGGTGGGTCGCGGCGGACTGGAAGGTCGCGCGGTGGGTCGCCGCGGACTGGGACGTCGCCCGGTGGGTTTCCGACGGCTGGGACGTCGCCCGCTGGGTCGGCGACGACTGGGACGTCGCCCGGTGGGTGAACAACGACTGGGACGTCGCCCGCTGGGTGAACAACGACTGGGACGTCGCCCGCTGGGTCAGCGAGGACTGGGACGTCGCCCGCTGGGTCGGCGACGACTGGGACGTCGCCCGCTGGGTCGGCGACGGTTGGACGCTCGCCCCGCCGTCGTGATCGGTCGCCGCCATGAGCGATGAGCGCATGCCTCGCGCAGGCCTCGCGCTCATCGCCGTCACTGCGGCGGCCGCGCTCGCCCTCGCGGTCGCCGCCGTTGCACTCGACGCCCGCAGTGTCGAGCCCCTCGCGGCGCTCGCGGTCGCGGGCGGGATGGTGCTCGGCGAGCTCCTCCGGATCGAGCTGCCCTACCGGCACTCAAGCAGCGTGCGCTTCACCCTGTCCGACACGGCGTTCATGGTGAGCCTGCTCGTCCTCGACGCGGGCACCGTCCTGCTCGGCGTCGCCCTCGCCCAACTCGTCTGGCAGCTCGTCGACCGCGCCGAGGCGATCAAGTTCGTCTTCAACTTCTCCCAGTACCTCGCTGGTGCCGCCGCTGCGGTGCTGATGTTCGCTGCGCTCGGCGGCGCCGCCAGCCCGGCGCCGCTCGTCGAGGGACTCGCGTTCGCCGCAGCGATCGGGGCCTTCCTCGTCGTCAACACCCTCGCGGTGAGCGGGATCGTGGCCATCACCGCCGAGGCACCCTTCCGTCGCGCGCTGCGACGCATGGCCGCCACGAACGCCCTCGTCATCGCCTGCAACGGGGCGCTCGCGCTCCTCACGGTCATCGTGTGGCAGCAGAACCCCTACGCCCTACCGGCCCTCGCCGCCCCACTGGCCCTCGTCTTCGTGACGAGTCGCCAGCGTGTCGCGGCCCAGCTCGACCGGGAGCGCTCAACCGCCTTCGTGCAGACCGAACACCGCCTCGGCGAGTCGACGACGGCGCCGGACGTCGCGATGATCCTCGTCGAGGGGGTCGAGCAGACGCTCGCGCTGCAGAGCGCGGTGTGGCGCCACGGGCGTTGGGCAACGGGCGTCCCCCATGGCAGTGCACCGTGCCCCCTCGACCCCGACAACATCGAGCTCCAACACGGTCCAGCCGAGGCGTTCGGCCCCGGGGCAGGGGCCACGCCAGCGATCGGCATCGGCTTCGGCAGCGGGGTGCTCGTGGCCTGGCAGGGCGTCCTCGCCCCCTCGCGCGACGTCGAGCCGTGGCTGCAGCGTCTCGCGACCTCCGCCTCGGTGCACTTCGAGCGCGTCGAGGCGCTCACGGCCCTCGAGCAGGAGCGGGCCACGCTGCGCGCGGTCGTCGACCACACCGCCGATGGCATCTTCGTGCTCGACGCCGAGGGCGACCTCGCCCTGTGGAACCCCGCGATGCGTGATCTCACCGGCGTCGAGGAGGCGCTCGGACGGCCCGTCACCGACGTCCTCGGCCCCGGACCCTGGACCGCGGAGGGCGTCCACGACGTGAGCCCCGACGAGGAGTCCGACGACGACCGGCGGGTCTGGCGGGTCGCGGTCTCCGGGCTCACCGAGGGCCACGACGCCGGCCGGCTACGAGTCGTCGTCGTCCACGACGTCAGCGAGGAGCGCCGCGTCGCGCGGATGAAGGACGACATGCTCTCGGTGGTCGGTCACGAGCTGCGCACGCCGCTCACGCCGATCAAGGCGAGCAGCCAACTCCTTTCGCGCAGGGCCGACCAGCTCGACGAGGCGCAGCGCGCGAAGCTCCTCGCCCAGATCGAGCAGAGCGCCGACCACCTCGGTCGCCTCATCGAGGACCTCATCCTCGTCGCGCAACTGTCCTCGCGCGCCGCCACGCGCCCGCGCGTGAGTCCCGCCACCGCCGACCTCGTCGCCATCGTCGCCGAGGAGGTCGAACGGGTCCGGCAGGCCTCGGACCGGCACACCCTCGCGCTCGAGGCGCCATCGCAGATGCTCGGCACGACCGATGCGCTGCGCCTGCGACAGGTGCTCGCCAATCTCCTCGACAACAGCCGCAAGTTCTCCCCCGCCGGCTCGACGGTGACCGTGCGCCTCGTCGAGGACGGCGACGACGCGGTCCTCGACGTCATCGACGAGGGCCGGGGCATCCCACCGCGTGACCGCGAGCGGGTCTTCGAGCGCTTCGAACGCATCGAGGACCCGATGCGGATGACGACCTCCGGCGCGGGGTTGGGCCTGGCGATCGTCCGCGCCCTCGTCACCGCCCTCGGCGGGCGGGTCGGCATCGTCGACGAGCCCCGCCGCGGCACGACGGTGCGCGTGCGCCTGCCACTGCTCGGCGTCGCCGACGCCCTCGATGGGCGGGCAGGCCGGACGCCGCAGTCCTCGGCCGCGCGGGGCTGAGCGGCGGCGTCAGCGTCGCCGGGCGAGCGCCCGCACCTCGGCGTTGAGGCGCTCGGCGGCGTCGGGACGCGCGAGCGCGCGACTGGCCTCGGCCATCGCCGCGCGACCCTCGGGGTCGTCGAGCATCTGCAGGACGAGGCCACCGAGGGCGCCAGCCTGGGCGGCCTCGTTGGAGAGCACGAGCGCGGCGCCCCGGCTCTCGAGGAACTCGGCGTTGGCCTGCTGGTCGCTGAACGGGCCCGGCACCACGACCGCGGGCAACCCCACCGCGGGCAGCTCCGCGAGCGTCGAGGCCCCCGCGCGGGCGATGCAGAGGTCCGCCGCGGCCATCGCGTCGACGAGACGGTCGCCGAGGAAGGCGTGGAGGTGGTAGCGCGCCGCGAGCTCGGCGGGCAGCCCGGCGGTGCGACGCTCGAGCTCGGCGTGGTCGAGCTGGCCGCTGACGTGGATGAAGTGGCAGCGCTCGAGGATCTCCGGCAGCACCGGGGCGACCCCGTAGTTCAGGGTGCGCGCCCCGAGGCTGCCGCCGTAGAGCAGGAGGACGGGCAGGTCCTCCTCGCTGAGGCCGAGCGCGACGCGCGCAGACGAGGGCTCGGCCTCAAGCAGCGCGGGCCGCACGGGGTAGCCGGTCACGACCGTCCGGTCCCCTGGCAGGGCTGCCGTGGCGTCCTCGAAGGAGGCCGCCACGCGTGTGGCCACACGGGCCTGGAGCCTGACGGCGAGGCCGGGGACGACATCGGGCAGGAAGACGACGACCGGCCGGCGCAGCAGCCACGCGGCCACGGCGACAGGCACGCTGACGTAGCCCCCGGTCGTGAGCACGACCTCCGGGCGCACACGGGCGAGCAGCACGATCGACTGGACGAGCCCGACGAGCAGACGGAGGATGGACCCCGCGGTCCTCAGCGGCGAGGCACCGCGCAGCGGCCCGCTCGCCACCGCGTGGAAGGGCAGGCCCCGCTGGGCGATGATGTCGCGCTCCATGCCGCTACGGGAGCCGACCCAGCGGACTTCGGGCGGCGGGTGCCCGCCCTGCTCCCAGGCGTCGAGCGCGGCGAGCGCGGGATAGACGTGCCCGGCGGTGCCGCCACCCGAGACCACCAGTCGCACGCCGTGCTCGCCCACCGCTGCCTCCTCGCGCCCGCGGCTCACGCGTGCCGGTCGTCGCGCTCGTCGTGACCGCCCTCGAGCTCCTCGACGGTCATGAGGACGTCGCGCGCCTTCGAGCCCTGCGACGGCCCGACGACGCCGAGCTCCTCGAGCTCGTCCATGATCCGCCCGGCGCGGGCGAACCCCACCTTGAGCTTGCGCTGGAGCATCGAGGTCGAGCCGAGCCCGGAGCGCACGACGAGCTCCCTGGCCTTGCTCGTGAGGTCGGTGTCGGAGGCGTCGCCGTGGGTGAGGTCGGCCATCTGCGCCGCCTCGCCCTCGCGCACGATCCCCTCGATGTGCTCGGGCTCGCGCTGGGTCTTGCAGGCCTCGACGACGGCCTCGATCTCGGGCTCGGTGACGAGGCAGCCCTGGATGCGGTGCGGCTTCGACGCGTTGGCGGGGGTGAAGAGCATGTCGCCGTCGCCGACGAGCTTCTCCGCGCCACCCTGGTCGAGGATCGTCCGGCTGTCGGCCTGCGTGGCCATCGCCAGGGCGATGCGCGAGGGGATGTTCGCCTTGATGAGCCCGGTGACGACGTCGACGGAGGGCCGCTGCGTCGCGACGATGAGGTGGATGCCGACCGCGCGCGCCATCTGCGCGATGCGCACGATATGGCTCTCGACGTCGCGCGGGGCGACCATCATGAGGTCGGCGAGCTCGTCGATGATGAAGAGCATGTACGGCAGCGGCTCCCAGCCGGCCGCCTCGCCGGAGGCCCCGCCGTCGTTGCGGTCGGCCTCGCCGCTGGCGGCGGGGGCGGCGCGCACCGTGCCGCTCGCGACCGCCTCGTTGTAGGCGTCGACGTTGCGGTAGCCGAGCAGCGCGAGACGCTCGTAGCGCTGCTCCATCTCGTCGACCGCCCAGGCCAGCGCCTCGGTGGCGCGCTTGGGGTCGGTGACCACCGGGGTGAGCAGGTGGGGGGCGCCCTCGTAGTGGTTGAGCTCGACGCGCTTGGGGTCGACGAGGATCATCCGCACGTCGGCGGGCGTGGCCCGCATGAGGATCGAGGTGACGATGCCGTTCATCGTCACCGACTTGCCCGAGCCCGTCGCCCCGGCGATGAGCAGGTGCGGCATCTTCGCGAGGTTGACGAGCACGGGGTTGCCGGCGATGTCGACGCCCAGCCCGACGGTCAGGGGATGACCCTGCGCGTCGGCCTCGGGGCTGCGCAGGACGTCACCGAGGGTGATGACCCCGCGGTAGCGGTTGGGCACCTCGATGCCGATCGCGGACTTGCCAGGGATCGGCGCGACGATGCGGATCTCGGGGGTGGCCAGGGCGTAGGAGATGTCGTCGGCGAGCTTCGTCACCGCGCCGACGCGCACGCCCTCCCCGAGCTGGAGCTCGAAGCGGGTGATCGTCGGACCCGAGGAGATCCGGCCGATGCGGGCGTCGACGCCGAACTGCGCGAGGGTGCCCTCGAGCGCCCGCGACATCTGCTCGCGGGCGTGCTGGCCGCCGCCGGCGGCCCGGCCGGTGCGCAGGAGGTCGAGGCCGGGCAGCGCGTAGTCGGCCCACGGGTCGTCGGCGGGCCGGTCGAGCCGGCGGGCGGCCGGCGGGCCCTCGGCGTGGACGCCAGCGGGCAGCAGCTGGGTGTCGCTGAGCTCCTCCTCGGGCTCCGAGGCGGCCTGCCCGGCCTCCTCGTCGACGACCGCGGTGGCCTCCTCGTCGAGCAGGGTCGTCGTCGTCTCGCCGGGGGCCTCGTCGCCGCCGACGTCGGCGGTCGCGGGGCGCTCCTCGGCGGGGTCGACGTCGGGGTCGTCGATGCCGTCGACGACGTCGTCGTCGTCGATGTCCCGGCGCGCGCGGCGCTCCTCGGCCCGTGAGCGCGCCGACTGCGCCGCCTCGGCGACCCGCCGCGCGAGGGTCCGCGGCGGCGTCGCCGTCGCGATGAGCAGCCCGAGCAGCCCGAGCGGCACGAGGATGACGACGCTGCCCCACGTCGCGGCGACCCGCTCGAGGGGCACCGCCACGGTCGCGCCGACCCAGCCGCCGGCCTCGTGGAGCTCGCCGAGGGGCGCCTGCCAGCTCGGCGCGCCCTGCGCGAGGTGCCACAGCCCGATCGCGGAGAGCCCGACGAGGGCGAGCCCGACGACGACGCGGATGGTCGCCGGGCGCGGCTCGAGCAGCAGGACGACGCCGCCGACGGCCATCACCGCGGGCACGCCGTAGGCGAAGACGCCGACGAGCCCGCGGAGGGCCTGGGCGAGGGCGAAGCCGACGATGCCGGCGGCGTCGGCGTAGAGGCCGAGCGCGGCGAGGGCCGCGAGCACGATCAGGCCGAAGCCCCAGCCACCACGGAGGTGGTCGCGCACCCGCGGGGCGTCCCCGCTGCCCGCGCGTGCGCCCTTGCCGCCGGAGTCGCCCTTGCCCTTCGCGCCCCCCTTGCCCGCGCCCTTGGCCGGAGCCTTGCCCTTGGCCGGGGCCTTGCCCTTCGCCGCCGGCTTGCCCTTCGCCGCCGGCTTGCGCGAGCCCTTGGCGGCCCGGGGGCTACCAGCCCCCTTCGCGGAGCGCTTGCGCTCGCTCGTCGTCGACATCGCGCTAGGCCTCGACGATCTGCACGTGGATGACGGGCCGGCGCCCGACCTCGTCGCGCCAGAAGCGGGCGAGGGTCTGGACGGCCTGGCGGCGGATCGTCGCCTGGTCGCCGTCGTGGTCGACCCGGTCGAGCTCGGTGGCCAGCGCCGTGGAGGCCTTCTCGAGCAGGCCCGCCTGCTCGGGCTCGTAGATCACGCCCTTCTGGGTCACCGCGGGGTCGCCGAGCAGCCGGGCGCGGGTGTCGATGACGACGACCGCGACGCAGATGCCGTCGGCGGAGAGCTGCTCGCGGTGGCGCAGCACCGCGTTGCCGACGTCGCCGACGCCGAGTCCGTCGACGTAGACGCGGCCGGGCTGGAAGCCCTCGCCCTTGCGCACCCGCCCGTCCTCGAGCAGGACGACGTCGCCGTCGACGCAGACGAGCGCCTGGTCCTCGGGCACACCGCACTCCATGGCGATGTCGCGGTGGGCGACGAGGTGACGGTACTCCCCGTGGATCGGGATGAAGGCGTCGGCGCGCAGGACGTTGTGGAAGAACTTCAGCTCGTCGGCCGCGGCGTGGCCGGAGACGTGGATCGGCGCGACGCCCTTGTGCACGACCGTCGCGCCCTGGCGCACGAGCCCGTTGATCGAGCGGTAGATCGCCGACTCGTTGCCGGGGATGACGCTCGAGGCCATGACGACGGTGTCGCCGCGCTCGAGGGTGACCTGGCGGTGGCGTCCCGCGGCCATGAGCGAGAGCGCGGCGAAGGGCTCGCCCTGGCTGCCGGTGCAGATGATCGCGACCTGCTCGCGGGCCAGGCCGGCGACCTCGCGCAGGTCGACGACGTCCTCGTCGGCGTAGCTGAGGTAGCCGAGCTCACGGGCGATCGGCATGTTGCGCAGCATCGAGCGGCCGACGAAGCAGATCTTGCGCCCCGCGGCGACCGCGGCGTCGATGGCCTGCTGCACCCGGTGGATGTGGCTCGCGAAGGTCGTGAGGACGATCCGCCCGGTGGCGTGCTCGAAGACCTCGTGCATCGTCGAGCCGACGGTCTTCTCGCTCGGCACGAAGCCTGGGCTCTCGGCGTTCGTCGAGTCGGCGAGCACGAGCGCGACGCCGTCGTCGCCGAGCGCGGCGAGGTGGGGGACGTCGGTGGGGTGGCCGTCGATCGGGGTCTGGTCGAGCTTGAAGTCCCCCGAGTGCAGGATCGTGCCGTGCGGGGTGTGCACCGCCACGGCGAGCCCGTCGGGGATCGAGTGGGTCACGCCGACGAACTCGAGGTCGAAGGGGCCGACATCCCGGCGCTCGCCGGCCTCGACCTCGTGCAGGTCGGCGTCGATCTCGGGGTGCTCCTCGAGCTTGGCCTCGATGAGCCCGACGGTGAGCTTCGTGCCGTAGACCGGGACGCTCGGGAACTCCCGCAGGAAGAACGGCAGGGCCCCCATGTGGTCCTCGTGGCCGTGGGTGATGACGACGGCCTCGATGTCGGCGGCGCGCTCGGCGAGCGCACCCCAGTCGGGCAGGATGAGGTCGATGCCGAAGTGCTCGGCGTCGGGGAAGATGAGGCCGACATCGACGATGAGCAGGCGGCCGTCGACCTCGATCGAGGCCATGTTGCGCCCGATCTCACCGAGCCCCCCGTAGAACGCGATGGCGACCGGTGGATGCGGGGAGGTCACGATGAGGGCTCCATGAGGCCGTAGCTGACGAGGGCGTGCTCGATGACCGCGAGGGTCGCCTCGTCGACGTCGACGAGGGGGGCGCGGACCGGGCCGGCGGGCAGCCCGAGCCGCCGCAGGGCGGCCTTGAGCGGCCCCGGGCTGGGGTCGGTGGTCATGAGCGCGCCGATGAGCGGCAGCAGCCGCTGGTGACGCGCCCGGGCGCGGGCGGGGTCGGTGGGAAACGCCGCGATCATCTCGGCGAAGTCCTCACCGGCGAGGTGGGCCGAGACGCTGATGACCCCGGCGCCGCCGACGGCGAGCATCGGCAGCGTCGCGGCGTCGTCGCCGGCGTAGATGACGAAGTCCTCCGGCGCCCGCGCGGCCACCCACGAGGTCTTGCCGAGATCGCCGACGGCGTCCTTGACCCCCGCGATGTTGCCGACGCGCTCGGCGAGGTCGACGACGGTGTCGACGGCGATCTCGCGCGCGGTCCGCCCCGGGATGTTGTAGAGGATGACCGGCAGGTCCCCGGCGGCGCCGGCCACGGCCTCGAAATGGGCGGTGAGGCCGCGCTGCGACGGGCGGTTGTAGTAGGGGGTGACGACGAGGATGCCGTCGACGCCGGTCGCGGCGGCCTCACGCGTGAGGGCGACGGTCTCGGCGGTGGCGTTCTTGCCGGTGCCGGCCACGACCGAGGCGCGCCCGCCGACGGCCTCGACGACCGCGCGGAACATCGCGAGGGTCTCGTCGTGCGACAGCGTCGGCGACTCGCCGGTCGTGCCGCACACGACGAGGCCGTCTGAGCCATGATCGACGCAGTGCGCGGCGAGGCGCTGCGCCCCGTCGAGGTCGAGCGAGCCGTCGGCGTGGAAGGGCGTGGCCAGCGCGGTCAGGACCCGTCCGAGCGGCGGGTCCGGCGTGGGGTGGTCCTCAGGCGTGCTCATGGTTCGGCGAGTCTAGCGGCCACCCCGCCGGCGGCGTCGGAGGTGGCGTGGACGCCGCCTCCGCCCCGTCAGCCCTGATCGCCCCGGCCACCGCCCGGCGCGAGGCGGAACGTGAGGACGAAGCGCGCGCCCCCCTGCGCGCCGGGCTCGTGGTGGACCTCCGCCCCCATGGCCTCGCAGAGCTCGCGGACGAGCGGCAGGCCCACCGCGCCCTCGCCGTCGGGCTCGAAGAGCCGCTCGGCGTGCGGCTCGGGCACCCCCGGTCCGTCGTCGGTGACCGCGAGGACGCCGTGCCCGCCGCTGCGGCGCGCGGCGACGTGGGCCCGGGTGCCCGCAGGGGTGTGCTCGGCGACGTTCTCGAGGAGGTTGAGCACCGCCCGGCGGGCCGCGCGCCCGTCGCCGACGACGGTGATCGCCGGCACGTCGACGGTGACGACGTGGCCCTCGAGGCGCTGCGCCAACGCCGCCTGGGCGTCGGCGACGACGTCGTCGAGGGCGACGGGCTCAGGCCGGGCCTCGCGCAGGAGGTCGAGCGCGGCGGCGTCGCCGAGCTCGGCGACCGCGGTGTCGAGCTCGGCGAGCCCGGTGCGCAGTCGCGCGGCGAGCTCGGCCTGGCGCGCGGGCTCGACCTCGCCGGACGCGAGGGTCGTGGCGAGCCCCTCGAGCTCACCGAGGCGGCGCGAGGCCTCCTCGCCGGCCTGCTCGACGTAGCGCCGACGGCGCTGCCCGCGGTCGCGGGCGCGCGCGGCCTCGAGGCCGGCGTCGGCGATGAGCTCGTGCAGCCGGCTGGCGTAGGTCGCTGAGAGGTAGCCGACGCTGACGAGGCCCGCGCCGCTCGCGGCGAGGACCGCGAGGCGGTCACCGAGGTCGGGGCGGTGGAGGAGCTCAGGGGTCAGCCCGAGCTGCTCGAGGCCGAGCTGGCCGAGGCCGAGCAGCAGGCACAGCAGGGTGAACCACGCCGCGCTCGCGGGCCCGAGGAGCAGCCCGGCGCTGACGACGACGATCGCGTAGAGCAGGACGAGCCCCGAGCCGGTGCCCCCGAAGAAGGCGATCGCCGAGGCGAGGACGACGGCGTCGGCCACGAGCGAGACCGTCACCATCGTCCGCGGGTAGCGCAGGGAGCGGGCGAAGTAGACCGCGGTGACGACGACGAGCACCGGCACACCGAGGGCCAGCGGCAGGGCCGTCGCACCGAGCCGCCACACGAGCAGCGCGACGATGAGCGTCCAGGTGACCCCACCGACCGCCCGCACGTAGCCGAAGCGGCGCAAGAGGACGACGTCGGGCGCCTGCACGCGCCAGTCGGCGCGCGCGAGGAGCGGTCGGTCGGCGACGGCGGGCTGCATGGGCGGGATCGTAGCGGCGTCGCGACCCCTGCGGCTGCAGCGGAGCGAGCCCCGCGCCGTCGGCGGTAGGCTGCCGGGCGCGTGCCCGCGCCCAGCGGGCCCGGCGTGGCGTCGACGGAGGTGGGATGGCCCGAGCGCAGCCTCGCGGGAGTCAGCCGATCCCCTGGCATCGGCGGCTGCCCACGCGACTCGTCGCGGTCGTGCTGCTCGCCGCCCTGCTCCTCGCCCTCGTCTACGCCTTCGTCGGTGACCCTGCGCTGCGCCGGCTCCTGCTCGAGACCGAGACCGAGCGCCTCGCCGTGCAGGCCAGCACCACCGCCACCGCCCTGTCGGTCGATCTCGAGCGGGCCACCGACGAGCTCGAGGCGCTCGCGGGCTCGCCGAGGCTGCGGCCCTCCCGACCCGTCGAGGAGCTGCGCGACGACCTCGCCCTGCTCGACGAGGCCAGCGGAGCGTTCGAGGCCTTCACCGTCCTCGACGCCGACCTCCGCATCGTCGCCCGCCCCTCGGCGCCCGGCGACGAGGGCGAGAGCCGGGCCGAGCGGGACTACACCGCAGCGCTGGCCGACGACGAGACCGTCGTCGAGGAGGTCTCGGTCGACGCCGCCGGCGACTTCGCGCTCGCGCTCGCGACGCCGCTGCGCGACGACGGGGCCACCGTCGGCCTGCTCGCGGCCTCCCTCGGCCTCGCCGACAGCAACCCCCGGTTCTACGCACCGATCCTCGCCCCCGACCTGCCCGAGGGCTGGCAGGCGCGACTCGTCGACGAGCGCGGCATCCTCCTGGCGGCCTCCGACGAGGCGATCCAGGGCGAGGACCTCGACGCCCTCGACCGCTCCGGTGACCCGGTCGTGGCCGCCCTGCTCGACCAGGGCGCCGGCAGCCTCGAGGTCGACGGCTGGCTCGCCGAGGCCGCCGCGGTGGCCGGCGCCCCCTGGTTCGTCGTCGTCCAGGAGTCCTCCGCGGCGGCCGCGGGGGAGATCAACACGACCCGCGCGCAGCTCGCCGTCGCCGCGGCCGCAGCGATCGTCCTCGCCGCGCTCGTCGCCCTGCTCATCGGCCGCCGCACCGTCGCCCGCGTCTCCGAGCTCTCGGTCGGCCTGCGCAGCCTCGC
The DNA here is from genome assembly GCA_003553795.1 of Egibacter sp. Classification (GTDB taxonomy): domain Bacteria; phylum Actinomycetota; class Nitriliruptoria; order Euzebyales; family Egibacteraceae; genus T1Sed10-49. The sequence goes on along the minus strand of PWFH01000026.1, from coordinate 65,309 downwards.
CGCGCGCGGGCAGGCCCCGCGGGTCGACGACGACGGCGACGACGAGCTCGCCGCCGCCGCCCGCGCCTTCAACCGCATGCTCGCCGAGCGCGAGCGCACCGACGCCGAGCTCGCCGCGCGCAAGGCCGAGCTCGAGCAGGCCGTCGCCGCGCGCACCGAGACGCTGCGCCGCTACCTCCTCGCCCTGCAGGTCGGCCGGCTCGGCATCTGGGAATGGGAGGTCGAGAGCGGCGAGATGCACTGGTCGGAGAACATGGAGGCGACGTTCCGCGGCATCGGCCTGCGGCTGCCCTCCACCTACGACGAGCTGCTCGAGAGCATCCACCCCGAGGACCGCAGCACCTTCGCCGAGACCCTCGCGGAGACGATCCGGGTCTCGACCCCGCTCGAGGTCGAGGTGCGGCTCAACAGCGCCACCGGCGAGGAGCGCTGGCTGCGCACGCTCGGGGGCGCCGTCGCCGACGCGCAGGGCTTCGCCGAGCGCGTCATCGGCGTGACCATCGACGTCACGACCGAGCACGAGGCCGCCCGGGAGCTCGCGGCGCGCGCCGAGCGCGAGCACGCCCTCGCCGAGCTCGGCCGCCTCGCGCTCGGCGAGGTCACCGCCGACGCCCTCGCCCAGGACACCGCCGGGGTCATCGGCGCGGTCATCGAGGGCGCCGAGGTGCGCCTGCTCGAGGGGCCCGACCGTGGCGGCGCCCTGCGGCCGGTCGGCAGCAGCGTCGCCGGCGGCGAGCACGAGGCGGTGTCCTCCGAGGCGATCGTGCGCGACACGATCGTGCGCGAGGCCGACGGCAGCGCGCGCCTGTGCACGTCGATCCCCGGGCACCGCGCGGAGTGGGGCGTCCTCGAGGTCACCGCCGCGCGCATCGGCGCGGCTGAGTCGGAGTTCATCCGCTCGGTCGCCAAGGTCCTCGCCGCGGCGGTGGCACGCCTCGAGCTCGACGCCCAGCTGCGACGGGGCCAGCGCCTCGAGGCGGTGGGACGGCTCGCCGGCGGCATCGCCCACGACGTGATGGACCTCCTCACGAGCCAGCTCGCCCACATCGAACGGCTCGGCGGGAGCCTCGGGCCCGAGCACCGCGCCGAGCTCGACGACGTCGTGCGGGCCGCGCACGGCACGGCGACGCTCACCGACCACCTCCTCACCCTCAGCCGCAGCGCCGAGCGCGAAGCGGTCGACGTCGACATCGCCGAGCTCATCAGGCGGATGCGTGGGGTGCTCGAGCGTCTCGTGCCCGACGCGGTGACGCTCGACGTCGCCGCCGAGGGCCCCGCGATCGCCCGCATCGACCCCAACCGCTTCGAGCAGGTCGTGCTGAGCCTCACCGTCAACGCGCGCGACGCGATGCCCGAGGGCGGGCGCCTCTCGCTGCGCACCGACGAGGTCGACCTCGACGCCGCGGAGGCCGCCCGCTTCGGCGTCACCGCCGGCCGCTTCGTGCGCGCCGTCGTCGCCGACACCGGCATCGGCATGGACGACGCCACGCGCGAGCGCGCCGTCGAGCCGTTCTTCACGACCCGCCCGGAGCGCGCGCCCGGCCTCGGCCTGTCCTCGGCCTCGGGCATCGTCGCCTCCGCCGACGGTGCGCTCGACCTCGACAGCGCGCCCGGGCAGGGCACGGTCGTCACCGTGCTCCTGCCGGCGATCAGCCCGGCGGGCACCCCGCCCGACCGCGCGGACGCCCCGACGCCGTCAGCGAGGATCCTCCTCGTCGAGGACGCGCCCGAGGTCCGGTCGCTCCTCGCCGCCGAGCTCGAGCGCGCCGGTCACGTCGTGCACGCCGCCGGGAGCTGCGCCGCCGCGTCCGCGCAGCTCGCCGACCACGGCATGCCCGACCTCGTGATCACGAACTTCATCCTCACCGACGGCGGGGGCCTCGACCTCGCGCGCCTCGCGCGCTCCGGGCAGGCCCAGCCGCCGGTGCTGCTCATCTCCGGCTACCACCAGGCCGTGGTCGGGGCCGGCCCGCGGACGCGCTGGCTCGCCAAGCCCTTCACGCCCACGACGCTGCGCGAGGTCGCCGAGGAGATGCTCCGCGACCACGGCCCTCCAGCGCAGGCCTAGCCGCACCCCGGTCGCCCCACGGCGGCCTCAGACCTTGCGGTGCTCCGGGGTCCAGCTGCCGTCGTCGTGGCGGGTGAAGTCCTGGAAGAGCCCCGGTGCCTCGGCGAGCATGCGCGCGGCGATCGCATCGAAGACGAGCCGCAGCTCCTCCTCGGCGCCCGGCGCGGTGCGCATCTCGATGACGTGGCGCAGCGTGCGCACGTTCGCCGTCCAGATGATGTCGGTGCTGAGGCCGATCGGCGCGAGGCGTCGCAACGCCGAGGTGACCTCCTTCTTCTCGTGGAAGGGCACGCCCTCCTCGTCGAGGCCGAGCTCGTCGGCGGCCGAGCGCTGGAACTCCTCGAGCTGCTCGACGATCGAGAGCACCTGCTCACGCAGCGGCTCGAGCGCCGGCGGCACCCGGAAGCCGATGTCGGCGAGGCGCACGAAGCGCAGGCTCTCCTGGCTGAAGGCCGAGCCGGCCCGGTGCCGCACGAGCTCGTGGGTGAACACCCGCGAGACGCCGCGCAGCGCGAGGGTGTAGTTCGCGTGCTCGAGGACGCTGCCGTGCCCGGAGCGCAGGATGTTGCCGAAGTACTGCCCCTGGTCGGTGCGCACGCGCGAAACGTTGGGGTTGAGCCCCGGCTCCCATGAGCGGTAGCACGCCCGGCCGGCGGCCTCGACGAGGAGCTCACCGGGGTTGGGGGCGCCGTCGGCCTCGTCGAGGCGCCGGTCGAGCCAGGAGGCCCCCCCGACCTCCTCGAGGTAGCCGCGCAGCCCCTCGAGGTCGAGCTGCGGACGGGCCAGGACGAAGATCGACGGCTGGGTCTCGTGCATGACGCGGGCGCTCCTCTGCGACGGGTGCGGACGCGGGCGACGACGGGCGGGGGACGGCGGTGGCCGGCGGGTCAGAGCGAGGCCGCGAGGATCCCGAAGAAGGCCAAGACGACGAGCACGCCGAGCACGGTGAGGACGAGCCCGATCCAGCCGAGGACGCGACCGACCCTGCCGAAGTCGTCCCGGTAGCGGCCCGGCTCGGCGGCGACCTCCTTGCGGCACTGGTAGCCGAAGACGAGCGCGAGGATCGCGCCGATGACGGGGATGACCACGAGCCCGAGGATGCCGAAGATGAGGCTGAGGATGCCCGAGGTGGGGTGCTCGAGGTTGCCTGGCGCCGTCGTCATCGCTTCACCCTCCTCTCCACCGTTGGCGGCCAACGTAGCGGGCAGGCCCGGCGACCGCGAGGGCCCGCCCCGGCGACGCTCAGTCGAGCAGCGCCTCGAGGCCGACGGTCAGGCCCGGGGTGTGGGCGATGCGCTTGACGGCGAGCAGCACACCGGGCATGAACGCCGTGCGGTCGACGGTCTCGTGGCGGATCGTCAGCGTCTGGCCGGCCGCGCCGAAGCGCACCGACTGGTTGGCGAGGACCCCGGGCAGGCGCACCGCGTGGACGGGCACGTCGCCGGCCTGCCGCCCGCGGCTGGGCTCGCCCTCGGGGCCGGGCACCCGCGGCGCGGCGCCACGCGCCGCGGCGATGAGCTCGGCGGTCCGCAGCGCCGTGCCGCTGGGAGCGTCGACCTTGCCGGGGTGGTGCTCCTCGATGATCTCGACGTCGGGCAGGTGGGGGGCCACCTGCGCGGCGAGGCGCATCATGAGGACCGCGCCGATCGAGAAGTTCGGGGCCACGAGGCAGTGCGCCGGACCGGTGCGCTCCTCGAGCGCGGTGAGGTCGTCGGCGTCGAGGCCGGTCGCGCCGACAACGACGTGGACGCCGCGCTCGAGCAGCCACGCGGCGTTGCGCGCGACGCTGTCGGGGGTGGAGAACTCGACGGCGACGTCGGCGCCGTTGTCGACGACCTCGGAGAGCGCGTCGCCGACGTCGACCTCGGCGACGAGCTCGAGCTCGGGGTCGGCGGCGACCGCCTCGCAGGTGACGGTGCCCATGCGCCCCTTGGCGCCGATGACCGCAACGCGCGTCATGCTCTGCCCCTCCTCAAGCGGCCACGTCGGCGCGCCCGGCGAGCTCGGCGGCGCGCTCGTCGCTGACGGGCCCGACGACCGCGAGGGAACGGGGGCTCGACAGGAGCGCGCCGGCGACCGCGCGGACGTCCTCGCCGGAGACCGCGTCGATGGCCTCGACGAGCTCGTCGAGGCTGATGAGCGGCGTGCCGGTGACCAGCGACTTGCCGAGGCGGCTCATCCGGCTGCCGGTGTCCTCCATGCCGAGCACGAGCGCGCCCGACAGCGCTCCCTTCGCGCGCGCGAGCTCCTCGGCGCCGAGCCCGTCGACGGCCGCGCGCTCGAGCTCGGCGACGACGACGTCGAGGACGGCGTCGGCGCGCTCCGGGGCCGTGCCGGCGTACACCCCGAAGGTCCCGCCCTCGGCGTGCAGCGAGAGGTAGCTGAAGACCGTGTAGGCGAGCCCGCGCCGCTCACGGACCTCCTGGAAGAGCCGCGAGGACATGCCCCCGCCGAGCGCCTCGTTGAGCACGTGGGCGGCGTGGCGGCGCGGGTCGTCGCGGGCGATGCCGAGGCCGCCGAGCACGACGTGGGTCTGCTCGGTCGGGCGGCTGCGCACCGCCAGGGCCTGGCCGATCCGCCCGGGCCGGCGACGGGCCACCGGCCTCGGCGCGTCGGCCTGCCAGCCCTCGAGCGCGGCAGCGACCTCGGCGACGACGTCGTCGTGGACGACGTCCCCGGCGACGGCGACGACGACGTTGCTCGGGGCGTACTGCCGCCGGTACCAGCGGTTGAGTTGATCGCGGCTGAGGCCGCGGATCGTCGCCTCGTCGCCGAGCACCTCGCGGCCGAGCGGGTGGGCACCGAAGACCGCCTCGCTGAACACCGAGTGGACGAGGTCGTCGGGGGTGTCGAGGTGCGAGTGGATCTCCTCGACCACGACCTCCCGCTCGGCCTCCACGTCGGCGCTGCGGATGCGCGAGCCCGTCACCATGTCGGCGAGGACGTCGATGGCGAGGGGCAGGTCGCGATCGAGGCACCGCACGTAGGCGCAGGTGTGCTCCTTGGCGGTGAAGGCGTTGAGCTCACCGCCGACGGCGTCGATGACCTCGGCGATGTCGCGCGCGCTGCGCCGCCTCGTGCCCTTGAAGAGCAGGTGCTCGAGGAAGTGGCTCGCGCCGGCCACCGGCGCGCGCTCATGACGCGAGCCGGTGCCGATCCAGAAGCCCACCGCGACCGAGCGCACGCCGGGCACCCGCTCGGTGATGACGCGGGTGCCCTCGGCGAGCGTCGTGACGGTCACGCCCTCGGGCAGGGCCGCCGTCGGGGCGGCGTCGGCCCCGGCTGGCGCCGGGGCCTCGGCGACGTCGGTCACGAGCGGCTGCGCCGACGGCGTCGGCCGCCGCCCTCGCCCTCGCCCTCGCCCTCGCCGCCGCGGCTGCGGGTGCGCTGACGCTCGCCACCGCCCTCGCCACGCCCACGGCGCGGCGAGCGGCCGGTGCCGCCACCCTCGGTGCCGCCACCCTCGGAGCCGCCGCCCTCCTCCTCGGAGGTCTCGGGCTCGGCCTGCGCGGGCTCGCTCGAGGCCGGGGCGCTGCTCCCGGCGTCCTCGACGATGCCGAGCTTGAACTTGCGGCCGTCGACGACGTCGATCACCTCGACCCAGAGCTTGTCACCGACGGTGACCGCCTCGTCGGCGTGGCCGAGGCGCTTGTCGCCCCCGAGCTTGGAGATGTGCAGCAGCCCGTCGTTGCCCGGCGTGAGGGAGACGAACGCGCCGAAGTCGGTGGTCTTGACGATCGTGCCGTAGTAGCGCTCACCCGGCTGGGGCACGACGGGGTTGGCGATCGCCCGGACACGGTCGAGGGCCATCTGCGCCTTCTCGCCGTCGGCGGCGAACACCTGCACGACCCCGCGGCCCTCGGCGTCCTCGACCGAGACCTGCGCCCCGGTCTCGTCCTGGATCTCGCGGACGATCTTGCCCTTCGGCCCGATGACCTCCCCGACCTTGTCGAGGGGGATGTACTCGGTGATGATCCGCGGGGCCGCCGGGTTGAGCTCGGTGCGCGGCTCGCCGATCGCCTCGGTCATGACGTCGAGGATCTGCATGCGGGCGTCGTGGGCCTGGCGCAGCGCGCCGCCGAGGAGGTCGGCGGAGATGCCCGAGAGCTTCGTGTCGAGCTGGAGCGCGGTGATGAAGTCCCGCGTGCCGGCGACCTTGAAGTCCATGTCGCCGAAGGCGTCCTCGGCGCCGAGGATGTCGGTGAGCGTCGTGTGCTTGCCGTCCTGGGCCACGAGCCCCATGGCGATGCCGGCCACCGGGGCGTGGATCGGCACGCCGGCGTCCATGAGCGCGAGCGTCGAGGCGCACGTCGAGGCCATCGACGTCGAGCCGTTCGACGACAGCACCTCGCTGACGAGGCGCAGGGCGTAGGGGAAGTCCTCGACCTTCGGCACGACCGGCAGGACGGCGCGCTCGGCGAGGGCGCCGTGGCCGATCTCGCGGCGCTTCGGCCCGCGCATGAAGCCGGTCTCGCCGGTCGAGAACGGCGGGAAGTTGTAGTGGTGGATGTAGCGCTTCTCGGTCTCGGGGTCGATGGTGTCGAGGCGCTGGGCCTCCTTCGACATCCCGAGGGTGAGGATCGTGAGGACCTGGGTCTCGCCGCGCTGGAAGAGCCCCGAGCCGTGCGCCCGCGGCAGCACGCCGACCTCGGAGGACAGCGCGCGGATGTCGGAGGGTCCACGGCCGTCGATGCGCACGCCGTCGTTGACGATGCGGCGCCGGATCGTGACCTTCTCGAGGGAGCGGAAGGCGTTCTTGGCCTGGCTCTCGAGCTGCTCGTCGGTGAACTCGAGATCGCCGGCCTCCTCGAAGACCGCGTCGATCGCGGCCTCGCGCAGGTCCGCCGCCCGGCTGTTGCGGGTGGACTTGTCGACGCTGTCGTCGCGGTAGAGCGCCGCGAGGTCCTCGCCTGCGGCGCGCTCGACGACGGCGTAGACCCGCTCGTCGTAGGCCGGGTAGAGCGGGTAGTCGGAGCTGTCACGGGTGCCGGCGGCCTCCGCGAACTCGAGCTGGAGGTCGCAGAGGTCCTTGAGGTAGCCCTTCGCGGTCTCGAGCGCCTGGGCGAGGAGCTCCTCGGTGGGCGCGACCCCACCAGTCTCGATGTGGTCGAGCGCCTGCTCGGTGGCCTCGGCCTCGACCATGAGCACGTCGATCTCGCCGCTGTCGGGGTTGAGCCGACCGGCGACGACGAGGTCGAAGACCGCCTCGTCGGCGAGGACGTCGAACGTCGGGAAGGCGGTCCACTCCCCCGCCCGGTCCATCGCCAGGCGCACCCCGGCGACCGGGCCGTCGAAGGGGATGCCGGCGAGCATCGTCGCCATCGACGCGCCGTTGATCGCGAGGACGTCGGGTGTGTGGTGCTGGTCGGCGGCCAGCGTCGTGATGAGGATCTGGATCTCGTTGCGCAGGCCGTCGTTGAAGGCCGGGCGCATCGGCCGGTCGACGAGCCGGCACGTGAGGATCGCGTTCTCCGAGGGGCGGCCCTCGCGCTTGAAGAAGCTGCCGGGGATCCGACCCGCGGCGTACATCTTCTCCTCGTAGTCGACGGTGAGCGGGAAGAAGTCGAGGTGCTCCTTGGGACGGCTCGAGGCCGTCGACGTCACGAGCAGGCTCGTCTCACCGAGGTGGGCGACGACCGCGCCGCCGGCCTGGCCGGCGAGCTTGCCGGCCTCGAAGCGGATCTCGGACTCGCCGATGCGGGCAGAGCGTTCTGTGGTGCCGAGCGTTCCCATCAGGGGGTCTCCTTTGCGTGGGCCGCGACCGTGCGAGCGCAGCGGGTCGCGGCGGGGAGGCCCCGAGCGGGTCGACGTCTCACAGGCGGCCAGCTCCCAGTGGCCACGGCTGCGCGGGCGCAGCCGTCGCCACCGGCAACTGACGAGCGTGACGAGCGCATCGACGTCCTCGGGGCCGGTACGACGACGCCGAGCCCGTGGAGGGCTCGGCGCGGGCGTTCCTATCGGCGCAGGCCGAGTCGGGAGATGAGGGAGCGGTAGCGCTCGATGTCCTTGCGCTGCAGGTAGTTGAGCAGCCGGCGCCGGCGACCCACGAGCTGCAGCAGGCCACGACGCGAGTGGTGGTCGTGCTTGTGGGTCTTGAGGTGCTCGGTGAGGTGGGTGATCCGCGCGGTCATGAGCGCGATCTGCACCTCCGGCGAACCGGTGTCTCCCTCGTGGGTCGCGTATTCCCTGACGATCTCGTCGCGGTCAGGGGGGGTGGCCTTCGTCAACGTCACTCCTCTTGCCTCGTCTCGGTCCCGGCGGATGGACGGGGGCGCTGCCGGCGGCAGCGCGCGTCGGGAGTCGGCCTCGGTCGCGCTGACCGACGACTCTCCTGCGGCCTCGTGGCCGCGCACCCGGATCCGGGCACGACAGCGGTCGCCGGACGGGGCGACCAAGCATGGAGTCTGCCACGGCCCACCCGGCCGGACAACCATGCCGGGGCCCGACGACCTCAAGCCCTCCCCCGAGACGGTCGACGGAGAGGGGGTGCGCACCCTGCCGCTCGCCCCCATCGCCACGGCGGCGCTGCTCGTCGCCGCCGCGGCGTCGCTCGTCGCGGGCTGCGGCCACGACCGGGCCCCACCGGAGGTGGCACCGCCCGGCCCCGAGGCCTCAGCGCAGGAGCGTGACTCCGGGACTGCCGCGGCACTGCCCGACGTCGTCGGCGCCGACCTCGAGGCGGCCCGCGCGGCGCTCGTCGCGGCGGGGACCGCCGGGGTGCGGGTGCTCGCCTTCGACCCCGACGGCGCGGTCACCGCGCAGCAGCCGCCCGCCGGCGCACCGGTCGAGGACGACGCGCCCGTCCTCGTGTGGCTCGGCGACCCGCCGGCACCACCGCCGGCGCCGCCCTCCGACGAGCCCGCCACGGCGGCCGCGCCCGACGCCGGCGACGCGCAGGAAGCCGACCCCGAGCCGCCATCCGCAGCCGACCGTGACCCCGGGTTCACGCCAGACCCCGGGGCCACGCCAGACCCCGGGCCCCCTTCGACGCCGCCGGCGGAGCGGGAGGCCGCGGGCGGGCGCGGCGGCGGCGAGGCCGGCACCCCGGTGCGGACGAGCCCGAGGGTGCTGCCAGCCTCCCCCGCCGGGCTCACCCTCGAGGGCACGGCCTCATGGTACGGCCCCGGCTTCGAGGGCCTGTCCACCGCCTGCGGCGACCCCTTCGACCCCGACGAGCGCACGCTCGCGACGCGCGAGCTGCGCTGCGGCACCCGCGTGGCGCTCACCGGCCCGTCGGGTGCGGTGGTCGAGGCCGTGGCCACCGACTGGGGCCCCGCGGAGTGGACCGGTCGGCGCTTCGACCTGTCCCGGGCGACGTTCGAGGCCCTCGCGCCGCTCTCGCGCGGCACCGTCGACGTCACCCTGCGCGTGCTCGACTGAGACCTCAGCGGCGCGACGGCACGACGGCGAGGGCGAGGACGAGCCCGAGCGCGACGCCGGCGAACGGCGCCGCGACCTGGAGGGCGAGCAGCGAGCCCGGCAGGGCCGCGACGAGGCGTCCGGGGGCGATGGCGAGCGCCATCGGCAGCGCCGCGAGCAGCCCGACGGGCACGCCGAGCAGCAGCCTGCCGCGGGGGTCGGGTCGCGAGGCGCGCGCGACCTGCAGGCGCAGGGCGAGGCCGAGCGCCCACCCGCCGACGACGTGGCCGCCCACCGAGACGAGGGCGCTGGCCACACCGCTGCCGACCGCGCGGGCCAGGGCGCTCGCCGTGCGGTCGGCGACGACGACCGCAGCGACCGCGGCGAGCAGGAGGCCGAGCTGGAGCGCCCGCTGGCGGCCCCTCGGTGCGGCGGCCACCGCTCAGGCGCCGAGGATGCGCCGCACCGCGACGACGTCGTCGTCCATCTGGGCGATGAGGTCCTCGACGCGATCGAAGGTCACCTGCCCGCGGACGCGCTCGCAGAAGGCCAGCGCGACGTCGAGGCCGTAGAGGTCCTCGTCGGTGTCGAGGAGGAAGGCCTCGACGCGGAGCTCGTGGCCCCCGAACGTCGGGTTCGTGCCGACGCTCGTCGCCGCGGGCAGGACCCGGCCGTCGGGGTGGCAGAACTGCGTGGCGTAGACGCCCGGGGCGGGCACGGCGACACGGGGGTCCACCTGGAGGTTGGCCGTGGGATAGCCCAGCGAGGACCCGCGCCGGTCGCCCCGCACGACGGGCCCGTCGACGGCGTGGGGCCGGCCGAGCATACGGGCGGCGGCGGCGACGTCGCCCTCGTCGAGGGCGGTACGGACCGCCGTCGAGGAGATCACCGCCCCGTCAGCGTCGGTGAGCAGCGTCACGCCCTCGGCGCTGAAGCCCTCCCGCGCGCCGATCCCGGCGAGCGTGGCGACGTCGCCGGCAGCCTTGTGGCCGAAGCGGAAGTTCGCCCCGACGACGACCGCGGCGGCCTGGAGCGGGCCGGTGAGGACCCAGCCGACGAAGCCCTCGGGCGCGAGGTGACGCAGGTCGTCGTCGAAGGGCAGGACCACGACGGCGTCGACCCCCTGCTCGGCGAGCGTGCGGACCCGCCGACCGAGGGTCTGCAGCAGCCGCGGCTGGCTGCCCGGGGCGACGACCTCCATCGGGTGGCGGTCGAAGGTGACGACGACGCTGCGCAGCCCGCGCTCCTCGGCGCGCTGCCGCGCCCGGTCGATGATCGCGCGGTGCCCGCGGTGCACGCCGTCGAAGAAGCCGATCGCCACCGCCGAGGGGGCCGGCTCGAGGTCCCTGAAGCCCTCGACGATCCTGCCGGTCATCGGGCGAGCACCGCCTCCGGGCGCGCCGCGCCGTCGCGGTCGGCGATCATCGCGACGAGGTCGCCGTCGGGGCCGACCGCGGCGACGACGCCGTCGTGGCCGGTCGGCGGCAGCGGCCTGCCGTGGGACAACGCCGCCGCCTCGGCGGCGTCGAGCCGCCGGGCGGGGAAGTCCGCGACGGCGTCGGCCAGGGAGAGCAGGTGGGCGGCGAGGGCACCGGCCCGGGCGGCCTCGACGGCGGTGTCGAGGGGCAGCGCCGCGCCGACGTCGAAGCGTCCCGAGCCGAGCCGGCGCAAGGCCGTGAGGTGCGCACCGACGCCGAGGGCCTCGCCGACGTCGGCAGCGAGGCTGCGCACGTACGTGCCGGTGCTGCAGGTCACGAGGAAGCGCGCGAGCGGCCGCTCGCCGGGCTCGAAGGCCTCGAGGACGAGGTCGTCGATGACGACGGTGCGGGGCTCGCGCTCGACGGTCTCGCCACGCCGGGCCTTCTCATGGAGGCGCTCGCCGTCGACCTTGAGCGCGGAGACCATCGGCGGGACCTGCGCGAGCTCGCCGGTGAAGCGGCGCAGCGCGTCGCACACCGCCGACTCGTCGAGGTGGCTCGCGGAGGTCTCGGAGAGGACCTCGCCGTCGGCGTCGAGGGTGTCGGTCGTCGCCCCGAGGCGCATCGTCGCGTCGTAGGTCTTGCGCGAGGCCTGCAGCCACGGCACGAGCCGGGTCGCCCGCCCGATCGCGACGACGAGCACGCCGGTCGCCGAGGGGTCGAGCGTGCCGGCGTGGCCGACCTTGGGGCCCTTGCGCGGGCGCGCGCCGATCGCGCGACGCACCGCCCCCACGACGTCCTGCGAGGTCATCCCGGCGGGCTTGTCGACGACGAGCACGCCCTCGAGGCCGGGTGCGGCCGATCCTGCTGCGCTCATCGCTCGTCGTCGCGGTCGCGGGCCTGCTCGAGCAGGGCCTCGATGTGGCGTCCCTCCCCGGGCGCGGGGTCGTGGCGGAAGTCGAGGGCGGGCACACGGCGCAGCCGCACGCGACGGCCGAGCTCGCTGCGCAGCATCGGCACGGCACTGTCGAGGCCCTCGGCGGTGGCCTGCCGCGCCTCTGGGGTGTCCTCGAGCTGGGTGTACCAGACCTCGGCGCGGGAGAGGTCCGGTGCGGTCTCGACGCCGGTGATCGTCACGAAGCCGACCCGGGGGTCGGTGAGCTCGTCGACGAGGACGGCGAGGACCTCCTTGAGCTGCTCGTTCACTCGCGCCATGCGCGATCCCATGCCCCATCCTCCTCGCTCTCGACGACCTCGACGTGCACGGCGAGCACCTCGACGCGCGGGTCGCGGTCGCAGCGCTCCTCGACGTCCTGGGCGACCCGCCGCGCGCCGGTCTCCGAGCTCGCGGCGATCGCGACGCCGAGACGGGCGCGCTGCCAGAGGTCGTGGTGGCCGACCTCGGCCACCGACACCTTGAGGTCGTTGCGCAGCGCCGCGGACAGCGAGCGCACCGGGCCGCGCTTGTCCTTCAGCGACGCCGCACCGGGCAGGTGCAGCTCGAGGACGACGAGCGCGGCGATCATCGCGACCTCCTGTGCCAGGCGGGCGGGCCGCCGAGGCCTCAGACGCGGGCGACCTCGCGCCGCTCGTAGGCCTCGAGCTCGTCGCCGACCTTGACGTCCTGGAACTTGTCGAGGCCGACGCCGCACTCATAGCTCGTCGCGACCTCGGTGACGTCGTCCTTGAAGCGCTTGAGGGAGTCGACCTTGTCGGAGCCGACGACGACGCCGTCGCGGATGACCCGCACCTGGGCGTTGCGCCGCAGGCTGCCCTCGGTGACGTAGCAGCCGAAGACGTAGCCGGCACGCGGGACCTTGAAGACCTCGCGCACCTCGGCGCGGCCGAGGGTGACCTCCTCGTACTCCGGCGCGAGCATGCCCTTGACGGCCCGCTCGATGTCCTCCACCGCCTGGTAGATGACCGAGTATTGGCGCAGGTCGACGCCGGACTCCTCGATGGCGTTGCGGGCGTTGGCGTCGGGCCGGACGTTGAAGGCGATGATGATCGCCCCGGAGGTCTCGGCGAGGCCGACGTCGGACTCGTTGACCGCGCCGACGCCCTTGTGGACGATGCGGATCTTGACCTCGGGCAGCTCGAGCTTGTTCACCGCGTCGGCGAGCGCCTCGGTCGAGCCGGCGACGTCGCCCTTGACGATGAGGTTGAGCGTCTGCAGGTCGCCCTCGGCGATCGCCCCGGAGAGCTCCTCGAGCGAGAGCGACGTGCGCTGCTCGGCGAGCTCCATGCGCCGCATCCGCGACTGGCGGTTGCCGGCGATCTCGCGGGCGGTGCGCTCGTCGGCGACGACGCGGAACTCGTCGCCGGCGTCGGGCACATCGTTCCAGCCGAGGACCTGCACCGGCTGCGAGGGGGTCGCCTCGCGGACGTGGTTGCCGTCGGCGTCGAACATCGCCCGGACCTTGCAGTCGGCGCGCCCGGCGACGAGCGCGTCGCCGATCCTCAGCGTGCCGGCCTGCACGAGCACCGTGGCCACCGCACCGCGACCGCGGTCGAGGTGGGCCTCGATGACCGCCCCCGCCGCCTTGCGGTCGGGGTTGGCCTTGAGCTCGACGATGTCGGCCTGCAGCAGGACCATCTCGAGCAGGTCGTCGAGCCCGTCACGGGTGATCGCCGAGACGTCGACCATGGTCGTCTCGCCGCCGAACTCCTCGGCGATGAGGTCGTGCTCGGTGAGCATCGTCCGCACGCGGTTGGGGTCGGCGGTGGGCTTGTCGACCTTGTTCACCGCGACGATGATCGGCACGTCGGCGGCCTTGATGTGGTTGATCGCCTCGACGGTCTGGGGCATGACCCCGTCGTCGGCGGCGACGACGAGGATCGCGACGTCGGTCACCGACGCACCACGGGCGCGCATCTGGGTGAAGGCCTCGTGGCCGGGGGTGTCGATGAACGTCACCGCCCGGTCGTTCTTGCTCACCTGGTAGGCGCCGATGTGCTGGGTGATCCCGCCGGCCTCGCCGGCGGTGACGTCGGTCTGGCGGATCGCGTCGAGGAGCTTGGTCTTGCCGTGGTCGACGTGACCCATGACGGTGACCACCGGCGCCCGGGGCTCGAGCTTGTCGGGGTCGTCCTCCTCCTCGGGGCCGAACTCCAACTCCTCGGGGGTGACGAAGCGCACGTCGGCGTCCATCTCCGCGGCGACGAGCTCGACGAGGTCCTGGCTGAGGGTCTGGGTGACGGTGACCATCTCGCCGAGGCCGAAGAGCACGCGCACGACGTCGGTGGGGTTGACGCCGATCTGCTTGGCGAGCTCGGAGACCGTCACGCCCGGCACGACGTCGACGGGGCCGTCGGTCTGCGCCTTGAGCGGCCCGGCGGCCTTGCGGCCCGGGCGCTGCTCCTGCTCGAACTGCTCCTGCGGGGTGAGCTCACGCTTCTTGCCCTTCTTGCCCTTCTTGCCCCGACCTGGGCGGCCGCCTGCGGGCGGGCCGCCGGGACCTCCCGGGCCGCCACCGGGCGCGGGCCGCGACGGCGCCGAGCCGGGACGCTCGCTGGGGCGCGACGGCGCGCCGCCGGGCTGCGGGGTCGGCGCCGGCTTGACGGGGGGCGGGATCGACCGGCGACCCGAGCCCTCCTGGGGCAGGTTGGTCTCGACCCGGCGCTTGGGCTGGACCGGCATGCCCGTGGCGGCGGACTGCGAGGGCTGGCGCCGCGGCGGGCGCGTCGGCTGGCCGGGCCGCGGTGGGGTCCCCGGACGGGGCACGCCAGGCACGCCCTCGGGCTCCTCGCTGCCCTGCGCCTCGACGGTCTCCTCGACCGGGCGGGTCGGCGCGGGCTCGCGGCGCTGCTCGGCGGGTCGCACCACGCCGGCGCGCGCGGCCTCCGCGGCGGTGCGCGGCTCGGCGGGCTCCTGCCCGACCTCCTCGGCGGCCGGCGCCTCGGCCTCGGCAGCGGGCGCCTCGGCGGCGGGCTGCTCGGCGGGGCGCTGCTCGGCGGCTGGCGCCTGGGCAGGGCCCTCGGCGGCTGGCGCCTGCGCGGGGCCCTCGGCGGGCTCGCTGGGCGCCGGCGCCTCGACGGGCGTCTCGTCGCCACCGACGCTCACGCCCGCGGACTCGCCGGGACGGTAGGGCTGGGTCGCCGGGCGGAAGCGCCGCGCGGGCTCGGCCGGCTGGGCGCCCTGCTCGGCCTCCTCGGCCTGCTTGCGCAGGTGCGGCGGCAGCACGCGACGGGCCTTCGCGCCGCTCGCGGGCTTGCCGACCTCGGCGAGGTCGTAGGCCTCGGCCTCCTTGCGCGCCCGCTCCTCCTCGGCCTTGCGCCGCTCCTCGGCGAGCTTGCCGAGGCTCTCGCGGAAGCGCTTGGCGTCAGGCGCCTCGACGGTCGAGGAGTGCGACTTCGCCTCCACGCCGAGCTCGGCCAGGCGTCGGATGACTTCCTTGTTCGGAAGTCCCGTCTCCTTGGCCAGCTCGTAGATCCGGACCTTGCTCACGTGCTCACTCCCTCACGGCGGTGGGCCTGGCGTGCTCGCGCACGCAGCCCCTCGCCGTCGACGACGACGCCGGCGTCGGCCCTCAGCGCGCGCCGCAGGGGCGCGCCGTCGTGGCGGAGCGCGCGCTGCGCGCAGCGCTCGTCGCGACAGACGTAGGCCCCACGACCCGGTGACCGGGGCTGCTGGTCAACGACCGCGAACCCGTCGCGCAGGATCACCCGAAGCAACTGCGATGACACCGCGCGGCGGCGGCAGCCGACGCAGGTGCGGATGGGGGCATGCGCGACGCGATCGGTCGCTCGACCGGTTGGCGACTCCACCTTACCCCTCTTGGCCCCTCTCCTGCGACTCGTCGCGGAACTCCTCGGCGATGACGACCTCGGCGGCGGGGTCGGCCACCGCCGCCGGGGCGACGGCGACGTCGTCGAGGTCGATGCCCTTGCCGGGGATCGGCGCGCCGAACTCGTCGACCTCGCCGCGCTCGTAGGCGGCCTGGAACGCCGCCTGCTCCTCGGCGAACTGCGTCTCGTTCTTGATGTCGATGCGCCAGCCGGTCAGCCGCGCAGCGAGCCTCGCGTTCTGCCCCTCGCGCCCGATCGCCAGCGAGAGCTGGTAGTCGGGCACGATGACCAGGGCGGTCGGCGGCTCGTCCTCCGGATAGAGGTACACCTCGCTGACCTTCGCCGGCGACAGCGCGTTGGCGACGTAGGCGGCGGGCTCGGAGGAGTAGGGGATGATGTCGACCTTCTCGCCCCCGAGGTCCTCGACGATGCCGAGCACGCGGCTGCCGCGGGCGCCGACGCAGGCGCCGACGGGGTCGACGGCCGGGTCGGAGGAGGCCACGGCGATCTTCGTGCGGTGGCCCGCCTCGCGCGCGAGACCGCGGATCGAGACGATGCCCTCGGCGATCTCGGGCACCTCGAGGGCGAAGAGCGCCTCGACGAGGGAGGGGTGGGTGCGGCTGCAGACGATCTGCACGCCCTTGATCGAGCGCCGCACCTCGACGATGTAGGCGCGCAGCCGCATCCCGTGGCGGTACTCCTCGGTGGGCACCTGCTCGGCGGCGGGCAGGATCGCCTCGGCGTTGCCGAGGTCGAGCACGACGAGGTTGCGGTCGTGGATCTGCACCGTGCCGCTGACGAGGTCGCCCTCCTTGCCGGAGTACTCGCCGTAGGTCATCTCCCGCTCGGCCTCGCGCAGCCGCTGCATGAGCACCTGCTTGGCGGTCTGGGCCACGATCCGGCCGAAGTCGCGCGGGGGGTCCTCCCACTCCTCGACGACGTTGCCGTCGTCGTCGAGCTCCTGGGCGTAGACCGTCACGGTGCCGTCGACGCGGTCGATGACGACGCGGGCCTCCTCGGCCTCCCCGCCGGCGCGCTTGTAGGCGCTCGCGAGGGCGCCCTCGAGCGAGGACACGACGGTCTCGAAGTCGATGCCCTTCTCTCGCTCGATCGACCTCAGCGCCTCGATCTCGACTCTCACGCGCGTGCCTCCTCGATCGCCCTACCAGGGCAGGGTCTGGACGGCCTTGTCGATGCTGTCGTAGGGCACGCGCTGCGCGCGGCCGTCGACGTCGACGACGACGGCGTCGGGCTCGGCGGCGGTGACCGTGCCCCGCACCTCGGCCGGCTCGCCGTCCCGCCGGCAGTGGATGCGCACCGTCCGGCCCTCGACCCGGTCGAAGGCGCGCTGGCCCTCGAGCGGATGGTCGACCCCGGGGGAGGTGACCTCGAGGGCGTAGCGCTGCGGGATGGGGTCGGCGGCGTCGAGCGCCTCGGAGAGGGCGCCGCTGAGGTCCCGGCACTCCTCGACCGTCACGCCGCCCTTGCGGTCGATCATCACCCGGACGAGCTGGCGGGGGCCGGTGCCCCGGACGTCGACGGCGACGAGGTCGACGTCGGCCCGGTCGGCGAGCGGCTCCGCGAGCGCGCGGATGCGCTCCTCGAGGTCGTCCACGGCAGCGCACCTCCCAGGCTTCTCGGCGACGGAACGAAAAAGTGGGCGTCGACGCCCACTGTCAGACCGACCATCGGTTCTCGTGACTGCTTCGCGTCGGCGGGCCGTCGGCCTCGGGCGTCGCGCGCGCAGCCTGGCGGAGCCTCCCGGCTCGGCCGTCCAACGCCTGAACGTAGCAGGCCGGGATCCCCCCGGCAATGGGCGATCGCGCGCTACGAGGCGCGGGCGTCACCGCGCCATCGTCGGCTCACTCCACGTCGCCGTGGATGAGCGCGAGCAGCGCGGGGTGCACGCCGGGGGCCGCCGCGATGCCGCTCGTGGCGGGCCCGTCGAGGTCCGCGCCGTCGAGGTCGGTGACCCGGGCGCCGGCCTCCCGGGCGATGAGCGTGCCCGCGGCGATGTCCCAGCGCCCCACCCCGAGCGTCCACGCCCCATCGGCCTGCCCGCAGGCCACCGAGCACCAGTCCGGCGCGACCGCGCCGGTCGCGCGCACCGACAGCGCCCGGCGCATCACCCGCCGCCAGATCGCGAGGTTGCCCTCGCTGGCCTCGCGCATCGACGCCGCGCCGGGGAAGCCGGAGCTGCAGAGCGCCTCGGCGAGGTCGGTCACCGACGAGGCGCGGATCGGCTCACCGTCGCGCTGCGCGCCGCCACCGCGCCGGGCGGCGTAGGTCTCGCCGAGCACGGGGACGTGGACGGCACCGGCGGCGAGCCGGTCGTCGACGTCGGCGAAGGCGATCGACACCCCCCACCAGTGCCGTCCCTTGAGGTAGTTCGTCGTGCCGTCGATCGGGTCGACGTACCAGCGGCGCTGCCCGCGCAGGCTCGCCTCGTCGGGGGCCGGGCCGCCCTCCTCGCCGACGATCGCATCGCCAGGGAAGGCCTCGCCGATGGCCCGCGTGACGGCCTCCTGCACCGCGCGGTCGGCGGCGGTCACGACGTCGCCGACGCCCTTCCACTCCGCGAGGACGCCGCGCCGACGGTGGTCGAGGGCGATGGCGCCACCCTCGCGGGCGGCGGCGACGGCGAGGTCGAGCTCGTCGGCCACCTCAGGCCACGACCGAGGGGGCGCCCTCGCCGCGCTCACCCCGCAGGTCGTCGGCCATCTCGTGGGCGAAGTGCACGAGCGTCTCGACGATGTCCTCCTCGGCGACGGTGAAGAGGACCTCGCCCTGCTTGATGATCTGGCCCTTGCCCTTGCCGGCGGCCACGCCGATGTCGGCCTCCCGGGCCTCACCGGGGCCGTTGACGATGCAGCCCATGACCGCGACGCGCAGCGGCACGTCGAGGCCGTCGAGGCCCTCCTGGACGCGCTCGGCGAGGGTGTAGACGTCGACCTCGGCGCGCGCGCACGACGGGCAGGCCACGACGTCGAGCCCGCGCTCGCGCAGGTGCAGCGACTCGAGGATGGCGATCCCGGCCTTGACCTCCTCGACGGGGTCGGCGGAGAGCGAGACGCGGATCGTGTCGCCGATGCCCTCGGCGAGCAGCGTGCCGATGCCGATCGCGGACTTGATGTTGCCGGTCTTGGGCGGGCCGGCCTCGGTCACGCCGAGGTGGAGCGGGTAGTCGCAGCGCTCGGCGAGCAGGCGGTAGGTCTGGATCATCACCCAGGGGTCGGAGTGCTTCACCGAGATCTTCGTGTCGTGGAAGTCGACGTCCTCGAGCAGGCGCGCCTCGTCGAGGGCGCTCTCGACGAGCGCCTCGGGGGTCACCCCGCCGTGGCGCTCGAGCACGACGTCCTCGAGCGAGCCTCCGTTGACGCCGATGCGGATGGGGATGCCGCGCTCCTTGGCCGCGTCGCCGATGACCCGCACCTTCTCGTGCTTGCGGATGTTGCCCGGGTTGATGCGCACCCCCGCGCAGCCGGCCTCGATCGCGGCGAGCGCGTACTTCCACTGGAAGTGGATGTCGGCGATGATCGGCACCGGGGACTTCTCGGCAATCGTCGCCAGGGCGTCGGCGTCCTCGTTGCGCGGGACCGCGACGCGCACGATGTCGACGCCGGCGGCCTGCAGGGCGGCGATCTGCTGCAGCGTGGCGTTGACGTCGTGGGTCGGCGTCGTCGTCATCGACTGCACGCTGATCGGCGCACCCCCGCCAACCGGCACGTCGCCGACGTGCAGCGCCCGCGTGGGCCGGCGCAGCGGTGGCTGGTGATGGGCGGGCAGCGCGGGGTCAGGGGCCGGTTGGTTGATGAGCGGCAAGGTCGTGCCCACGATGTCAGGGCCTCCCGGTCGGTGACGGTGCGGCGGGCGGTGCGGCGCGTCCGCAAGGGCCAGCGTACCGCCCGAGGCCGGCCCTCACGCCCCTTGCGCCCGGGTGAGGCAAGCCTCGCGGGCGAAGCCGCGCTGAACGTGGCGCCCGGGCGCCGCCGCGCGCTACTCGAAGAGCCCGGAGACGGGGTTGACGATGTCGATGTAGATCGCCGTGGCCGCGAAGCCGACGACGAGCAGCAGCACCGCGAGCGCGAGCGGGGTGACCACGGCCGGGGAGAGCTCCCAGTCGGGGGTCTTGCCGAGCAGGCGGCGCACCCCGTTGACCGTCGATTCGATCGCGAGCTGGGCGAGGTGGCCGCCGTCGAAGGGCGGCAGCGGGATGATGTTGAGGAAGCCGATGACGATCTGGATCTGGATCATGAGCAGCAGCACGCCCGACCAGGCGTCGGCGCTGCCGAGCGCCCCGACGGCCTGGCCGATGCCGACGACGCTGATCGGCCCAGCGTCGCTGCGCGGCGTCTCGCCGTCGGCCTGCGCGAGCCACGCGCTCAGCGACTCGGGGCTCAGCGCCTGGCCGAGGCCACGGATGAAGGCGTTGGCCTGGGCGAAGATCGAGGCGTCGCCGACGAACGTCGCGACGACCGCCTCGCCGGGGCCGTAGGACACGAACTGCGGCAGGCCCGCGATGGCCACCCCGAGGAACCCGCGCTCCTCGCCGTCGGGGTCGGTCTCTGGCAGCGTCGCGCTGAGGACCTCCTCCTCGCCGTCGCGCAGCACCGCGACCTCGATCGTCTCGCCGGGGCGGGAGGCGATCGCCTCGACCGCCGCCTCGGGGTCGGTGGCGTCGTCGCCGGCGATGGTGAGGAGCTCGTCGCCGGGCTGGAGGCCCGCGGCCTCCGCGGCGGTGCCCTCCTCGACGCTGCCGACCGCGGCGCCCACGACCGGCTGCATCCCGTCGAAGCGCGGCAGCTCGGAGAAGGTCAGCCCGCCCCAGATGAGCAGCGCGGCGAGGATGAAGTGCGTCACCACCCCGGCGACGAGGACGATCGCACGCTGGTGGGGCGGCTGGTTGTAGAAGGCCCTGGGCTCGTCGACGGGATCGACGGGCTCGGAGCGGCTCATCCCCGCGATCTTCACGAACCCCCCGGCGGGGATGGCCTTGAGGCCGACCTCGGTCTCGCCGCGCTGGGTCGACCACAGCGTCGGGCCGAAGCCGATGAAGAAGCGCTCGGCCTTCATCCCGAAGCGACGGGCGGTCCAGAAGTGCCCGGCCTCGTGGATGACGATCGAGAGGACGAGAACGCCGAAGAACAGGGCGATCGCCATCGTCTACCTCTCCGTGGACAGCCGCGACCGGGCTCGCTGCCGGGCCCAGCGGTCGGCGGCGAGAACGGTCTCGAGGTCCGCTGCCGGCGCCGGCTCGTGCTCCTCCAAGACTGCCGCGACGACGGCGTCGATGCCGAGGACGTCGAGCTCGTCGGCGAGCAGCGCGCCCACGGCCTCCTCGTTCGCGGCGTTGTAGACCGCCGGGGCGGTGCCCCCGGCCCTGCCCGCGGCCTCGGCGAGGTCGAGCATCGGGAAGGTCCGGCGGTCGACCGGCTCGAAGCGCAGGTCGAGCGGCACCCCCCAGTCGGTGACCGCGGGCGCGTGGGGCAGGCGCGCGGGATGACCGAGCGCGAGCTGGATCGGCAGGCGCATGTCCGGCGGGGAGAGCTTCGCGATCGTCGCGCCGTCGCAGAGCTCGACCATGCTGTGGACGAACGACTGGGGGTGCACGACGACCTCGATGGCGTCGTAGGCCACGCCGAAGAGCAGGTGCGCCTCGATGACCTCGAGGCCCTTGTTCGCCAGGGTCGCGGAGTTCACGGTGATGACCGCGCCCATGTCCCACGTGGGGTGGGCGAGCGCGTCGGCGGCGCGCACGCCCGCGAGCTCGTCGCGCCGCCGGCCGCGGAACGGCCCACCCGAGGCGGTGACGAGGAGCCGGGTGACCTCGTCGGGGTCGGTGCCGCGCAGCACCTGCGCGAGCGCGGAGTGCTCGGAGTCCACCGGCAGCAGCCAGCCGTGCCGCAGACCGCCGAGCGGTGGCGGCGCCCCGCCGGGGGTGCGCGCCCCGAGCGGGTGCGCGCCGTGGCGGTCGGCGGCGCGCGCCGCGGCGGCGAGGACGAGGTCGCCGCCGACGATGAGCGACTCCTTGTTCGCGAGCGCGACCGGCGTGCCCGCCTCGAGCGCGGCGAGGGTGGAGCGGAGCCCGGCCGCGCCGGTGATGCCGTTGAGGACGAGGTCGGCGGGCGCGGCGGCGAGCTCGGCGACGCCGGCGGTGCCCTCGAGCACCTCGACGCCCGGCCCGAGCGCCTCGCGGGCGAGGGCGGCGGCCCCGGCGTCGGCGAGGGCGACGCGCCCGGCCCCGGTGGCCCGGGCCTGGGCGACGAGGGTCTCGACGCCACGACCGGCGGCGAGCCCGGTGACGGTGAAGGCCCCGGGGTTGGAGTCGAGGACCTCGAGGGCCTGGGTGCCGATCGAGCCGGTGGACCCGAGGATCGTGACCTGGCGCGGGCTCATCGCCGGGTCCCGTCGAGCCGCTCGGCGGCGCCGATGGCCGCGGGCAGGATGCGCCCGGAGCGCAGCTGGTAGGTGGCGTAGAGCTGCCCGCAGGCGGCGTCGATGTCGGTGCCCCGGTTCGCGCGGATCGTCGCCGGCAGGCCCGCATCGGTCAGGCGCCGGCAGAACGCCCGCTGGGCGGCGACCGGCGGCGCGGTCCACGACACCCCCGGGGTGGGGTTCATCGGGATGAGGTTGAGGTGCGCAGCACCACGCCCGGCGAGCAGTGCGGCGAGGCGCTCGGCGTGCTCAGGCTGGTCGTTGATGCCGTCGATGAGGACGTACTCGAAGGTCACCCGCCGCCCGGTGGCCTCGGCGTGCTCGGCCGCCGCGGCGAGGACCTCGGCGAGGGGGTGGCTGCGGTTGGCGGGCACGAGGTCGTCGCGCAGCGCGTCGTCGGGCGCGTGCAGGCTCACGGCGAGCCGCACGGGCAGGCCGAGCGCGGTGAGCTGGCGCATCGCCGGCACGAGCCCGATCGTCGAGACGGTGATCGACCGCGCGCTCAGGCCGAAGCCGCGCTCGGCGTCGGTGAGCCAGCGCACCGCGCCGAGCGTGCCGGCGACGTTGGCGAGCGGCTCGCCCATGCCCATGAAGACGACGTTGGTGACGTGGTCGGGTGCGCCCTCCACGGCGATCTCGCCGGAGGCCAGCAGCCGCTGCATGACGGTGACCTGGCGCACGATCTCCCCGACGGTGAGCTGGCCGCGCAGCCCGGCCTGCCCGGTCGCGCAGAACGGGCAGCCCATCGCACAGCCCGCCTGGGTGGAGATGCAGACCGTCGCGCGCGCCCGCTCGCGCTCTCCGCCGGCGGGGTAGAGCATGAGGACGCTCTCGATCTCCTCCCCCGAGGGCTGCATCCGCAGCAGGACCTTGCGCGTCAGCCCACCGTCGGCGCTGGTCTGGGCGACGAGCTCGGGGGGCGGGGCGAGGACGTCGGCGAGGCGGCGACGCAGGCCCGCGGGCAGGTCGCTCATCTCCTCGGGGTCGTCGACGCCGCGGGCGAGCCACGCCCGCAGCTGGACGAGGCGGTAGCGGGGCTCGTCGCCGAGCGCGGCGGAGAGCACCTCGTCGCTCGCGGCGTAGGGGTCGAGCGTCGCGGGGGTGGCGGCGTCGGTCATCGCAGGTCAGGCTCCGGGGGATGGCGCGGCTGCCGGGACTGCCCGCCGCTCAGCCGCCGACGGCGAGCAGGAGCAGGTGCGCGGCCGGCAGGGCGAAGAGGATGGAGTCCACCCGGTCCATGATGCCTCCGTGGCCCGGGACGATGCTGCCGAGGTCCTTGACCCCGAGGTCGCGCTTGACGAGGGACTCGGTGAGGTCGCCGAGCGTGGCCGCGGGCACGACGACGGCGCCGAGCAGGAGCGCGGTGGGCAGGTCGAAGCCCGGCAGCCGGGCGGTGACGAGCGCAGCGAGCAGGAGCACCGTCGCGAGCCCGCCCGCGAGGCCCTCCCAGCTCTTGGCCGGGCTCACCCTCGGCGCGAGCTTGTGGCGCCCGAACGCCGCGCCGAACCCGTAGGCCCCGATGTCGTTGGAGACCACGAGGGCGATGACCGCGAGGACCGCCCAGTCACCGTCGTCCCGGGCGAGCAGCAGCGCGAGGTGGCTGGCGAGGAACGGCACCCACAGCCCGCCGAGCAGCGTCGCCGAGATCGTCGGCACGACCCGCTCGCGGTCGGTGCCGAGGAACACCCACAGCACCGCGCCGAAGAGCAGGAGGAGCAGGCCGAGGACCTGCGCGGAGGGCCCGACCCAGTAGGCGCCGAAGAGCATGACGAGCCCGGCGCCACCGGCCACCGGGGTCGCCGGGCGCACCCCCTGCTGACGGAAGGCGACGTCGAGCTCGAGGAGGGCGATGACGAGGAGCGCGCCGACGAACGCGAGGAGCAGGATCGCGCTCGTGAAGAGCGAGCCGAGCAGCGCAGCGGCGAGGACGAGCCCCGAGGCGATCGCGAGCGGCAGGTTGCGACCCGCCGTGCGCCGGCGCGACGGCTCGGCCGGGGGGTCGCCCTCCGCCCGGTCCCGCGTGCCCGCCGCGTCGCTCCGCGGCTCGTCCTCGCCGTCGATGCCTCGCCCCTCGCCGACCGTGCCCACCGTGCTCACCGTGCTCACCGTGCGCGCCCGGGCAGTGCCCGTGGCGGCGCCGCCGTCGTCGGCCTCCTGCCGACCCTTGCGGCCTCAGACCTCGAGGAGCTCCTGCTCCTTGTTGCCGAGGAGCTCGTCGATCTCGCCGATGTGCTTGTCGGTGAGCTTCTGCAGCTGCTGCTCGCCGCGACGCTGGTCGTCCTCGGTGACCGCGCCCTCGTCGGTGAGGTCGGCGAGGTCGGACTTGGCCTGCCGTCGGGCGTTGCGGATCGCGATGCGGCCCTCCTCGGCGCGCTCCCGGGCGATCTTCACGAACTCCTTGCGGCGCTCCTCGGTGAGCTCGGGGAAGACCACGCGGATGAGCTGGCCGTCGTTGGAGGGGTTGAGCCCGAGGTCGGCGGCCTGGATCGCACGCTCGATCTCGCGCAGCGCCGACTGGTCGTAGGGGTTGATCGCGAGCATCCGTGGCTCGGGCACGCTGATCCCGGCGATCTGCTGCAGTGGCGTCTTCGTGCCGTAGTACGACACCGGCAGATCGGCGACGAGGGTGGGGTTGGCGCGCCCGGTGCGGATCTTGCCGAACTCGCTCTGGGTGTGGCGCACCGTGGCGGTCATCTTCTGCTTGGCCTCGGCCAGGACGTCATCGATCACGATCGCGCTCCTTCCTCGACGGGCGTGTGGACGAGCGTGCCGATGGGCTCACCGTCGACGACGCGCCAGATGTTGCCCTCGAGCAGCAGCTCGAAGACGACGATCGGCAGCCGGTTGTCCATGCACAGGCTGATCGCCGTGGCGTCCATGACCTTGAGGCCACGCGAGAGCGCCTCGAGGTGGGTGAGCTCGGTGAAGCGCAGCGCGGCGGCATCGCCGCGGGGGTCGCGGTCGTAGACCCCGTCGACGCCGGTGCCCTTGAGGATCGCCTCCGCGCCGATCTCGAGCGCGCGCTGCGCCGCGGCGGTGTCGGTGGAGAAGTACGGCGCCCCGAGCCCACCGGCGAAGATCACGAGCCGCCCCTTCTCGAGGTGGCGGATCGCGCGGCGGCGGATGTAGGGCTCGGCGAGCTCCTGCATCGACACCGCCGACTGCACCCGCGTCGGCAGCCCCTGCTTCTCGATGGCGTCCTGCAGCGACAGGGCGTTGATGACCGTCGCGAGCATGCCCATGTGGTCGGCGCTCGAGCGGTCCATGCCCGAGGCCTGTGGGGCGCTGCCGCGGAAGATGTTGCCGCCACCGACGACGACGCCGATCTCGACCCCGCGCGCGGCGACCTCGGCGAGCTGCTCGGCGATCGAGTGGACGATCGCCGGGCTGATGCTCGCGTCCTCGTCGGCGAAGGCCTCCCCGGAGAGCTTGAGGAGGATCCGCCGGTACTTCGGGCCGCTGTCCACCCTGACCTCGCTTCGTCACCGCTGTGTGGCTCGCAGGATCCTACCGGGCGCCGGGGTCACGGCGCCCACCCGTCCGGGCGCCGTGCGGGGTCGCTGGCCGGCCGCGGCGGCGACGCACCGCGGCCGGTGCGGTCAGCCGCCGATCTGGAAGCGCGCGAAGCGTGCGAGGACGACCTTCTCCCCGCTCGTGCGCTGGAACTCCTCGAGCAGGTCGGCGACGGTGCGCTTGTCGTCCTTGACGAACGGCTGGTTGAGCAGGACCTTCTCCTTGTAGAAGGCCTGGACCTTGCCGTCGACGATCTTGTCGACGATGTGCTCGGGCTTGCCCTCCTCGAGGGCCTGCTTGCGGGCGAACTCCCGCTCGGCCTCGAGGAGCGTCTCGTCGACCTCGTCCTCACGCACGACGACCGGACGCATCGCCGCGACGTGCATCGCGATGTCGTTGGCGAGCTCGCGGAAGCCCTCGCCCTTGGCGACGAAGTCGGTCTCGCAGTTGAGCTCGACGAGCACGCCGACCTTCGGGGGCAGCCCCGGCGTCGGCTTGTGCAGGTAGCTGTGGACGAGGCCCTCCGACGCGCTGCGCTCGCCGACGCGGTCGGCCATGCGCGCGCCGGTGCGCTCGCGCACGAGCTCGGCGGCGGCGTCGAAGTCGCCGTCGGCGTCGACGAGCGCCTTCTTGCAGTCCATCATCCCGGCGCCGGTGGCCTCGCGCAGGCGCTTGACGTCGGCGGCAGTGAACTCGGGCACGACAGTTCCTCCTCAGGGGGGGGCTCGGGGGTCGGGCTGGGGGGGTGGGCCTTGGCGGGCGGGGTCAGGCGTCGGGCTCGCCCGGCGAGCCCTCGTCGGACTCCTCGCTCGGGCGCTCCCCGGTGGCGCTGGCGGCCTGCTCGGCGCGCAGGGCCTGCTCCCACTCGGCGAGGGGCTCGGCCTGTGCGGGGTCCTGGGCGGCCTGTGCGGGGTCCTGGGCGGCGGGTGCGGCCTCGGGCTCGGGCTGGGCACCGGGTGCGGCCTCGGGCTCGGGCTCGACGTCGGGCGTCGACCCGCTGGCCTGGGCGGCGGCCGCGGCGGCCTCCTCCTGCTGCAGGGCGATCTCCCACTCGGTGAGCGGCTCGGCCTCGGGCTCGGCGACGCTCGGGCCGGTCGCCGCCGCGGCGGCCGCCGCAGCCTGCTCGGCGACGACGTCGTCGGCGGAGCGGGCGGCACGGGCCTGGTGGCCCTCGGCGACGGCATCGGCGATGAGCTTGGTGAGCAGCGCGCCGGAGCGGATGGCGTCGTCGTTGCCGGGGATGACGTACTGCACGACGTCGGGGTCGCAGTTCGTGTCGACGACGGCCACGACGGGGATGCCGAGGCGGTTGGCCTCCTTGACGGCGATCTCCTCCTTGACGGTGTCGACGATCCAGATCGCGCTCGGCAGCTTCGTCATGCCGCGGATCCCACCGAGGTTCTGCTCGAGCTTGGCGTACTCGCGCTGGAGCTGGAGGCCCTCCTTCTTCGGCAGGCGCTCCATGGTCTCCGAGCCGATGAGCTCCTCGAGCTCGCGCAGACGCGCGAGGCGGCCCTTGATCGTCTCGAAGTTCGTGAGCATCCCGCCGAGCCAGCGGTAGTTGACGTAGGGCATCGTCACGCGCTGGGCCTGGGTCTCGATGGCCTCCTGCGCCTGCTTCTTCGTGCCGACGAAGAGGACGCTGCCGCCCTTGGCCACGCTGTCGCGCACGAAGTTGTACGAGCGCTCGAGCATCGCGATCGTCTGCTGGATGTCGATGATGTAGATGCCGTTGCGCTCGGTGAGGATGTAGCGCTCCATCTTCGGGTTCCAGCGGCGCGTCTGGTGGCCGAAGTGGACGCCGGCTTCGAGCAGTTGGCGCATGCTGACGACGGACATCGTGGGCTCCTTCGCGGTTGGGCCTCGCACGCACCGGGCCGGTGCGCCGACGTCGCGTCGACGCGTCCGGCACTCGACCGTGCCCGCCGGCGAGGCGGGACCGCGGGTCGCGCGGCACGTGCTGCGTGGTTGGGTGGCGCCACCGGCGGACGCGGGGACGCGCGGACCCCGGCATGCGCGCAGGCGCGCAGGGCGCCCGCGCCGCCGGGGACGTCGCCGAGCATACACCCGGCCCGCGGGCGCCGCGCTCACCCGGGCACGAGGCGCACGCGCCAGGGTGCGAGCAGGCTCAAGGGGTGGATGTACTCGCCGTCGAGCCGCGCGCCCCAGTGCAGGTGCGTCGCGTCGGCGGCGAGCCGCCCGACCGGCGCTCCCACCTCGAGGCGCTGCCCGCCCTCGACGAGCCGCGGGTCGAGCACGCCGTAGGTGGTCTCGAGGCCCCCGCCGTGGTCGACGGTGACCCATCCGGCGCCGGCGACCTCGCCGGAGAAGGCGACCACACCCGACCGCGCGGCGACGACGACCTCGCCGGGCACCGCCGCGAGCGACCCCCCGCGGTGCCCCGCTCCCCACGGCTCGTCGGGCGGGTCGAAGTCGCGCAGCAGCTCGCCGGCCACCGGCGCGACGGTCGTGGGATGCGCGCCAGCGGAGGGTCCCGCGCCTGCCGGCGCGGCGCCCACGAGCGGGGCGGCGCTGGCGGTGAGCGCGAGCGCCGCGGCGGCTGCGAGGAGGAGGGCGGTGCGCATGGAGGCACGGTAGGCCGGTGCGACGCCCACGCCCCGGGATCGCCCGCCGAGAGCTGTGGACAGCGGGCGGGACCGCCGTCAGCCGCGCGTGCGCTCGAGGAGCTTCGCGCGCAGCCCGAGCACCGACTTCGTGTGGATCTGGCAGACCCGCGACTCGGTGACGCCGAGGATCTCGCCGATCTGCGCGAGCGTCATGCTCTCGAAGTAGTAGAGCACGATGACGGTGCGCTCGCGCTCGGGCATGTCGGTGATCGCCTCGCCGAGCAGGGCCTTGAGCTCGGCGTCCTCGTAGACCCCCTCGGGGTCGGGCGCGCTCGTGTCCTGGAGGGTGTCGATGAGGGCCTGGCGCTCGCCCTCGTCGCCCGGCAGGGTCTCGTCGAGCGCGACGAGCGAGGTCAGCGAGACCTGCGCGAGGGTCTTGCCGAGCTCCTCGAGGTCGAGGCCCAGCGCGTCGGCGAGCTCCTCCTCGGTCGGGGTGCGGTGGAGCTCGTGCTCGAGCTGGGACAGCGCGCGCTCGATGTCGCGGGCCTTGGACCGCACCGACCGCGGGATCCAGTCGATCGAGCGCAGCTCATCGATGATCGCCCCACGGATCCGCGCGATCGCGTAGGTCTCGAACTTCACGCTCTTGTCGAGGTCGAACTTCTCGATCGCGTCGATGAGCCCGAACATCCCGTAGGAGGTGAGGTCGGCATGCTCGATCGAGGGCGGCAGGCCGACCGAGACGCGGCCGGCGACGTACTTCACGAGAGGCGCGTACTGGAGGATGAGCCGCTCGCGCGCGCTGGCGTCGCCGTTGAGCTTGAAGCGCTCCCAGAGCTCGACCACGGCAGGGTCCGACGACACCGTCCGGGTTGGGGCCCGGGTCGATCCGCTCGCGCTTGCGGCCGGTGGCGTCAATGGTCAGCCTCGGGCCAGCGCCTGTGATCGGTCACGCCCGGGGATGCGCTCGCTCATAGCTCCTCCGAACGTGGTCCTGGGTGAGGTGAGTGTAGGTTTGCGTCGTCTGCAGGGCAACGTGGCCGAGGAGCTCCTGGACCGCGCGGACGTCGGCGCCCCCCTCGAGCAGGTGCGTGGCGTAGCTGTGGCGCAGCGCGTGGGGGCTGACCCCCTCGAGGCCCGCGGCGCGGGCGTGCCGGCCGACGATCGTGCGCGCCTCGCGGTCGCTCAGGCGCCCGCCCCGTACCCCGCAGAACACTGCGGGCCCGGCGGTGGCCGCCTCGGCGAGGAGGCGCCGGCGCCCGTCGCCGATCCAGCGCTCGAGCGCGACGCAGGCGGGCTCCCCCAGCGGGACGAGCCGCTCCTTGTCGCCCTTGCCGTGCAGCCGCACCCGACCGCTCGCGAGGTCGACGCCGTCGACGTCGAGGCCCACGGCCTCCCCCACCCGCGCGCCGCTGGCGTAGAGCAGCTCGAGGAGCGCGCGGTCGCGCTGGCCCCGGGGCGTGTCGACGTCGGGGGCCGCGAGCAGCGCCTCGACCTGCGCGGGCCGCAGGGCCTTGGGCAGGCGCTGTGCGGACTTGGGGCTCGCGAGCCTCGCGGCGGGATCGACGTCGACGCGATCGCGGCGCGCGAGCAGGGCGAAGAGCTGGCGCAGCGCGGTCGTCTTGCGCTGCAGCGAGGCACGGGCGTAGCCCTCGGCGTGCAGGGCGGCGAGGTAGCGACGCAGGACGAGCGGGGCGACCTCGTCGGGGTCGGTGATGGCGAACCCCGCGCAGAAGCCGGCGAGCTGCCGCGCATCGCGCAGGTAGGCATCGACCGAGCGGGGCGCGAGGCCGCGCTCGTCGGCGAGGTGCCCCGCGAGCTCGTCGAGCGCGTCCTGCCAGGCCGGCGGCAGCACCTCGGGCAGCTCCACGACCTCGCTCCTCCTCGCCGCTGCGGCGGCAGCCTGCCCCCGCAGCGAGGGTGGCCCACCGGCGAGGCGAGGTCAACGACGCCGCACGGGCGAGCGTCCGCGCGGGTGGGTACCGTGCAGCCATGGCCCACCACGACGACCCTCCCGCCGAGCCGGACGCCCCGTCCGCCCCCGACGCGGAGTCCGGGGCGAGCCCCGCGCCGACCGCCGAGGGCGCCCCGTCGCGGGCGCGCATCTGGGCCATCGCCGGCGGTGCGGTCGCGGCGCTCGCGGCGATCGCCGTCGTGGTCGTGCTCGTCCTCGACACCCCCGGCGCGCGCCTGGCCCGCGCGGTCGAGACGACCCTCGACGCCGGCAGCGCCGGCGTGACCGTCACCGGCACGGCCTCGGACGTCCCCGTCGTCGGCGACGTGCAGCTGTCGGTGGCCGAGGGCGAGCTCGACTTCGAGGCGGAGGCCGCCCGGCTCGAGCGCGAGGTGCCCTTCCTCGACGGCCTGCCGATCCCCGGGCTCGGGGAGGTCGGGCTCGTCGAGCTCGTCTTCGTCGAGGACCGGGCGTGGCTGCGCGCGCCCGTCGACCTCGACCGTGGCTGGGTGCGCCTGACCGGCGAGCCCGACCCCGACGAGCGCGACCCGGCGACCACCGGTCCGGGCGTGGCCAACCCCCTCGCGATCGTGAGCCTGCTGCGCGCGGTCGAGACTACGCCCGAGGAGCTCGGTGACGAGGTCCTCGACGGGGTGGCCACGACCCGCTACCGCGTCGAGGTCGACCTCGACGCCGTCGGCGCGCAGCTCGGCGAGGAGTCCGCCGACCTCATCGCGGCGCTGCGCAGGCTCCACCCCGACGGCCAGCTGCCGGTCGACGTCTGGATCGACGACGAGGACCTCCTCCGCCGGATCGACTACGAGGGCCTCGTCGACCTCGCCGGGCTCGCCGAGGTGCGCCTCGGCACGACGATCGAGCTCGAGGACTTCGGGATGCCGGTGGAGATCACCGCCCCCGACGCCGAGGCGGAGCTCGACCCCTCGCTCGACGCCCTCGGCGAGCTCGACCCGCTCGGATGGCTCGAGGAGCTGCTCGAGCGCGTGCCGGGGACCTGACCCAGCCTCACCGCGGCACCCGCACGACCCCACTCGGGCGGCGCTCGGCGAGGCCCGCGGCGAGGAGCTCGACCACCGCGGCGAGCACCGCCGACGCGGGCCGGCCCGTCGCGCCGGCGAGGGCGTCGATGGTGCGCGGCGTCGCCGACAGCAGGGTCGCCAGCTCCCCGGCGAGGCCGCCGAGGTCACGCCCGGCCGGCTCCGCCCCAGGCCTCGGCGCCCCGCCGCGGTCGCCGAGCCGCAACAGCCCGAGCGCGTCGACGACGTCGTCAGGCGCGGTGACCACCTGCGCGCCGTCGCGGATGAGCGCGAGCGGCGCGGCGGCCTGCGGACTCGTGAGCGCCGCCGGGCAGGCGAGGACGTCGCGCCCCTGCTCGAGCGCGAGCCGCGCGGTCGTGAGCGCGCCGCTGCGGGCCCCACCCTCGACGACGACGACGGCGTCGACGAGGCCGGCGATGATCCGGTTGCGCTCGAGCACCCGGTGCGGACGCGGCGGCGTGCCCGGGACGTACTCGCTCACGAGCCCGCCCGCCTCGGCGACGCGGGCGCGCAGCGCCGCGCTGCCGCGGGGGTAGTCGACGCCGAGGCCGCTGCCGAGCACCCCGACCGTCGCGCCACCGGCGGCGAGGGCCCCCTCGTGCGCGGCCTCGTCGACGCCGCGGGCGAGACCGGAGACGACGACCGCCCCGGCCTGCGCCGCGGCCTCGGCGAGCTCGCGGGCCACGGTGAGACCGTCGAGGCTCGGTCGCCGGGTGCCGACGATCGCGACCGAGGGCGCGTCCGGCAACCGCCCCGCGGGGCCGGCGATGAAGAGCCAGAGGGGTGCACCGAGCTCTGGCCACGACGCCGCGAGCCGGGCCGGGTAGGCATCGTCACCGACGACAGCCACCCTCGCCCCGAGCGCGGCGAGGCGGTGCGCGACCTCGTCGGGGTCACCGGGGGCACGCGCCGCGCGGCGCGCGAGGCGCGCGGCGACCTCCCCGGGGCCGGCCCGCGGACCGGCCTCCCGACAGGCGCGGCTGACCGCCGCGCCCTCGACGCCGGCGGCGGCGAGGGCCAGGGCGTCGCGGTGCAGCCGCGTCGGCGCGCGACCCGAGCTCACCCCGCGACCGCCTCGGGCAGGGCGAGGCGGTGCCCGAGCGCCTCGGCGGCATGATCGGCGTCGATCGCGTCGACGCCCCCGAGGTCGGCGCAGGTCCTCGCCACCCGCAGCGCGCGGTCATGACCCCGGGCGGTGAGCAGGCCGGCGTCGACCGCGGCGGCGAGCTGGGCGAGGGCGGCGGGGCGCGCGCTCGCGCGCAGCGTCACGGCGTCGGCCTCGGCGTTGCGCACCCCCCGGCCCTGCCGCAGCGCGCTGGCCTCGCGCGCCGCCGCGACCCGGGCGGCGACCGCCGCACTGGGCTCGCCCTCCTCGGCGGCGAGCAGGTCGGCCGCGCCGACGGGGGTGACCGTCGGGGCGAGGTCGATGCGGTCGGCCAGCGGTCCCGACAGCCGCGCGCGGTAGCGGGCGACGTCGGCCTCACGGCAGACGCAGCGGCGCCCACCGCCGCAGGGGCACGGGTTGGCCGCGGCGACGAGCTGGGCCGCTGCGGGGTAGGCG
The DNA here is from genome assembly GCA_003553795.1 of Egibacter sp. Classification (GTDB taxonomy): domain Bacteria; phylum Actinomycetota; class Nitriliruptoria; order Euzebyales; family Egibacteraceae; genus T1Sed10-49. The sequence continues at coordinate 32,591 of PWFH01000026.1, read as the reverse complement.
ACGCTCGCGCGCGAGCGCGCGATGCGCACGACGCCCTCCTCGAGCGGCTCGCGCAGCGCATCGAGCAGCCGACGGGGCCACTCGAGGAGCTCGTCGAGGAAGAGCACGCCGTGCGTCGCAAGGCTCACCTCGCCGGGCCTGGCCACCCCGGCACCGCCGCCGAGCAGCGCCGCGGCGGAGGCGGAGTGGTGCGGTGCGCGGAAGGGCGGGGTGCGGTCGAGCGTGACCCCGTCGAGCAGGCCGGCGACCGAGCGGATCGCCGCGAGCTCGAGCGCGGCGGCATCGTCGAGGGGCGGCAGGATCGTGGGCAGACGCGACGCGAGCATCGATTTGCCACATCCCGGGGGGCCGATGAGCAGGAGGTGGTGGCCCCCCGCCGCGGCGATCTCGAGCGCCCTGCGCGCCTCGAGCTGCCCGCGGACCTCGGCGAGGTCCCCACGGGCGCGCGGCGACGGCGGCGCGGCGGGCGGCTCGATCGGGCGGGCGGGTGCGCCGCCGAGGACGGCGACGGCCTCGGTGAGGTCGGCGACGGCCGCGACGTCCACCCCGGAGGCCAGCGCCGCCTCCGCGGCGTTGCCGCGTGCGACGACGAGACGCCTGACGCCGGTCCTCGCGGCGTGGACCGCTGAAGGCAGGACCCCGGGCACCGGCCGCACCGTCCCGTCGAGGGCGAGCTCGCCGAGCAGCACGACGTCGCGCAGCGCCTCCTGGCCGAGGACCTCGAGCTGGGCGCACACCGCGAGCGCCGTCGGCAGGTCGAAGCGCGCCCCGAGCTTGGGCACGTCGGCGGGCGCGAGCGAGATCAGCACCTTGCGGCTGCCCACGGCGAGGCCGCTCGCGGCCAGCGCGGTGCGGACCCGGTCGGCGGCCTCCCGCGCCGGCGCACCGGAGGAGCCGATGACGTGGAAGCCCGGCAGGCCTCCCGAGACGTGGACCTCGACGGTGACCTCCCGGGCCTCGAGGCCGACCTGGGCGACCGTCCGCGCCCACGTCACCCGCGCCCGGCTCACGCCACGCCCTCGAGGTGGCAGATCGCCGCGGCACCGCCACCGGGCGGCCAGGCCACCGCGACGACGTCGATGCGCAGCGGCGTGCCCCGGCAGCCGTGCTCGTCGAGCCAGCGCAGGGCGAGGCGGCGCAGCTGCCGACGCTTGCGGGCGTCGACGCCCTCGGCGGCCTCCTCGGGCCAGGCGCGGCGGCGCGCCTTGACCTCGCAGACGACGATCGTCGCGCCGTCGCGGCAGACGAGGTCGAGCTCGCCACGCAGGTCCGGGCCGGCGTGGCGCCAGCCGCGCTCGAGGATCTCGTAGCCGCCGGCGCGGAGGTGGCGGGCGGCGAGCCGCTCGCCGAGCCGCCCGAGGCGATCGCTGGAGGTCGACATGGCGCGAGGCTAGGAGCGGCGACCTGCGCCCGGCCCGATCCGCCCCGCGGGCCTGTGGACGACGCCCTCAGAGCAGCCCGGCGGCCCAGGCGACGAGCACGCCGATGACCGCGAGGGCGGCGAGCAGCATGACGATGTCGACGACGTCGGCGTCGCCGCGGCGGAACGGCGAGCGGAAGCGCACGGGCTACTCGAGCAGCGGCGGGTCGTCGCTCGCCGCGACGCGCTCGACGTTGACGTCGCGGAACGTCAGGGCGCGCACGTGCGAGACGAAGCGCGCGGGGCGGTGCATGTCCCAGACCCAGGCGTCGGACAGGGTGACCTCGAAGTACGTGTCCTCGCCCTCGCCGCGCACGGCGACGTCGACGTCGTTGGCGAGGTAGAAGCGCCGCTCGGTCTCGACGACGTAGGCGAACATCCGCACGACGTCGCGGTACTCGCGGTAGAGCGCGAGCTCCATCTCCGCCTCGTAGCGCTCGAGGTCCTCGGCGCTCATCGCGGGCTCCTCTGCCGGGTGCTCACGGGGTCGCCGCAGCCTCGGAGCCGGCCGGCGGATCGTCGTAGTCCGGCAGCGGCAGGGTGCTCAGCCGCCCGGGTGGCCAGATGACGACGAAGGCGCGACCGACGAGGTCCTCCTCGGGCACGGTCTCGATGAGCGAGCGGCTGTCGGAGGAGTTCGGGCGGTTGTCGCCCATCATGAAGTACTCCCCCTCGGGGATCTCCGTGGGCCCGAAGTCGACGACGTCGGGCCGCGAGAGGTAGCCACCCTCGGCCTCCGGCGCCTCGGCGATGGGCTCACCGTCGACGAGGACGACGCCGTCGCGCATCTCGATGGTCTCCCCCGGCAGGCCGATGATGCGCTTGATGAAGTCCTTCTCGGTGCCCGACGAGGCGCCGAAGCCGCCCGCGATCGTGTCGAGGATCTGGTCGAGCAGGCCCTCGGCCGCCGCCGCCCCGGGGACGTCGTCGTCGTGGGTGAAGACGACGACCTCGCCCCGCTCGGGGTCGCGCACGTCGTGGACGAGCTTGTTGACGAGGACGCGGTCGCCGACCGCGAGCGTCGGCAGCATCGACTCAGAGGGGATGTAGAAGGCCTGCACGACGAAGGTCTTGAGCAGGAGCGCGAGGACGAAGGCGATGAGCACGAGCACCGGCAGCTCGACGAGGAAGGAGCGCTGCCTGCGCCCCCCGCCCGATGGAGCGCCACCGGCGTCCTGGCCGTCGCGACCGTCGTCGCTACCGGCACCGTTGCCGGGCCCACCGGCGCCGGCTGCGTCATGGGCCGGCGCGCCGCCCTCGGCGGGACCGTCGTGGCCGTGCCCAGGGGCGGGGCCGCCCACGGCCGCCCTCGCGGCGTCGGCACCGGGCTCGTCGGCGTCGCGCACGGGCGTGGGGGCGCGGACGTCCTCTGCGGGGTCGCGGCGGTCGGTCACAGCCGCCTCATCCGCGGGCGCCTAGGCGCCTGCGGCCTCCCGGCGCTCGCGCACGCGCGCCTTCTTGCCGACCCGGTCGCGCAGGTAGTAGAGCTTCGCGCGGCGCACGCGACCGCGGCGGGCCACCTCGATGCGCTCGATGACGGGCGCGTGGACGGGGAAGGTCCGCTCGACGCCGACACCGTTGAAGCTGATCTTGCGCACGGTGAACGTCTCGCTGATCCCGCTGCCCTTGCGGGCGATGACCACGCCCTCGAAGACCTGCACGCGGGTGCGGTTGCCCTCGGTGACCTTGACGTGCACCTTCACGGTGTCCCCCGCGCGGAACGCGGGCACGTCGTCACGGAGGCTCTCGATGTCGACGAGGTCGGTGGGCTTCATGGCGCGGCGCTCTCCACTGGCGATGGGCGGTGTCGGGGCCGGCAGCACGCAGACGCAGGGCGCGCGGCCCGATGGACCAGCATAGCCCTCCCGCGTGCCGGGGGTCAATCGACGCGCGGATCCTCCCCCATCGGATCCTGCCGGGCCGCCGCGCGGCGCTCGCGCCAGCGCGCGAGGAGGTCGGGGCGGACCTCGGCGGTCCGCGCCAGCGCCTGCTCGTGGCGCCACGCCTCGACCGCGCCGTGGTCGCCCGAGCGCAGGACCTCGGGCACCGCCAGGCCCTCGATCTCGGGCGGGCGGGTGTACTGCGGGTGCTCGAGGAGCCCGTCGGCGAAGGACTCGTCGGTCGCGCTCTCGGCGTTGCCCATGACGCCGGGCAGCAGGCGGGTCACCGCCTCGATGAGCACGCAGGCCGCGGCCTCCCCGCCAGCGAGGACGTAGTCGCCGATCGAGACCTCGTCGTGGGCGAGGCGGGTGTGGACCCGCTCGTCGATGCCCTCGTAGCGCCCGCAGAGCAGGAGCATGGCCGGCTCGGCGGCGAGCTCGGCGACGAGGCGCTGGTCGAGCAGCCGGCCCCGGGGGGTGAGCACGATCGTGCGCGGCCGCGCGTCGAGGTCGCCGTAGAGCTCGCTGACGGCGTCGAAGAAGGGCTGGGGCTTGAGGACCATGCCGGCGCCACCGCCGTAGGGCGCATCGTCGACGCTGCGGTGGACGTCGTGGGTCCAGCGCCGCAGGTCGTGCACCCGGGCGTCGACGAGCCCGCGCTCGGCGGCGCGGCCGAGCAGCGAGGTCTCGAGCGGCCCGGCGAAGTAGCCGGGGAAGATCGTGAGGACGTCGAGGCGCACCTAGGCCTCGTCGTCGCCGAGCAGACCGGGGATCGCCCGAACGACGATGCGCTCGCGCCCGAGCTCGACGAACTCGTCCACGGCGGGCACGAGCACCTCGCCGCCGTCGGGTCGGGCGACGACGAGCAGGTCGTGGGCGGGGGCGTCGAGGACGCCCTCGAGCACGCCGATGAGCGCGCCGTCACCGTCGACGACCTCGGCGCCGAGGACCTCGTCGAGCCAGACCGCCCCGTCGTCGAGGGCGATCTCGTCCTTGTCGAGCGAGAGGACGGTGCCGCGCAGACCCTCGGCCCCGGCCCGGTCGGCGACCTCCTCGAACTTCACGACGAGCCGCCCGCCGTGGGCGCGGGCGCGCTCGACGGTGAGCACGCCGCCCTGTGCGGCGTAGCGTGCGCCCGCGGCGAACTCGTGGTCGAGGTCGGGGTCGGGGTGGACGTAGACCTCGCCGCGCACGCCGAACGGCTTGCCGACGGCACCGACGACGACGGAGGCCTCGCCCATCGCCAGCGCGCTACTCGACGATCTCGACGGTGGCCTGCTGGCCGTCACGCGTCGAGGCGGCCTTGACCATCGTGCGGATCGCCTTGGCGGTGCGTCCGCGCTTGCCGATGACCTTGCCCATGTCCTCGGGGTGGACCTTGAGCTCGAGGACGACCTCGCCGTCGTCGTCCTCGGTCTCGGTGATCTCGATGTCGTCGGGGTGATCGACGAGGTTGCGGGCGATGAACTCGAGTACGTCGACGGCCATCACGCCTGCGACTCCTCCTCGTCCTCGGCCGCCGTGGGCTCCGCGGAGGCCACGTCATCGGCGGGGTCCTCGGCCGGCGGCTCCTCCGCGGGCGGCTCCTCAGCGGCGGGCGGCTCCTCAGCGGCGGCCTGCTCGGCCGCGGCGGCCTGCTCGGCCTCCTGCGCGGCCTTCGCCGCGGCCTCGGCCTCGGTGCGCTTGGCGTCCTGCTCGGCCTTGCGCGCGGCGCGCTGCGCGTGCTTGCGGCTGCGGTCCTTGCCGGGGTCGCCGGGCTTGAACTGCTCCCACACGCCCTCGATGCGCAGGAGCTTGCGCACGGCGTCGGAGGGCTGGACGCCCTGGCGCAGCCAGTAGAGCGCGCGGTCGTGGTCGATGGAGATCACCGACGGGTCGGCGAGCGGGTGGTAGTAGCCGATGTCTTCGATAAAGCGCCCATCTCGGGGCGAGCGGACGTCGGCGACGACGACGCGGTAGAAGGGCTGCTTCTTCTTGCCCTCGCGCCGGAGGCGCATCTTCACGGCCATGGGGACTTGCCTTTCTGGAGGCACGGCCGGGGCGTGCCGCGGGCCGGCGGTCGCCGGCAGGTGCCGTCGGGCTTCGATGTCGCCGCAGGGCGGCGCCCGACGCGCCCACCTCGGTCTGTGGACGGGTGTGCGGGTCCGGCAGATCGCACGCACCAAGCGCCCGCAGCGCGGGCGCTGCCGGCAGGATAGCGCAGCGCCGGACCCGGCCGCTACGCCACGGTCGCGCCGACGATGAGCGCGAAGAGCCCGAGCAGGACCGCGCCCTCCACACGGGCGAGGCGACGCCCGGTGAAGAGGAAGACCGCAGCGAGGCCGCAGATCGCGACCATCCCGGCCAGGGCCAGACCGAACGCGGGCTCGAGGCCGGCCGCCCCGAGGACCCCGGCGACCCCCGCCACCGGCAGGGAGTTGAAGAGGTTCGAGCCGAGGACGTTGCCGACGACGAGGTCGGCCTCGCGCCGCCGCGCGGCGGCGACCGCGGTGACGAGCTCGGGCAGGCTCGTGCCGATCGCCACGACGGTGAGACCGACGACCGCCTCGCTCACCCCGAGCGCGCGCGCGAGTCCACTCGCGCCGCTGACGAGGAGCTGCGCGCCGGCGATCGTGCCGAGGAGGCCCGCGAGCGCGAGGACCGCGGGGCGCCACACCGGCTCGGCGCGCCCGACCCGCGGGTTGGCGGCGCTGCGCTGATCGGCCCGGGCGAAGGCGACGACGACGGCGATCGCCACGGCGCCGAGGGCGAGCAGCACCGCGCCGTCGACGCGTCCGAGCGTCCCGTCGGCCGCCACGCTGGCGAGGGCGACGACGGCGAGGAGCATGAGCGGGACCTCACGGCGCAGCGTCGCCTGACCGATGGCGATCGGCGAGACGAGCGCGGCCGCCCCGAGGACGAGGCCGATGTTGGCGGTGTTCGAGCCGATGAGGTTGCCGACGGCGAGGTCCGGCACGCCCTGCACCGCGGCGAGCACGGTGACGAGGAGCTCCGGCGCGCTCGTGCCCGCGCCGATGACGAGCGCGCCGATGATGACCGGGGAGACCCGCAGCGCCGCCGACAGCCGCGCGGCGCCGAGCACGAAGCGGTCGGCGGCGACGGTGAGCAGCGCGAGGCCGACGAGCAGCGCTGCGACGTCGCGCATCGGTCCTCCCTCGCCGCGGGGGCGCGTCCCGCCTCGACCTGCCCTGCCGCCCACGGGTCCGGGAGGACACGTGGGGCATCGTCGCTACGCTATCGGCCCGTCCGCCGCCACGACACGAGGAGCTGTCCGCCGGCATGGATCCCGTGCCCCACGAGCGCTTCGCCGTGCTCGTCGACGACGCCCTCGACGGCATCCCCGACGAGCTGTGGGCCCACCTCGACAACGTCGCCGTCGTCACCGAGGACGTCGACCCCGACGAGCCCGATCTCCTCGGCGTCTACGACGGGGTGCCGCTGACCGAGCGCGACGAGTACGGCGGCGTGCTGCCCGACCGGATCGTGATCTTCCGGCTGCCGCTGTGCGCGATGGTCGCCGACGAGGACGAGCTCGTCGAGGAGGTCCGCGTCACCGTCGTCCACGAGCTCGCCCACCACATGGGCATCGACGACGACGAGCTGCACGACCTCGGCTGGGGGTGAGCGTGTCGGCGCGTTGCGCGCCGGTCCCGCCTCAGCGCTTCCGCTTCTTCTTCTTGCGCTTGGGCACCTGCTTGCCGCGGGGCTTGCCGCCTCCCGGGCCGCCGCCGGGCAGCCCGCCGGCCTGCATCCCCGCCGGCAGGCCCCCGCCGGGCGCGCCGGCGCCACCGAGGCCGCCCGCGCCGAGCGCGGAGAGGTCGCCGCCCTCGCGGGACAGTTGGCGCGCCGCCTTCGCGCCCCCGCGCGCGCCGCCCCCGCCCATCTGCTTCATGAGCTTGCGCATCTCACCGTAGGAGCGCAGGAGCTCGTTGACCTCCTGGACGCTGCGACCCGACCCCGCGGCGATGCGCTTCTTGCGCTTGCCGTTGAGGAGGTCGGGGTCGTGGCGCTCGGCGCGGGTCATCGACTGGATGATCGCCTCGACGCGGACGAGCTGGCCCTCGTCGAGGTCGGCGTCCTCGAGCTGCTTGCCCACGCCGGGGATCATCCCGACGAGGTTCTGCAGCGGCCCCATCTTGCGCAGCTGCTGGAGCTGCTCGAGGAAGTCCTCGAGGGTGAAGGCGTCCTCGCGCAGCTTGCTCTCGAGGTCGGCGGCCTGCTCCTCGGTGTAGGCCTCCTCGGCCTTCTCGATGAGCGTGAGCACGTCGCCCATGCCGAGGATGCGCCCGGCCATGCGGTCGGGGTGGAAGGCCTCGAACTCCTCGAGCCCCTCCCCCAGCGAGGCGTACTTGATCGGCCGGGCGGTGACCTCGGCCACCGACAGCGCCGCGCCGCCGCGGGCGTCGCCGTCGAGCTTGGAGAGGATGACCCCGGTGAAGTCGACGGCCTCCTGGAAGGCCTTCGCGACGGTGACCGCCTCCTGGCCGATCATCGCGTCGATGACGAAGAGCGTCTCGGCGGGATCGATCGTCGCCTTGATGTCGGCGGCCTGCTGCATGAGGACGTCGTCGACGTTCGTGCGCCCGGCGGTGTCGACGATGAGCACGCCGGCACCCAGGCGCTTGGCCTCGTCGACGGCGCCCCGTGCCACGGCCACCGGGTCGGCGTCGGGGTCGCTGCCGGGCTCGGGCGCGTAGACCGGCACGCCGGCGCGCTCCCCGAGGACCTTGAGCTGCTCGACGGCAGCGGGGCGCTGGAGGTCGCAGGCCACGAGCAGCGGGCTGCGGCCCTTGCGCTTGAGCAGGGAGGCGAGCTTGCCTGCCGCGGTCGTCTTGCCGGAGCCCTGCAGCCCCGCGAGCATGATCCCCGCCGGGCTCGCGCTGCCGAGGTCGAGCGGGGCGGACTGCTCGCCGAGGATGCGCACGAGCTCCTCGTGCACGATCTTCGTGACCTGCTGGCCGGGGTTGAGCGCCTCGGCGACCTCGCTGCCGACGGCGCGCTCGCGCACACGGCCGACGAAGGTCTTCACGACCTTGAAGTTCACGTCGGCCTCGAGCAGGGCGAGGCGGATCTCGCGCAGCGCGGCGTCGACCTGCTCCTCGGAGAGCTTGCCGCGGCCGCGCAGACCACCGAAGACCGCCTCGAGGCGGTCGCTGAGCGCATCGAACATGCAGGGGCTCCGGGTCGCTGACGAAGGGCCTCCCGAGTCTATCGGCGCCCAGGCGGCGCCGAGGCGTGAGCGCGACGTCGGTCGGTCGATCACCGTGGCGCGCGCGTCCGGCGATAGGCTCGCAGCGCCGGAGCCCGTGGCCCTCGTGCGCGAGCCACGCGCGCGACCGACCCCGAGGGGAGCCCCGTGGAGTACCTCGCGACGACCGCGTTCGACAACGTCTTCCAGGAGATCGGCGCGGTGCTCCTCATCGCCGTCGTCGTCGGCGCCCTCGCAGCGCGGCTGCGCCAGCCGCTCATCGTCGCCTTCATCGCCGTGGGCATCGCCCTCGGCCCCGTCGGGTTCGGGCTCATCCAGGAGTCCGACGAGCTCGAGCTCCTCGCCGAGATCGGCATCGCGCTCCTGCTCTTCCTCGTCGGACTGAAGCTCGACCTCCACCTCATCCGCTCGGTCGGGCCCGTCGCGCTCGTCGCCGGCCTCGGGCAGGTCGCGTTCACGTCGCTCGTCGGCTTCGGCATCGCGCTCGGGCTCGGCTTCGCCCCCCTGCCCGCGCTCTACATCGCCGTGGCGCTCACGTTCAGCTCGACGATCATCATCGTCAAGCTCCTCTCCGACAAGCACGAGGTCGAGGAGACCCACGGCAAGATCGCCCTCGGCATCCTCATCGTCCAGGACATCGTCGTGGTCGTCGTGATGATCGGGCTGTCGGCCCTCGGCGGCGCCGACGAGGCCGCCGGCGGCATCGGCGTCGAGCTCGCCCTCACCGGGGTGCGCGCCGTGCTCTTCGTCGCCGTCATCGGCCTGCTCATGCGCTACGTGCTGCCCGCGCTGCTCGAGCGCCTCGCCGAGGAGCGCGAGCTGCTCATCCTCTTCGCGATCGCCTGGGCGATCGCCCTCGCCGCGAGCGGGGAGATCCTCGGCTTCAGCCAGGAGGTCGGCGCCTTCGTCGGCGGGGTGTCGCTCGCCTCGACCGGCTACCGCGAGGCCATCGGCGGACGCCTGCTGTCGGTGCGCGACTTCCTCCTGCTCTTCTTCTTCGTCAACCTCGGCGTCGGCCTCGACTTCGCCGACGCCGGCGAGCAGATCGTGCCCGCGATCGTCCTGAGCCTCTTCGTGCTCATCGGCAACCCGCTCATCGTCATGACGATCATGGGGGTCATGGGCTACCGCGCGCGCACGGGGTTCCTCACCGGCGTGACCGTCGCCCAGATCAGCGAGTTCAGCCTCATCTTCGCCGCCCTCGGCCTCGCGGTCGGCCACATCACCGACACCCACGTCGGGCTCATCACCATCGTCGGCGTCATCACGATCGGCCTGTCGACCTACCTCATCCTCTACTCCAAGCCGCTGTGGAAGCGGTTCGGCCACCTCCTCGGCGTCTTCGAGCGCTCGAGCCTGCGCGAGCGCTCGCTGTCCGACGCCGACGCCGCACCGCACGCCGAGATCATCATCCTCGGCCTCGGCCGCTTCGGCTCACGACTCGCCGAGCACCTGCGCCTGCGCGGGCGGCGCGTCCTCGCCGTCGACGACGACCCCCAGGTGGTGCGCCTTGCCAAGGAGGCCGGCCACCTCGCGCTCTACGGCGACGCCGGTGACCCCGAGCTCCTCGAGCACCTCCCCGTCGACCACGCGCGCTGGATCGTCGTGACCGTGCCCGAGCTCGACGCGACGCTCACGACCCTGCAGGCCATCCACGAGGCCGGCTACCGCTGCGGGGTCATGGTCACCGCGCGCACCGAGGAGGACCTCGAGGTCCTCGAGCAGACCGACGCCCACTTCGTCGCCTTCCCCTGGCAGGACGCCGCCGAGGATGCCGCCGACCGGCTCGACCTCATGCAGCCGGGCAACGGCGACCGGCGCAACGTCCGCCAGCGCTCCGGCGAGTGAGCACGCGCCGGGGGCGGGCGGCCGTGGCGGTGCCCGCACCGGCCGCGCGCCGGCGGTCGCCGGCGGCGGCTCAGCCTCCGGCGGTCAGGAGGACGACGCCCGCCCCGACGACGTGGTAGACGACGACGAGCGCGAGGGCGACGATCGGCACGAGGAGCGCGCGGGGGCGCAGCACGGCGGCGGCCGCGCTGAGGATGGCGACGCCGACGATCTTCGCGGGGAAGCCGATCGCGTCGACGATCGGGTTGGCCTCACGCGCGATGCCGAGCTCGATCCACAGCACCGTGAGGACGGCGTCAACGACGTTGAGCACGTTGACGACGAGCAGGAGGCCGAGGGGGCTCGTGAGCCGCTGGCGCCAGGACGCCGCGACCCGCGGCGCAGGGCGCAGCGCCACCTCCACCCCTGCGGCATCGAGCCGTGCGCCGCCGACGCGGTCGACCGTCGCGTCGGTGAGGTCGATGACGACGTCGTCACCGGCGGTCGCCCGTCGCGGGTCCCCGGCCTGCTCCTGCGCTGGCACCGCGGTACCGCCCCCCTGGGTCGAGCCTCGCGTCGTCGCCGCTTGCCACCCTACCCACATGGTGTGACCACCACGTGTCGGGCTCAGGCCTGGGGCGGGGCATGGTCGACCGCGGAGCCGAGCAGGCGGGCCTGGCCGACGCGGTCGACGGCGAAGGTGCGCTCGCCGTGGCGCAGGTGGCAGTAGCCGACGAGGAGGTCATCAGCGAAGCGCCACGGATCGACGACACGGTCGGTTGGCGCGCCGCCGCGCGAGGAGGCGAAGTACCGCAGGCGGACCTGGCGCTGCTCCTCGACGGCGCGCGAGAGCAGCGCGCGGATCGCCCGTGGGCCGACCGCGTCCTCCGGCGTGCGCGGCAGCGCGGGTGCGCCCGGCTCGGCGCGCACGACCTCGTCGGTGGCGAGTGCTACGCCCGCGGCGCGCAGCGCAGCGGTCACCGCCTCGGCCGGGCGCCGCGAGACCGCGACGGTCGGTGCCACCGCCCGCAGGCCCGCCGCGGCGACCGCGACGCTACGGTCGAGCATCGCCGGGTCGTCGGCGACGACGATCGCGCCGGCCTCCTCGACCCGCACCGGCGCCGGTGACCCGGCCTGATCGGCGAGGTCGAGGGTGAGCGCGGCGAAGCCCTCGACGGCCTCCTCGACGGGGTGGACGAGGCCGTCGTCGCCGACGGCGATGAGCGCGCGGCGCTGGAGCCAGTCGAGGGGTGGCGGCAGGAGGCCGCGGCCCCACCAGCCGCGGCCGAGCAGCGCCTCGACGCTGCTCGCCCCGTCCTCGCACAGCGAGAGGAACGCGGCGCGGGCGCCCTCGGGCGCGTCGGCGAGCAGCGCGCGCACCGCGCCGGGGGTCGCGAAGCGCTCCCGCAGGACGCGACCGGCGGCACCGCGATGGGCGGGCGGCTCCTCCTCGCCGTGCAGGCGCAGCGCCTCGCGCACCGCGTCGTGGCTGAGCCGCCCGACGTCGATCATCCGGTCTCGTCGTCCTCGAGGTCGACGTCCTGGGCGACCTCGGCGAAGAGCGCGTCGACGAAGGCGTCGGGGTCGAAGGGGGCGAGGTCGTCGACGGACTCGCCGAGCCCGACGACCTTGACGGGGATGCCGAGCTGCCGCTGGATCGCGATGACGATGCCGCCGCGGGCGGTGCCGTCGAGCTTGGTGAGCACGACCCCACTCACATCGACGGCGTCGAGGAAGGCCTGGGCCTGCGAGAGCCCGTTCTGCCCGGTCGTGGCGTCGACGACGAGCAGCACCTCGTCGCAGGGCCCGGCCTCGCGCTCGAGCACGCGCTTGGTCTTGCGAAGCTCGTCCATGAGCGCGGTCTTGTTCTGCAGGCGCCCGGCGGTGTCGACGAGCAGGAGGTCGGCGTCGGCGGCGGCGGCCGAGGCGTAGCCGTCGAAGGCCACCGAGGCGGGGTCGGCACCCTCGCCGGCACGCACGACGCGGGCCCCGGAGGTCTGCCCCCAGCGCTCGAGCTGGTCGGCGGCGGCGGCGCGGAAGGTGTCGGCGGCAGCGAGCACGACACGCTCGCCCTCGCGGGTATGGCGCGCGGCGAGCTTGCCGATCGAGGTCGTCTTGCCAGTGCCGTTGACCCCGGTGACGAGCCACACCGTCGTGCCCTCCTGCCGGCGGGCGAGCTCGCGGTCGGCCGTGCCGAGCTCGAGTCGGAGCACCTCCTTGAGCAGGGCCAGCGCCTCCTCGCCGGTGCGCACGCCCTCCTGCTGGCAACGCTCCCGCAGCCCCTCGACGAGCTCCATCGTCGCCTCGACGCCGACATCGGCGGCGATGAGCGACTCCTCGAGCTCCTCCCAGGCCTCCTCGGTGAGCCCACGCCCGAAGATCGCCGCGACGCTCGTGCCGAGGCTCTCCCGTGCGCGGCCGAGCCGGGCCCTGAAGCGCTGCGCTGGGGTGAGGTCGGGCTCGGGCGGGGCCTCGGGCTCGACCTCCTCCACCGGCGGGGCCTCGGGCTCGACCTCCTGCACCGGCGGCGCCTCGGGCTCGACCTCCTCCACCGGCGGGGCCTCGGGCTCGACCTCCTCGACCGGCGGGGCCTCGGGCTCGACCTCCTCGACCGGCGGCGCCTCGGTCGGCGGGGCCTCGGGGGGACCCCCGCGGCGCCGCAGCAGCAGGGCCCCGCCGCCACCGAGGACGAGGACCGCGGCGAGGACGACGACGATGAGCTCTTCGGTCATGCAGGCACTCCGGTCAGCGGGGTTCGGGAGGCGGGCGCCCGGGCCCACCGGGCTGGGATCACCGTACCGCGCGGCGCGCCGCCCTCACCCGATCGACGAGGCGGGGGCGTGGACGAGCGGGTCAGCTCGCGGCGGCGCTGGGTTGCTCGCCCATGCGCTGGGAGATCACCCGCGAGACACCGCTCGAGTGCATCGACACGCCGTAGAGGAGGTCGGCGACCTCCATCGTGCGCTTCTGGTGGGTGACGAGGATGAGCTGGCTCGTCTCCCGGAACTCCGCGACGACGGTGAGGAAGCGCTGGAGGTTGACGTCGTCGAGCGCCGCCTCGACCTCGTCGAGGACGTAGAACGGCGAGGGACGCGCCCGGAAGATCGCGAAGAGGATCGCGAGGGCGGTGAGGCTGCGCTCCCCGCCGGAGAGCAGCGAGAGGCGCTTGACCCGCTTGCCCGGCGGGCGGGCCTCGACCTCGACGCCGGTGTCGAGGAGGTCGTCGGGGTCGGTGAGCACGAGACGACCCTCGCCGCCGGGGAAGAGGCGGGGGAAGAGCTCGGCGAAGGCCTCGGCGACGTCGTGGAAGGCCTCGGCGAAGACGCTGCGGATGCGGCCGTCGACGGCGTCGATGACCTTCGCGAGGTCGGCGCGGGAGCGGCGGACGTCGGCGAGCTCGGACTCGAGGAAGTCGTGGCGCTCGGAGAGCTCGGCGTGCTCGCGCTGGGCGTGCGGGTTCACCGCGCCGAGGAGGTTGAGCTTGCGGGCGAGGCGCTGCTCCTCCTCGGCCAGCGCGGCGTCGGCGTCGTCCCCGCCGGCGAGGGGGCCATCCTCGCCGGCCTCGCGCGCCTCGGCGAGCGCCGCGTCCGGCTCGACGCCGAGGTCCTCGACGAGGCGACGGCGGACCTCCTCGGCGGCGAGCTCGAGCTCGCGCCGGGCGAGGTCCTCACGGTGTCGGGCGTCGCGCGCCTCGGTGAGCTCGGCCTCGACCTCGCGCAGGCGGGCCCGCAGCACGCCGAGCTCACCCTGCCGACCGGCGCGGGCCTCCTCGAGGCGGCCACGCTCGCTCGCGGCCTCGGCGAGCGAGCGCTCCGCACGGGCGAGCCCCTCGACGGCCACGGCGCGCAGCTCCCCGCAGCGGCGGATACCGGCGAGCCGCGCCTCGCGACGGCGCTCACGCTCGGCGACCTGGGCCTCGACGGCCTGGGCCTCCTCGACGAGGGCGTCGATGCGCCGGGCGAGCTCGTTGCGCCGCTGGGTGGCCGCGCTCGCCTCGAGCCGTGCCTGCACCTCGGCCTCGCGCGCCCGGGTGAGGGCGTCATCGAGGCGCTCGGCCTCGAGGTCGGGGCCCTCCTCGGCGTCGTCGGGCGGTAGATCGTCGGCACCACGCGCCTCGAGGACCTCGAGTCGGTCGCGGCGCTCGGCGATCGTGCCCTCGAGCTCGCCCGCCTCGGCCTCGCGCTCGGCGAGCTGGCGCTCGGCGGCGGCGAGCTCCTTGCGCAGCCGGCCAAGGCGCTCGGCGGCGGCGGTGATCGCCGCGTCGGACTCCTGCAGGGCGGCGGTCGCGGCGTCGAGCTCGCCGCGGGCGGCCTCGAGCTCACGGTCGGCGTCGCCAACGCGACGGTGCACCACTGCGAGCTCCCGGCCGACCTCCTCGAGCTCCGCCTCGGCCTGCTCGGCGGCGGCCCGCGAGACGACCGCGCTCGAGGGCGCCGCCGATCCGCCGGCGTAGCCGAGGGCGCCGGCGAGCTCGCCCCTGGGGGTGACGAACGCGCAGCCGGGCTCGGCCTCGGCGAGGCGGCAGGCCGTCTCGTGCTCCCCGACGGCATAGACGTCGGCGAGGGCGGCGGCGAGCCCGGCGAGGACCTCGCCGTCGGCCTCGAGCGCCTCGATGAGCGGCCTCGCCCGCTCGGCGGCGAGGCGGGCGTCGCGCTCGGCGTCGCGCGGCGGCGACGGGGCGCCCGCGGCGAGCAGGAGCACGCGCCCCGAGCCCTCCTCGCGCACGAAGCCGACCGCGCCCGCCGCGGCCCGCGCGGAGTCGGCGACGAGGGCGTCGCCGAGCGCGCCGAGCGCGGCGGCGACCGCCTGCGCCATGCCGTCGGCGACGCGCATCTGCTCGGCGAGCGGCCCCCGGATCCCGGCGACCCGGCCGGCATCGACGGCCTCGAGCAGCGCGGCCTGCCCACCGGTGGCCTCCTCGGAGGCGGCGCGGAGCGCGTCGGCGCGGGCCTCGAGCGAGGCCCGACGACGCTCGAGGTCGCGCTCCTCGCGGGCGACCTCGGCGGCGGCGTCCGCGCGGCGGCGCACGAGCGCCTCGGCGGCGGCGTGGCGCTCGGCGACCTCCGGGGCCTCGGTGTCGAGGCGCTGGATCTCCGCCTGGACGGCGTCGACGTCGCGGGCGAGCTCGCCGCGGCGGGCGGTCAACCCGTCGATCTGGCTCGCGAGGCGCCCCTGCTCGCTCGCGGCCTGCGCGAGGGCGCTGCGCAGCGCGGCGACCTCCCCCTCCCAGCGCAGGTGGCGCTCGCGTGCCTCGTTGCGCCGCCGCGCCTCGGCGGCGGCGGCCTGCTCGTGGGCCCGGCGACGCCGCTCGGCCTCCTCGCGCTCGGCGGTGGCCTCCTCGAGCGTGCGCGCGGCGTCGTCGACCTCGCTCTCGAGGGTGGAGAGGCGGAGACGCTCCTCGACGGCCTCCTCCCGCAGCGCCTCGGGGTCGCGCCCGGCGACCGGCTCCTCGACGGCCTCGGAGAGCCCGCGCCGGCGCTCCTCGATCCGCGCCTCGAGGCCGCGGTAGCGCTCGACGAGGTTGGCGAGGCGGAAGTGCGTCGCCGCGGCGGCCTCGACCTGTGGCGCGAGGGCGGCAACGGCCTGCTCGACGCCGGCCTCCTCCTCGCGGGCCGCCCGCGCGCGCTCCTCGAGGCCGGCGAGCGCGGCGTCGGCGCTCGCGCGCTCCTCGCGCTCGCCGTCGAGGCGCACGAGCAACCCGTCGAGCTCGCGCAGCGCGCGGGCGCGCCGCACCCCGGCGAGCTCGGTAGACAGCGACTCGTGCTGCTCGGCGAGGCGGGCCTGGCGCTCGAGCGGCTTGAGGCTGCGCTTGACCTCACCGAGCACGTCGGTGAGCCGCTCGAGGTGCGCCTCGGTCTGGGCGAGCTTGCGCAGGCTGCGCTCCTTGCGCCGCCGGTGCTTGAGGATGCCCGCGGCCTCCTCGATGAAGGCGCGGCGGTCCTCGGGACGGGCGGAGAGGATGGCCTCGAGCCGGCCCTGGCCGACGATCTGGTGGTGCTCGCGGCCGAGGCCGGTGTCGCTGAGCAGCTCGGCGATGTCGAGCTGACGGCAGGCCTCGCCATTGATCGCGTACTCGGTCTCGCCCGAGGCGAACATCGACCGGCTGACGCGCACCTCGCTGTAGTCGACCGGCAGGGTGCCGGCGGCGTTGTCGATGACGATCTCGACGCTCGCGCGCCCGAAGCCGCGCCGCTCCGGGGAGCCGGCGAAGATCACATCGGCCATCTGCCCACCGCGCAGCGACTTCGCACTGTGGCTGCCGAGCACCCAGGTGAGCGCGTCGACGACGTTGGACTTGCCCGAGCCGTTCGGGCCGACGACGACGGTGATGCCCCGCTCGAGGTCGAGCACGGTCTTGTCGGCGAAGGACTTGAAGCCGTGGAGGATGACCGAGCTCAGGTACACGACGGCCTCCCGGGCGCTGCCGCGCACGCCGGCGCCGCACGGCGACGCACCGCGGGAGCGCGCGACGACATGCGGCACGGCCTTTCGATCATCGGGGAGCGACGGCGCGGCAGTCTACCGTCCGGGGCCGCATCCCCGGCGCACGTCCCGCGCCGCCAGGGACGGGTGGCGCGCAGGGCGCACCGCGGTGGCCACGCTCGTCCTCAGCGACGGCTCAGCGCCGACGCCTCGTCGTCGCTCGCCGCGGCGAGGCCCGCGTCGATGGCCTCCCGCAGCCGGGCGTTCTCATGCTCGGCCTTCTCGAGGGCCTCCTCGAGCTCACGCACCCTCGTGCGCAGGGCCGTCACTTCCGCGAGGAGCTGGTACGGGCGGTGCTCCCAGGAGCCGACGAGGGCCTTCATGCGGTGCTCCTCCTACGGCTGCGTCGTCGTGGCCGGCCCTTGCGCGGGGTGACGGCCGGCCGCGGGCGGATCCGCGTCGTACCGGCCGGGCGCCGGGGGCGGGCTCTCGGGGCGCACACGCGAAATCGCGCGGCGCCCCCGCGTTCTCCTTCGCACGATAGCGAAGCCGGCGACCGCCCACAAGGACGCCCACCCGGCGGCGCCCGCCATGGCTCCCGGAGCACGCGGCTCGGCCACGACCCCGGCGCTACCCTGCGCCCATGTCCCCGCCCTCCCCCTCGCGAGGCCCACGCGCCGCCCCGTCGCGCCGGCTCGGCTGGGCCGCCCCCCTCGCCGTGGCCGCGCTGCTGTGGGCGGCCTCGCGCCCGCGGTCTGCGCCCCCCGACAGCCTCGACGCCACGCCGCCGCCGCTGCCGGGCGCGCGCGTCGTCGACCTCGGCGCGCGCGGGGAGCAGGTGGTCCGCGAGGCGGGCCGACGCGGGCGCGGGCCGACGCTCGTCCTCGTCCACGGATGGATGTACCCCGCCGACGTCTACTGGTGGCGGATCCTCGAGACCCTCGCCGTCGACGCCCACGTGCTCGCCGTCGACCTCCGCGGCCACGGCCGCGCCCCGCGCCCGCCCGAGCCCTTCCGCCTCGCCGACGTCGCCGACGACGTCGCGGCGCTGTGCACCGCGCTCGAGACCGGCCCGGTCATCCTGCTCGGCCACTCCCTCGGCGGGCCCGTCGCCCAGCTCGTCTGGCAGCGCCATCCCGACGTCGTCGCCGGGCTCGTGCTCGTGTCGACGGCAGCGAGCTTCGGCGAGACGCCCGCGCGGCGGGCCCTGTGGCGCTCGATGGGCGCGCTCCAGCTCGCGCTGCGCCTCGTCCCCCGCCAGACCCTCGAGCGCCTGCTGCTCGCCCAGGCCGCCGGACGGCTGCCGCTGCAGGTCTCCCGGATGATCACCCGCGAGACCCCCAGGGAGGTCCTCGACCGCCTCGGCTGGATGATCGCCGAGTTCGCCCGCGGTAGCCCCGAGGACATCGCCGAGGCCGGTCGCGAGCTCGGCCGCTACGACGCACGGGGGTGGCTCGCGACCGTCGACGTGCCGACGGCCGTCGTGCGCTCGACCCGTGACCGGCTCGTGCCACCCGACTCGCAGGCCGCGCTGGCCGCGCGCATCCCCACCGCCCGGCGCTACGACGTCGACGTCGACCACGACGGCCACCTCGCCAAGCCCGAGCTCGTCGTGCCCGTGCTGCGGGAGGCCATCGCCGACGTGCACGCCCGCCGCGCCGATGGCTGAGGCCGACCTCGACGCCTACGCGGTGCTCGGGGTCGCGCCGACCGCCTCGCAGGCCGAGCTCAAGGCCGCGCACCGCCGCCTCGTGCGCCGGCACCATCCCGACCTCGTCGCCCCCGAGCAGCGGGCCGCGGCGACCCGGCGCGTGCAGCGCATCAACGTCGCCTACGGCCTCGTCCGCGACCCGGAGTCCCGGGCGGCCTACGACGCGCTGCGGCGCGAGCGCGCGACGGCCTCGCGGGCGGCCCAGGAGGACCTCGCGCGTCGCTGGGAGGAGATGGTCGGCGACGCGGGACGCTGGGCGGGTCGCTGGTGGTCGCGACGGCGACGGCTGGTGCGCCGCGCCGCCGAGCGCGCCGCGTTGCGCGCCCGACGCTCCGCCGCCGAGGCCGTCGCGATGCTGCAGTGGCTCGTCCTGGCCATGCTCGGCTCGCTCGCCGGCATCGGCGTCGCCCTCGCCGCCGCGCGGCTCCTGGGCGTACCGACCGGCTTCGCCCAGCTCGTCGGCCTCGTCGCTGGCTGGGGCGCCGGCTGGTCGCAGGGGCGCCGGCGTCGGCTCGCCCGCATCGGCCTGCCGCCACCCGCGCTGCCGTGGTGGCTCACGCCAGCCGCCGGCGTCCTCGCGGTCGCCGCGACGCTCTGGGTCGACGCGCGCCTGTTCTGATCCGCGGGGCGGTCAGCCCTGGCAGGACGAGCAGTGGTAGGCGCCGACGCCCTCGACCTCGGTGTGGACCACGGGACGCCGGCAGCGCGGGCACGGCTCGCCCGCCCGCCCGTGGACGTTGAGGTGCGAGCCGTAGTCGCCGGGCTCGCCGAAGAGGTCGGTGTGCTCGCCCTCGGCGTCGAGGTCGGCGGTGCCGCCTTGCTTGATCGCCTCGTAGAGCACCTCGAAGAGCGCCCGGTAGAGCCGCCGGACCTCCTGGCTCGACAGCGCATCGGAGCGACGGTCGGGCGCGAGGCCCGCCGACCACAGGATCTCGTCGGCGTAGAGGTCGCCGAGCCCGAGGATGAAGCTCTCGTCGACGAGCAGGGCCTTGAGCGCCGCGTGGCGGCCGGCGAGGTAGCGCGCGAAGGCGTGCCAGGTGAACGTGCCCGACAGCGGGTCGATGCCACCTGGCACGAGCTCCTCGAGCTGCTCGACGCCATCGGTCGGCGCGACGAAGAGCCGCGAGGTCCTCTCCGGGTCGACGAGGTGCAGCGCCCCACCGGTCGTGAACGTCACGACGACCTGGGTGTGCGGACCCGACTCGGCCTTGGCGGTCTCCCGGGTCACGACGCCCTGGTCGCCGAGGTGGGCGCACAGCGTCGCCCCTTCGTCGAGGTCGAAGAGCAGCCAGGTGCCGCGGCGTCGGACGGCCTCGATCTTGCGGCCGTCGAGCGCGGCGATGAAGTCCGGGCGGTGGCGGTGACGTCCGACGGTCCTCGCGGTCTTCACGCTGACGTCCTTGACGCGCTTGCCGACCACCTCTTTCTCCAGGTCCTTGCGCAGGACCTCGACCTCGGGAAGGTGGGACACCGTGCTCCTCCGTTCTCGACGGCCGCCGCCGTGCCTGACCTGGGTGCTGCGCCGCCGCGTCCGGCGGGGCTACTCCGCCGCGCCCGGCCGCGTGGCGAGGGCGTCGAGCGCCCGCCGGGCCGCGGCTTGCTCAGCCTCCTTCTTGCTGCGTCCCTGCCCCGACCCCAGCGACTCGCCACCGACGCGCACGACGGCGGTGAAGCGCTTCTCGTGGTCGGGTCCCTCCTCGCTGAGCTCGTAGGCCGGCAGGGTGCTCAGCTCGGCCGCGGACAGCTCCTGCAGCGCGGTCTTGAAGTCCAGGGCCCCCTTCGCGCTCTGGAGCTCGTCGACGATGCCGTCGAAGAGGCGGTGCACGAGCGCGGTCGCCGCGTCGAGCCCGCGGTCGAGGTACACCGCCCCGATGAGCGCCTCGAGGGTGTCGGCGAGGATCGAGTCCTTGTCCCGCCCCCCGGACTGCTCCTCACCACGCCCGAGCTTGACCGCCTCGCCGACGCCGAGGCCGCGGGCGACGCTCGCGAGCGTCGTCGCGCTCACCGTCGCCGCCCGGAGCTTCGCCAGCCGGCCCTCGGGCGCCTCCGGCAGCGCCCGGTAGACACGGTCGGTGATGACGAGGCCGAGGACGGCGTCGCCGAGGAACTCCAGCCGCTCGTTGGTGGGCTGGCCTCCCGCCTCGAACGCCCAGCTGCGGTGCGCGAGGGCGAGGTCGAGGAGCGCCCCGTCGGCGAAGTCGACGCCGAGGGCGTGCTCGAGGGCGCTCGCCTCCGCGGTGGTCACCGGCGCGACGGACGCGGCATCAGTCGTCGCTGGCGACGGCCTGCCGGCCGCCGTAGTAGCCGCAGGTGCCGCACACCGTGTGCGGACGCACCGGCGACTTGCACCGCCGGCACGTCGCCTCGGTCGGGCGGGAGCGCCGCATCCACTGCGCCTTGCGGTGGCGCGTGCGGGCTCGCGAGGTCTTGCGCTTGGGGACAGCCACGGTGGTCGCTCCTGGTCTCGGGGGGCTCGAAGGATGTCAGGGTCGCCGGCGGGTCACTCCGGCAGTCGCAGGCCGCGCAGGCCCTCCCAGCGGGGGTCGAGCTCGTCATCGGCGCAGCTGCACGTGACCTCGTTGAGGTCGGCGCCGCACTGGGCGCAGAGGCCGCGACAACTGCCCTCGCACAGCGGCTGGAAGGGGATCGTCGTCGCGAGGCCGTCGCGCACGAGCGCGTCGAGGCGCAGATGCCCGTCGAGGAGCTCGTAGCCAGGCTCGACCTCGTCGTCGGGGTCGACCTGCACGGGATCGGCGAAGAGCTCGACGACGTCGACCCCGGCGTCGTGGACGATCGGCGTGAGGCAGCGCGCGCACGACAGCACGATCTGGGCGTCGAGGCGCCCGCGCACGAGCAGTCCGTCGACGACGCTCTCGATGAGGCCCTCGAGGCGCACCGGCGCCCCCACCGCGGCCAACGGCAGGTCGAAGCCGTCGGGCACGGGCAGCGCGAGGTCGACCGCGCGGGAGGCTCCCGGGCGGTCGACGAGGTCGTTGACCTTCACCGTAAGGTCATCGAGGGGGGCGGTCATGAGCACAACAGGGCTCCAGCGAGGGCGCGGCTAGGGATCGTCGGGCATGACGACAGACCCCACGTCCGGAGCGGGAAGCCTATCACGCCCCCGTGGCCCGACGCCCGGCCGACGAGGGCCGGGCGCGGTCGGCCCCGGCCCAGCGCAGCGGGGGCCGGGCTACCCGCCCTCGTGGTCGTAGAGCTGCGAGCGCGACGTCGATGCCTCGCCCTCGCCCTCGCCCTCGCCGGGCACCGGCTCGTCGTCCTCGGGCGTGAGCTCGTCGGAGACGAGCCGGCCGCGGAGCCGTTCGCGCCCCTTCTCCACCGCCTCGAGGGTCTTGTGCAGGGCGATCTCGAAGTTCGCGAGCTTGTTGTCGACGTAGTCCTCGGCCTCGAGTCGCAGCACCCGGGCCTCCTCGCGGGCCTCCTCGAGGATGCGCTCGGCCTCGCGCTGCGCGGCGCTGACGACCTCCGTCTCGCTCACGCGCTGCTCGGCCTCGGCACGAGCGTCGGCGAGGACGCGCTCGGCCTCCCGGCGCGCCTGGTCGATGACCTCGTCGCGCTCCTTGAGCACCCAGCGGGACTGGCGCATCTCCTCGGGCAGCTCGGCGCGCAGCCCGGCGATCGCCTCCTCGAGCTCAGCCTTGCTCACCATGACCGAGGCCGACAACGGCACGGGGCGACCCTGGGCGACGAGCTGCTCGATCCGGTCGAGGTACGCCTCCACATCCACGGGGGGTCCTTTGCTGCGCAGCGGCTACGGGGCGAGTCGGGCGGTGAGGCGGCGGGCGACGGTCTCCGGCACGAAGTCCGAGACGTCACCGCCGAAGCGGGCGACCTCCTTCACCAACGAGGAGGACAGGAACGAATATACGGGGCTGGTCGTGAGGAACAGCGTCTCCACCTCGCCCAGTCGGCCGTTCATCTGCGCCATCTGCAGCTCGTACTCGAAGTCGCTGACCGCGCGCAGGCCCTTGACGATGACGCGGACGCCGCGCTCGGCGCAGAAGTCGACGAGCAGCCCGTCGAACGACGCGACGGTGACGTTGCCGAGGTGGCCGGTGACCTCCTCGATCATGCCGACGCGCTCCTCGAGGGAGAAGAGGTCGTGCTTGCCGGCGTTGCGGGTGCAGGCCACGACGAGCTCGTCGAAGCTCGCCGCCGCCCGCTCGATGACGTCGAGATGGCCGTTGGTGATGGGGTCGAAGCTGCCGGGGCAGGCCGCGGTCGTCACGTCGGCGGGTCTCCCCTCGCTTCGCCTGGGACCTCGTCGCTCGCGCGCCACCACACGAGCACGGTGTCACCGTAGGCCCGGACCCGCTCGGGCGCCACCGCAGGCGGCCGGGCGGCCTCGAGCGCCTCGACCCCCCGGCGGTCGCGCTCGAGCACGACGCGCGCGCCAGGGCGCAGCGCACCCGCCGCGGCGAGGTCGCCGACGCAGGCGGCCAGGGCCTCGGCCGGCAGGTCGTAGGGCGGATCGGCGAGCACGACGTCGAAGGGCCCGCCCTCCGGCGCGGCGCAGAACGCCCGCGCAGCGACGCCGCGCACGAGCGCGCGACCCGCGGGCTCGTCGAGGCCGAGGTCGCCGAGGTTGCGCCGGATCACCGCGACGGCGCGCCGACCCGACTCGACGAGGACCGCGCGGGAGGCCCCGCGCGAGAGCGCCTCGATCGCCAGCGCCCCCGAGCCGGCGAAGAGGTCGAGGACGACGGCGTCGGGCAGGTCGGCGGCGAGCGCGCTGAAGAGCGCCTCGCGCACCCGCTCGGCGGTGGGACGGGTGGCCTCGCCGGAGGGGGCGGCGAAGCGCCGCCCGCCGAGCGCGCCGGCGATGACCCGGGGCATCAGCCGGAGTCGAGGGCGGCGAGGCGCTCCTCGCCGTAGCGCCAGGCCACCTCCTCGGCGAGCGCCGGATGGGCGCTGAGCTCGGGGTCGGCCTCGACGAGGGCGCGGGCGTCGTCCCGACTCGCCCCGACGAGCGCGGCGTCGCGCACGAGGCGGGCCAGGCGCAGGTCGGGCAGGCCCGACTGGCGGGTGTCGAAGAGGCTGCCCTCCCCGCGCAGCTCGAGGTCGACCTCGGCGAGGCGGAAGCCGTCGGTCGTCGCCGCGACCGCCTCGAGCCGGGGGCTCTCCTCGGGGTTGGCGCTGAAGAGCACGCAGTAGGAGCGCCCCCGTCCCCGACCGACGCGCCCCCGCAGCTGGTGGAGCTGGCTGATGCCGAAGCGGTCGGCGTCCTCGACGATCATCACCGTGGCCTCGGGCACGTCCACGCCGACCTCGATGACCGTCGTGGCGACGAGGACGTCGACGTCACCGCGGCGGAACCCCTCCATGACCTCGTCCTTCTCCTCGGAGGACAGCCGGCCGTGCACGAGGCCGACCTCGAGGTCGGGGAAGACCTCCTCGGCGAGGCGGCGGTGGGTCGACACCGCGCTCGCCACCTCCGCGAGGCTCGTCGAGTCCTCGATGAGCGGGCACACGACGTAGGCGCGCGCGCCGGCGGCGACCCGCTCGGCGACGAAGCGGTAGAGGCGCTGCCGGCGGTGCGAGTCGCGCTCGATGACCGTCGTGGTGACCGGCTCGCGCCCCGGCGGCAGCTCGTCGAGCACGGTGACGTCGAGGTCGCCGTAGAACGTCAGCGCGAGCGAGCGCGGGATCGGCGTCGCGGTCATGACGAGGACGTCGGGCGCCTGGCCGTCGCCGCGCTTGTCGCGCAGGCGCGTGCGGTGCTCGACCCCGAAGCGGTGCTGCTCGTCGACGACGATGACGCCGAGGTCGGCGAAGTCGACGCGCTCCTCGAGCAGCGCGTGGGTGCCGATGACGAGGTCGAGGTCGCCCACGGCGAGCTCGGCGAGCACACGGCGGCGCTGCGCCGCCGGCAGGCTGCCGGTGAGCAGGGCGATGCGGGGGCCGTCGAGCACGTTGAGCCCGAGCGGGGCGAGCAGGTCGGTGAACGTGCGCAGGTGCTGCTCGGCGAGGACCTCGGTGGGCGCCATGACGACCGCCTGCCGCCCGTGGTCGAGCGCGGTGAGCATCGCCCAGGCCGCGACGACGGTCTTGCCGGAGCCGACGTCGCCCTGCAGCAGGCGGTGCATCGGCGTGGCGCGGCCGAGGTCGGCGGCGAGCTCGGTGGTGGCCCGTCGCTGCGCGCCGGTCGGCGCGAACGGCAGGCGCTCGAGGAGGGCCGCGGCGAGGCCGTCGTCGCGCGGCGGCTGCACGAGCCCGACGACGTCGGCCTCGAGGCGGTGGCGCCGCTGCTGCAGGCCGAGCTGGAGGCAGAGCAGCTCGTCGTAGACGAGGCGCTCGCGCGCCGCGGGCAGCTCGGCGAGCGAGCCGGGGGCGTGCAGGGCGCGCACCGCCTCGTCGAGCCCGCAGAGCCCGCGATGGCGCCGCAGGGACTCCGGGAGGTAGTCGGGCAGCGGACCGAGCCCCTCGAGGGCGGCACCCACCGCTGCTGCGATGCGCTGGCTCGCCAGCCCCTCGGTCGCGGGGTAGGTGGGGGTCACGCGGCCGCGCTCGAGGGCGGCGAGGTCGTCCTCACCCTCGATGCGGGTCAGCGAGGCGTTCTTGACCTGCAGCTGCCGGCGGAAGGTCTCGAGCGTGCCCGACACCGCGACGAAGCTGCCCTTCGGGGTCTGCTTTGGGCGCCAGGGCTGGTTGAAGAACGGGACCTCGACGGTCGCGCCGCCGCGGTCGAGCAGCGTCGCGCGGGCGATCGTCATGCCGCGACGGCGCGGGGGCCGGTCGACGCGCCAGGCGGTGATGCGGCCGACGATCGTGACCGGCTCCGACAGCGGCGCGTCCGCGGCATCGACGACCGCACCGGCGTCGCGGTAGCGCTCCTGATGCGGGTAGTGCGCGAGGAGGTCGCGCACGGTGGCGACCCCGAGCTCGGCGAAGCGCCGGGCCTCCGTCGTGCCGACCCCCGGGACCGCGTCGATCGGGTCGTCGAGGCGGATCGTGGGCCTCCTCGGTCGAGAGCGGCCGGTGGCTCGCAGGGGCGGGCTGGGCGGCAGTGTAGAGCGCGACGCCGCGCACGATCGGCAGGCCCGGGCGCGCCGCGCAGGTGGCACCGCGCGTCGTGACGGGCTACGCTGCGCGGGTTGCCGCTCGAGCGGCCAGTCCCGACGCGTGCCTGCGCCGGGCGCCCCGAGACGGCAGACGAGGAGCACCGAGCCCCGACGCTGCGCCAACCGAGGGATGCCACGCCATGCCTGCCGTCTGTGAGATCTGCGCGAAGAAGCCGACCTTCAACTACCAGGTGAGCTTCTCGCACCGCCGCAGCAAGCGTCGCTGGAGCCCCAACGTGCAGCGCATCCGCATCTGGGAGAACGGCGGAGTGCGCCGCGCCAACGTCTGCACCTCCTGCCTCAAGGCCGGCAAGGTGCAGCGCCCTCCGCAGCGCACCGCCTGAGGCCGCCTTGGCCGTCCTCGTCGACCCTGCGGTCTGGCGATGGCGCGGCCGGCGCTGGGCCCACCTCGCGAGCGACGTGAGCCACGGCGAGCTCCATGACTTCGCCGCCCGGCTCGGCCTGCGTCGGGAGCACTTCCAGGGCGACCACTACGACGTCCCCAGCGAGCTGCGTGCTCACGCGCTCTCCCTCGGCGCGACCCCGGTGAGCAGCCGCCAGCTCGTCAGCGCGCTACGTCGCGCAGGGCTTCGCCGACCGGGCGCCCGTCGTCGCTGAGCCGCTCGAGCTCGTCGAGGAGGTTGGGCCGCACGCGCGCGCCGCGCTCCTCGCGCATCGTCGCGGTGTGGTACGGCAGCGGCCGCTCGAGCAGGCTGCGCAGCACCTCCCGGCGCCCGGCGCGGTAGGCGACGTCGTCGAGGTGCTCGTGCTCCTCGCGGATCTGCCGGGCGTAGCGCAGATAGGCGCGACGCTCCCGGCCGAGCACGGCGAGATCGGCGTCGCAGAGCACCGCGGCATCGGGGCCGTCGGGGATGTGGTGCTCGGTGGTGAGCACCAGCGCGGCGGTGCGCTCGACGATGGGCCCGTCGACCCCACCGCCCGCGAGCGCCTCGGTCGCCAGCTGCGCCGACCGCGCGACGTTGTGTGGGTCACCGGGCTCGTAGATCACGTCGTGGAACCACGCCGCGAGCGCGGTGGCGTGCGGATGCTCGAGGGGCTCGCCCGCCCCGCCGAGTCGGTCGATGCCGTCGAGGACGTCGTTGACGTGGTGAAGGGTGTGGTAGCGCCGGTGGGGCTCGGTGTAGCGGCTGACGAGCATCCCGAGGATCGCGTCGGCGCCGGTCGACGTCGCACCCAGGTGGCGCGCCAGGCCGCGCCAGCGCCGTCGCAACGCACTCGATGAACCCTGCACCATGCCTCCTTGTCCTCGCCCGGCCTCCCTCGGCCTGCCGGCGTGGCGTGGCGGCGAGCCTGCCCGCGCAGCCGCCCGGCCACGCAGGGGGTCAACTCGGCGTGAAGTGCTCGTAGCCCGAGGTGCCGAGCCTACGCTCGACGCCGTCGACGACGAGACGCACCGGCGTCTCCGGATCATGGCTGCCGAGCCAGCCGATGACCGCCGCGGGCACGCCCGCCTCGGCCTCGGCCGCCGCGGCGACGGCCGCCTCGGCACGCTCAGCGGGAAGCGCTGCGAGCAGCGCGAAGTCCTCCCCGCCCCGGCAGGCGAGGTCGAGCGCATCGACGCCGAGGGCCCGCGCCGCTGCAGCGACCCCCTCGGCGATCGGCAGAGCCTCGGCCTCGAGGCGCGCGCTGACCCCCGAGGCGACGCACAGCCGCGTGAGGTCGGCGCCGAGCCCGTCGGAGACGTCGAGCATCGCCGTCGCGCCGTGCGCGGCGAGGGCCGCACCGGCCGCCGGCAGCGCCCGTGGCCGGCGATGGGCCGCGAGCAGCCCTGCGGCCTGCGGCAGCGAGGTGCCCCCCGAGGCGGCGTCGGCCCGGTCGGCGCCCGCCGGCGGCGCGAGGCCCGCCCGGGCGAGCGCGAGCCCCGCGGCGGCGGCCCCGAGCGCGCCGACGCAGACCAGCCGCTGCCCCGGCGCGGCCCCACCCCGCGTCACCGCCGCACCCGGCGCGACCTCGCCGAGGATCGCGAGGTCGACGGCCCGGCAGGGCGCCTCGACGGTGTCGCCGCCCACGAGGGCCACGCCCCAGCGGGCCGCAGCCTCGGCCATGCCCTCGTAGCACGCCTCGACCTCGGCGAGCGCGACCGGGGCCGGCTCGTGCAGCGCGACCACGGCGGCGACCGGCTTCGCACCCATCGCCGCGACGTCGCTGACGTTGACCGCGACGGCCTTCCAGCCGACGTCGCGGGGCGAGGAGATCGCCGGATCCCAGTGGCGACCCTCGACGAGGGCGTCGACGGCGAGGACGGCCTGGCCGTCGATCGCGAGCACGGCGGCGTCGTCGCCGTGACCGACCTCGACGCCGTCACCGCGGCCGGCGAGCCAGCGCCCGAGACGCTCGATGAGGGCGAACTCGGCGATCACGCGGCCGCGACCCGTGGGGACCTGGCATCGAGCGCCTCGCGGGCCCGCCCCCCGGGCATCGCGGCTACGACCCCACCGCGGCAGCCGAGGCGAGGAGGTCGAGGATCTCCTCGTCGGTGAGCTGGGTGTAGTCCTGATAGGCCTGGCTCACCGCGAGGAACTCCGCCGGGGTCGTGAGCACGAGGGTGCGGTCGGCCCACTCGGCCAGCCGGTCCTCGGCGTCCTCGGGAGCGACGGGCACTGCGACGACGACCTCCGCCGCGCCGGCGCGACGCGCCATGCCGCAGGCCATCATCGCGGTCGCTCCCGTGGCGATGCCGTCGTCGACGACGATGACGATCGCCCCCTCGAGGTCGACGGGGTCGAGGACCTCGCGGAAGATCCCCATGCGCCGCGAGATGCGCCGCCGGCGGTCCTCGACCTCGGCGTCGATCTCCTCGCGGCTCAGCCCGAGGCGCTCGACCTCGTCCTCGTCGATGTGGACGTAGCCGTCGGCCGCGACCGCGCCGAAGGCGATGTCGGGGTCGTGGGGCGCGCGCAGGGTGCGCGCCACCGAGACGTCGAGCGGCACGCCGAGCGCGCGGGCGACCTCGACGGCCACGGGCAGGCCGCCCCGCGGCACCGCGAGCACGCGGACACGGTCCGCATCGCGGATGGCGGGTTCCTCGGCGAGCGCGTCAGCGAGCTGACGGCCGGCGTCGGTGCGATCGGTGAAGATCATGGGGCAGGCTCCAGGGCGAGGCGGGGCTGACACGATCGGTCCGGCTCTACGATCCCTACGATGGACGGCAGGCGCCGCGCACGCGGCGGCACGACAGCGAGGAGGACGGCATGGTCGCGGCGTACATCCTCATCCTCACCGAGGTCGGCAAGGCCGCGAAGGTCGCCGAGGAGATCGCGCAGATCGAGGGCGTCGAGGCCGCCGAGGACGTCACCGGGCCCTACGACGTCATCGTTCGGGCCCACGCAGCCGACGTCGACGAGCTCGGGCGCATGGTCGTGGCGCGCATCCAAGCGGTCGACGGCATCGATCGGACCCTGACCTGTCCGATCGTGCGGCTCTAGCACCGGCTCACGGGGCGAAGCGGGCATCGGTCTCGGCAGCCTCACAGGCGAGGTCGAGCAGGCGGGTGACGAGGGCCGGGCCGTCGAGCCCCTGCTGGGCCCACACCCGCGGGAACATCGACGCCGGGGTGAACCCCGGAATGGTGTTGATCTCGTTGACGAGGACCTCACCGGTGTCCTCGAGGTAGAAGAAGTCGACGCGCGCCATCCCCCGGGCCCCGATCGCGAGATAGGCCTCGCGGGCATAGCTCCGGCAGGTCTCGAGCACCTCGTCGTCGACCCGGGCGGGGCAGTCGAGCTCGAGGCCGGCGTCGAGGTACTTGCCCTCGAAGTCGTAGAAGTCCTTCGAGGTGCGGACCTCGCCGGGCAGCGTCACCTCGATCTCGGCGTTGCCGAGGACCCCGCACTCGAGCTCGCGCGCACCGACGACGCCCGCCTCGACGATGGCGACGCGATCGTGGGCGAAGGCCTCCTCGACACCGGCGATGAGATCCTCGCGGCTCCGGCACTTCGTGATGCCGATCGAGCTGCCCTGGCGGCTCGGCTTCGTGAACACCGGGTAGTCGAGGGCAGCCTCGACGTCCTCGAGGACCAGGCCCCGGTCGTGCTCCCAGGCCGCTCGCCGCACGGCGAGGTAGGACGTCTGCGGTAGCCCCCGGGCCTTGAAGACGTTCTTCATCTGCCGCTTGTCGATGCCCACCGCGCTCGAGGCGACGTCGGCGCCGACGTAGGGCACGCCGAGGCTCGCGAGCAGCCCCTGGACCGTGCCGTCCTCGCCGTAGGGGCCGTGCAGGACGGGGAAGCACACGTCGACGGGGCCGAGCTCGGTGCCCGTCAGCCCATCGCGGAAGGCCACGAGCCGCGGTCCCTGCCGGGTGTGCACGAGCGCGACGGTCTCGCCCTCCTCGGTCACCTCGGGCAACGCCCCGTTGGCCGTCAGCGGGGCGTCGTCGACGAGCGTCCAGCGACCCTGCCGGGTGATCCCGACCGTCGTGACCTCGTAGCGCTGCCGGTCGACGGCGTCGAGCACGTGCCGCGCCGAGAGGCAGGACACCCCGTGCTCGGCGGAGCGCCCACCGTAGAGCAGGAGCACCCTGAGCCGGTCTGCGGGCATACGCCTCCCGTCGACGTCGGACGCGCGGGAGTCTACTCCCCACGGCGAGCCCGCCGACCGCCCGGGCCAGGTTGCCGCGCTTGCGCTAGCCTGCGCTCGCCGAGCGAGGAGGGCAGCATGCCGCAGGGCACGATCAAGGACTTCGATCCCCAGACCGGCAGCGGCTCGCTGCTGCTCGACTCCCAGGAGGAGTTCTCCTTCGACGCGGCGACCTTCGCGGCCTCCCACCTGTGGGACCTACGGCTCGGCCAGCGCGTCCGGGTGAGCGTCGAGGGCAGCGGCGAGCAGCGCCGGGTCACCGCGCTGCAGCTGGTGAGCCTCTGAGCCCCACGCCGACCCGCCACGTGCCCATGGGTCCCCGTGACCGCGCGGCCCGCCGCACCGCCGTCGCCCTGCTCGCCGTCCTCGCCGTCGGCACCGCCCTCATGGCCGTCGCCCACACCGGCGTGGCGGTGCCGCTGCTCGACGCGATCGGCCCCGGTGGTGACACCGTCGTCCCGCAAGCCGCGATCGGCTTCGCCGTGGCCGCCGCCGGCTTCGGCGCCGCGACCGTCGGACTGCTGCGGGCCCGCCGCTGGGGATGGGCGCTCGGCCTCGTCGTCCTCACCGCCACGCTGCTCGCCGCGGCGGTGCCGTTCCGGGGAGCCGGAAGCCTCCTCGGCATCGGGCTCGCCGCCGCGGGGCTCATCGCGCTCGCCCTGCCCGGCGTGCGCGGCTCACTCGATCCCCCGGCGGGCTAGGCGGGCCCCGAGGAGGCGTTGGTGGCCTCGTCGTCCTCGGCTGACGAGGCCGGCGTCTCCCCCGCGTCCGCGTCACCGCTGTCAGAGCGACGGTCGTGGGCCTGCTCGCCGACCGGGCCGTCGTCGCGGCCCTGCTCGCCATCGGCGTCCTGCGCGTCGGTGTCGTCCTGCGCGGTCTCCTTGCGCGAGCCCTCCCCACGGCGCTTGGCCGTGGCCGAGCCGAGGCCGGCAGGGCGCAGCTCACGCCAGATCGGTCGCGAGATGATCGGCAGCGGTGGCAGGTCACGCGTCGCCGCGTGGCGCAGGACCTTGCGCAGCACCTCGTCGTCGACCCCGGAGGCCTCCTCGGGCAGCGGCAGGTCGATGCGCGTCACGCCCTCGTCGAGGCTCGCGTCCTCCTCGGGGGTGATGATCGATGCCCCGAGCCGCTGGAAGATCCGCAGCATCGGCGTGTTCTCGCTGAGGACGTAGCTGCGGAACGTCTCGATGCCGTTCTCGCGCGCGGTGCGCGCGAGGATGCCGAGCAGCAGCGAGCCGACCCCCCGGCCCTGGTAGGCGTCGGCGACGGTGATCGCCGCCTCGGCGACGGTCTCGTCGTCGTCGAGGCGCACGTAGCGCGCGACGCCCATCCCGGGCTCGTCGATCGCGTAGGGGTCGATGGCCACCCACGCGACGTGCGTCTTGAAGTCCACCTCGGTGAGGTAGCGCAGCTGTTCCTCGGTGAGCTCGACCACCGGCGTGTGGAAGCGCAGGTAGCGCGACTGCGGCGAGAGCTTGGCGAGCCCGACCCGCAGCCGCTCCTTGTCGTCGGGGCGGATCGGCCGCACGAGCGCGCGACTGCCATCGCGCAACTCGACCTCGACCACGTCGCGAGCCATGGTCCCGAGCGTGACCCACCGCGTCGACACCGTCAACGTGACGCGGCCGTCAAGCCAGCCTCCCGGGCTTGCCGGCACCCCCGTGTCCCACTGTCACGGCCGAACGTCCCGGGAAAGCGTGCCGGTGAGGACTGTCCCCACCCGACCGGCTGCCGATTCTCCAGAAGAAGGGTCCCATACGAAGCGGGAGGATTGGGAAGGAGATACGACGTGGGGCGACGAGCGGTCACCCCACCCGCACCGTACGAGCACGACGCCAACGAGAGCAGCAACACCGAGGGGTGGAAGGCATGGAGGTCATCGTCGCCGGGATCGACGGGTCGGAGCACTCACGTCGGGCTCTCGAGTGGGCAGCCCAGGAGGCCCGCAACCGCAACGCCCGACTCGTCGCCGTGCGGGTCTACGAACCCCCGACCGAGCCGGCCACGCCGTCGATGGCGACGTCGCTGGCGTACTCGCCCTCCTACGTCGGGGCGACGCAGAACCCGCAGCTCAGCGCCGAGGCCCAGCGTCAGCGGGAGCTCAACTGGGAGCACGCCCGGATGCGCGCCGAGCAGGAGGTCAACCGCATGGTGACCGAGCTCGACACGACCGGCATCGAGGTCGAGCCCGTCATCGTCTCCGACCGCAAGCCCGCGCGCGTCCTGCTCGACTACGCCCGCACCGCCGACCTCATCGTCGTGGGCTCCCGGGGCCGGGGCGGCTTCAAGGGCCTGCTGCTCGGCTCGGTGAGCCAGCAGGTCTCCCAGCACAGCCCGTGCCCGGTCGTCGTCGTGCCGGCCAAGAAGGACCGCCGCTAGGACGAGGGGGCGCGCAGGACGTTGCCGCGGCCGCGGGGCGTTGCTATCCTCGCGGCTGGCTGCG
>PWFH01000008.1 GCA_003553795.1 Egibacter sp. | reverse complement strand
GCGTCCGCACGCTGCCTGCCGTGGCGGGATCAGGCCTCCCGAGTGGGCTCGCCGTCGGTGGGGCCCCCGAGGTCGTCGCGGTGGGTGCGGAACGCGCCGAGGCGGGTCGAGCGGGGGCGCCGGTCGGCCCGGGCCGGGTCGTCCCACGTCACCGCGTCGGGGTCGGGCGCCTCGTCGGGGTCGTCCTTGCCCACGGCGACCTTGGCGTCGCCGTGGGCCATGAGGTCGCCGAGCATGACGATGACCCCGGCGACGGTGAGGAAGAGGCCGACGGTCAGGGCGGCGTTCTGCAGGTGCCGCAGGATGAAGAAGCCGGTGGCGAACCCGTCGGGGATCCAGAGGATGGGGGCGACGAGGCCGAGGATCGCCACGATCGCGTAGGCCATGAAGCGGATGAAGGCCACCGGCAGACGACGGATCGTGAGCCCGTAGACGATCGTCGCGACGACGAGGATCGAGGCGAAGGTCTGCACGGCGATCGTCGCGCGGTCGTCGATGAAGGCAAAGCGGCTCTCCTCGTAGACGGCGGTGCCCATCCCGGCGAAGGTGAAGGCGAGCAGGGCGTTGGCGGCGAGGTAGGCCAAGGCGAGGAGGAACGGCAGCCACAGCGCCGGGACGCGCCCGCGCATGAGCGCGAAGCCTCCGACGTGACGCCACAGCACGACCCAGAGCCCCATCGTGACGACGTAGACGAGCGTCGAGCCGAGGTGATGGCCTGTCGCGAACTCCATGTCCATGCCGACTCCTCCCGGGGCGCGGCGCCTGCCGCGCTGCCCGGTGCCGAGGGCACCGCAGGCCTGGTCGGCGCGGGGCTCACTGCGACTGTCGGCAGGGCCGCGCGAGATCTGAAGCCTTCGCTGCGGGCGGTGCCGTCCGCGCGCGAGGGTGGCGGTCAGGCCGCCGGCGCGAGCCGGGCGGGGCTCAGGCTCCGGGCTGCGGCCAGGTCCCGCCCGGCTCGGCGAGGCAGCGCCGCACCTGGAAGGCCGGGCCGGGGGCGAGGCGCTCGAGGGCCTCGGGCAGGTCGAGCCACGCGGCCTCGCCGACCTCGTGGTGGTGCGCGGCGCCGGTGGTGGGCGCGCCGCCGCCGACGGGCACGGCGTCGTAGACGATGACGAGGCGGTCGGGCCAGGAGCCGGCGAAGAGGCCGAGCGCCGGGCCGGCGGCCACGCGCACCCCGGTCTCCTCCCAGGCCTCGCGCTCGGCGCCGTCGCGGGGGCTCTCGTCGGGGTCGACGACGCCGCCGGGGATCGTCCAGTGGCCCTTGAAGCGGTCGTAGACGCAGAGCAGGCGGCCGTCGTCGGCGCGGCAGAGCACTGCGGCGGCGACGACCTTGCGTGGCAGCGTCGCGAAGAAGCGCTCCTCGCGGTCGGCGGCGTCGCGCGGTGCGCGGGCCACGGCGAGCAGCCCCGGAGCGGCGTCGAGCAGCCCCGGGCTGCGGTCGCGCTCGACGTCGAGGGGCGCGGCGTCGGGCAGGGCGTGCTCGACGAGGCTCGCGCGCAGCCGGCCGGCCGCCCCCGGGGCGCAGAGCAGGTCGATGGCGAAGCCGCGGTGGCCGAGGAGGCGGTCGAGGTCGCTGGCGGCGTAGCCGCGCACCCCGCCGAGCGGCAGCCCCGCGGCCTCGGCGAAGACGCGGTTGCGGGCGGTGGCCACGAGCAGCCCCTCCGGGGGCAGCGCGCCGGCGACGGCGTCGACGAGCGCCTCGGCGCCCTCGCCGGCGAAGGAGAGCTCCTCGCCGGTGAGCAGGACCGCCGCCAGCGGCCCCTCGGCCAGGGCCTCGGCCTCGACGGGGCGGACCGGGCGCCCCTCGGCGACGAGCTCGGCGGCCAGCGCCGGGTCGTCGGTGGCCACCGCCCCGGGGTTGGCGCGGTCGCTGGCCTCGCGCGCATGGGCGAGGACGAGCTCGTGGACCCCTGGGGCGAGTGCGCCGCTCACGACAGGGCCGCCGCGGTGGCGGGTGCCGCGGCGGGTGCGGCGACGGCGGGCGGCAAAGCGGTGGGGGGCATCGGCGGCAGCGTAGCCGGGGTCCCCCCGGGGCCGCAGCCGCGGCCTCACGCGCCGACGAGTTCGAAGAGGTCGGGCTCGTCGCGGGGCACGGGGTAGGCGGGCTCGGGCAGCGGGCCGCGCTCGGGCCGGCAGAGCTCGTCGACCTGCCAGCCCGCCGCGCCGCGGCGCAGGCGGAAGGCGAGGGCGGTGACCCGCCGGCCGCGGGCGACGAGGGCGACGACCTCGTAGCGCCCCGGCGCGGTGGCGCGGCCGTGCAGGCCGAGCAGCCTGCCGGCGGGGTCGCCGTCGAGGACCCACGCGCCGTCGAGGCGCGCGTAGAGCTCGGCGTCGATGAGGCGGCGCAGCTGCTGGCGCGGGCGCAGCCCCGCCTCGACCTCGAGGAAGAGCACGGCGAAGGCCCGCGCCATGCGCTCGAGCCGCGTCGGCCCGTGGGCGGTCTCGGTCGTCGGCAGGGCCGCGGTTGCGCTCATCGGGCCGTCTCCTCCTCATCGGCGATGGTGGGCGGGGCGCCGAGCACGCGTGGGGGGTCGGCGTCGGCGAGCCACATCTCGGCGCCACCCCAGGTGGCGCGCAGCAGGCCCGGGGCGTCGTCGGCGCGCTCGAGGGCGAGGTCCTCCCCGGGCTCGGCGCCCTGGTGCTCGAGCGCCCCGCGCGCCGCGGCGAGCGCCGTGTCGTCCTCGACCCGCTCCCAGGCGGGCTCGCTGCTCGCGCCGGGCGGGTCGGGCACGCGCCAGGGCGTGCTGAGCGCGCTGCCGTCCGGAGCGACGGCGACGGCGTAGCGCTCGACGGCGGCATCGGTCCAGGCGCGCTCGTCGCCCTCGAGCACGACGGCGAGGACCCGCACGACGGTCACGGCGCCGTGCGCCTCGGCGGCCTCGGCGACGGCGAGGTCGACGTAGCGCCTCGCCTCCTCCTCGGCGCTCGTCGTCGCGGCCTCGCGTACGGCGACGACCGCGCCGGCGCCGGCGGCCGCCGGCACCTGTGTGCCCGTCGTGGCCCCGTCGTCGGCGCTGCCGGCGCGCAGGTCGTCGTGCGCTGGCGCCCCGGCGTCGTCGTCGGTCGCGCCCCCGTCGTCGGTCGCGTCCCCGTCGTCGGTCGCGTCCCCGTCGTCGGTCGCGTC
>PWFH01000064.1 GCA_003553795.1 Egibacter sp. | reverse complement strand
CGGGGAGATGGTCCCGTCCGCCCGATGACCCGGAAGGCGACGAGACGGTCGGCATCATCGAGGGTGTCGCTGCCGGTCGGATCGGCGAAGACGAACTCACCGCGTGGATCGCCGAGCGTCTGGCGTGACCACCGCCCACCACGGTGACCCGGTGGCCACGACCCTCCCGCAAGCGCACCGGATCAAGACCAGGGTCCTGACCCGAGTCGCCGACGGACGCGGGTTCGACACGACGACGGGACGGCCGCCGCGACGCTCGCCGGGGCGCCGACCGGCCCCGCCTCCCGAGCATCCCGCGAAGCCACGCAAAGCCGTGCGAAGAAAAACTTAAGATCGCTGCATCCAGATCGGGGTCTCGGCTCGTAGTACCGGGTGACAGCCCGTCCGTCACACCGAAGGAGCCAAGACCATGCGGACCCGATTCACGGCGGCCCTCGTCGCCATCCTCGTGCTCGCGATCGCCGCCCCGGCGCTCGCCGATGCTCACGAGAGCCAGGTCACCGTCGTGCACGGCGTGCCCGACCTCACCGTCGACGTCTGGGTCAACGGTGACCCGTTCCTCGAGGGCTTCGAGCCCGACACCGTCACCGACGAGCAGACCCTGCCTGAGGACACCTACGAGATCGAGATCTACGCCGCGGGCAGCGACCCCGAGGACGAGGACCCCGCGATCGCCGACTCCGTCGACCTGCCGGCCGGCGTCAACGCCTCGATCGTCGCCCACCTCGACGCCGACGGCACCCCGACGCTGAGCGTCTTCGTCAACGACACCGACGAGATCGCCGACGGCGAGAGCCGCCTGACCGCCCGCCACGTCGCCGCTGCTCCGGCCACCGACGTCCGCGCCAACGAGGACGCGCTCTTCGAGGGCGTGGAGAACGGCGACGAGGGCACCGTCGACGTGCCCGCCGACACCTACGCCGCCGACGTCACCCTCGCCGGTGAGGACGACGCGGTCATCGGCCCGGTCGACCTCACCCTCGAGGCCGGCACGCACTACCTCGCCTACGCCGTGGGCTCCGCCGACGACGGCAACCTCGACCTCCTCGTCCAGACGATCGGCGGGCTCGGTGCCGCCGCCGACGCCGACGCCGACGACGCCGACGACGAGCCGCACAGCGTGCCCTCGGGCAGCGGCGGGCTCGCCGCCGACGGTGGCTTCGCCGCCTGGATGGCCCTCGCCCTCGCCGGTGGCGCGGCCCTGACCGTCGCCGGGGCGACCCGCGCGGTGCGCCAGCGCAACTAGCCACACCGCACGATCCCGCCCGCGCCGGCCACCCCGGCCCGGGCGGGCACCGACACCACCCGAGGGGGGAGGGCGACCGCCCTCCCCCCTCGTGGTCCGACCGTCAGGCAGGATGGCCCCATGCGACGACGCTCCACCCTGGCGCTGCTCCTCACCGGCCTCGCGCTCCTCGCGAGCGTGCCGATCGCCCTCGCGCTCGAGCAGCCCGCCGAGTTCGGCGAGGCGCCCGGCGAGACCGCCGCGACCGCACCGGCGCTCGCCGCCGAGGAGGCCAGCCCCCGCCTCGACGAGGCCCGCGAGGACGAGGCCGAGGCCGACAACGCCGAGGTCGAGGAGACTCGCCCCGGCCCTCGGCTGCCGACCGACGTCGCGACCCGCTCAGCGCGCGTCGAGGACCTCCCGCCCACCGTCGCCCGGCCCACCCGCGTCGTCGTCGAGGGCCTCGGCATCGATGCGCCGGTCGACCAGGTCGCCACCGACGACGACGGGGCGATGGAGATCCCCGAGGACGTCGCCCGCGCCGGCTGGTTCCGCCGCGGCCCCGCGCCGGGCTCTGAGGAGGGCTCCTCGGTGCTCAGCGCCCACGTCGACAGCCGCAGCCAGGGCAAGGGCGCGTTCTACCCCCTGCGCACGATCGAGGAGGGCGCGGAGGTCGTCGTCGAGGCCGCCGACGGCGCGGAGTTCACCTTCGAGGTCACGAGCCTCGTGCGCTACGGCAAGGACGACCTGCCGACCTCCGAGCTCTTCCGCCGCGACGGCGAGCCCCAACTCGTCCTCATCACCTGCGGCGGCGCCTTCGATGCCGCCACCGGCGAGTACGACGAGAACGTCGTCGCGATCGCCGAGCCGGTCGCCCCATGAACGCTGAGTCTCGGGCGTATCGTCGTCGGCTTCGGGGTAGGGATGCTCCGTGTTGGTCTCCGGGGTCGTCTCACCGCCATCGATCGCCCAGCGCTTCGCTGAGGGCGACGAGTCGGCGCTGCGCGAGGCCTTCGACGCCTGGGGCGGCCTCGTGCTCGCCCTGGCCCGCCGCACGCTGCGCAGCGAGGCCGACGCCGAGGACGTCGTGCAGCAGACCTTCGTCGACGCCTGGCGCGCGCGGCAGACCTTCGACCCCGACCGCGGCGAGCTGCCCGGCTGGCTCGTCGGCATCGCCCGGCGGCGCTGCATCGACCGGCTGCGCGCCGGCGAGCGCCAGCCCGACCCCGTCGCCGACGTCGCCGACGACGAGCCCGCTCCCGACGAGATCGACGCGGTGGCCGACCGCCTCCTCGTCGCCACCGCGGTGGCCGAGCTGCCCGTCGCCCAGCGGCGGGTGCTCGAGCTCGCCTTCTGGGAGGGCTGCACCCACGACGACATCGCCGAGCGCCTGGGGTTGCCCCTCGGCACGGTGAAGAGCCACATCCGCCGCGGCCTCGAGCGGCTGCGCGGCCGACTCGACAGGGAGGACGAGGGCCTTGCAGGAGCACCTGGAGCAGGACAGCCTGGCGCTTCGCGCGCTCGGTGAGCCTGTCGGGGCTGCCGCCGAGGCCCACCTCGAGCAGTGCGAGGCCTGCCAGGCCGCCCTCTCAGAGCCCACGGCGGTCAGCGCGCGCGCCGCGCGGGTGAGCGCCGAGGACCGCGACCTGCCGCCGGCGCCCGGCCACCTCTGGGCGGGCATCGCCGAGCAGGCCGGCCTCGCCCAGGCCGCGCGCGACGACGCCGACGACGGTCGCGCTGAGGATCACCGCCCGCGAGGACACGCAGCCCACGCCGGGGCTGCCGTCGAGGGCCACACCGACCCGCAGGCGAGCGAGCCGGCCCCGGGAGCGTCTCCCGGGTCGGCCTCCGCTGCCGCGTCGTTGCCGGCGGCCCCGCCAACCGGCGGCGACGCCGAGGTCGTCCCGCTGCACCGCGG
>PWFH01000201.1 GCA_003553795.1 Egibacter sp. | reverse complement strand
GGTCGTAGTCGGCGCACTGCCCGTAGAGGTCGACAGCGATGACCGCCGCCGGTGGCCGGCCCGCCGCCACGCGGGCCTCGACGGCCTCGGCGACGAGGTCGGGATCGATCTGCCAGGTCTCGGGGTCGGCGTCGACGAGGACCGGGGTCGCGCCGACGTAGCGCACGGCGTTGACCGTCGCGGCGAACGTCAGCGTCGCCACGAGGACCTCGTCACCCGCCCCGACGCCGAGCAGGCGCAGCGCGAGGTGCAGCCCCGCGGTGCCGCTCGACAGCGCCGCGGCATGCCAGCCGGGCCCGAGCCGTGCGGCGACGTCGGCTTCGAAGCCGGCGACGTCGGGGCCGACCGGGGCGATCCAGCCGGAGTCGAACGCGGCGAGCAGCGCGGCGCGGTCGCGCTCGTCGACGTCGGGGGGTGAGAGCAGGATGCGCTCGGCGGTCATCCCGGCACGGCCACCTCGCCGGTGCGGAACCACGCGACGGTCTCGGCGAGCCCCCGGGAGAACGGCACCGGCTCGACGTCGGGGAAGAGCGCGGCCAGGCGCGAGCGGTCGGCCTGGCTGTGGCGGACGTCGCCGGGCCGCGGGTCGTCGTGGACCCGCTCGATCGACGCGCCGACGAGGCCCTCGAGCTCTGCGAGCGCGTCGAGGAGGGTCAGCCGCGAGCCGAACGCGAGGTTGACGGGATCCGGGCTCGTCACCCTGCGGGCGACGGCGTCGGCGAGCACGGTGGCGACGCTGCCGACGTAGGTGAAGTCGCGCGACTGCAGCCCGTCGCCGTAGATCGTGACCGCCTCGCCGCGCAGGGCGGCGTCGATGAAGTTCGGCAGCACCGCGGCGTAGGCGTGCCCGGCGGGCTGCAGCGGCCCGAAGACGTTGAAGAACCGGAACGCCAGCGTCGGCAGCCCGTAGCTGTGCGCCCACGCGCCGAGGTAGGACTCCGCGGCGAGCTTCGAGGCGGCATACGGGCTCATCGGCCGGCTCGGCAGGTCCTCGGTCTTGGGCATCGTCGGATCGGCGCCGTAGACCGAGGATGACGACGCCGCGACGACATGCAGCCCGCCGGCGCGCCGGGCGGCCTCGAGCACGCAGAGCGTGCCGGTGGCGTTGGCGGCGTGGCTCGTGACCGGATCGTCGATCGAGCGCGGCACCGACGGCACCGCGGCGAGGTGCACGACCGCGTCGGCGCCGGTCATGGCCTCATCGAGCAGCGCCTCGTCGAGGATCGAGCCCTCGTGGAACACCGCGGCGGTGCCAGAGAGGTTCGCCACGTCCCCCGTCGAGAGGTCGTCGACGACGACGCAGTCGGCCAGGCCGGTCGCCTCGAGGCGCCGGACGAGGTTGGCGCCGATGAACCCCGCGCCTCCGGTGACGACGACTCGCATGCCGGTCTCCCCTCACCGCTTGGTCTCTGCTGCTGCGGCGCGCTGCGGCCCGCCAAGGGCAGCGTAGGTGATGCCCTCGGGACCGGCACGCGACGTAGCCTGGGCTGACCAGCCGCCGCCGAGGGTGACCGCCCTCCCACGAGGCCCATGCCGAGCCATCGCAGTCGCACCCACCGCCGGTCATCCCGCGCCTCCTCCGGCGGGGCGTCCCCACCCCTGCGACTGCGCCGCCGCAGCCGCAGCCGGCGCATGCAGTGGGTCGTCCGGGGCCTGATGGGCCTCGCCGCGCTCGCGCTCCTCGCTGGGCTGTTCACCGGCTGGCAGGTCATCGCTGCGCGCGGCGAGCTCCTCGCCGCCCGCGGCTCGCTGACCGACGGCGCGCAGGCGGTCACGAGCTTCGACGGCGAGGAGGCGCTGGCAGCCTTCAACGCCTCGGCGGCGCAGGCCGAGGCGGCGCACCGCCGGCTCTCCAACCCCGTCGTGCGCCCCTTCGACGTCGTGCCGATCGTCGGGCACAACCTGCGCACGAGCCGGGCGGTGGCCGGGTCGGCCGCGGCGGTCGCCGGCGCCGGCGAGCGGGTCGCCGCCGCGACGCTCGAGCTGCCCGACGGCCTCGGCACGCTCGCGCCGCGGGGCGGGCGCATCCCCGTCGAGGCGATCGACCGGGTCGCGCCCGTCCTCGCCGAGGCCCACGACGACCTCGTCGCCGCCCGCGAGGTCGTCGAGGCCAGTCCGTCCGAGGGCCTGGTCGGGCAGGTCGCCGAGGCCCGCGCGCAGCTCACGACCGAGCTCGGCTGGGCAGAGCCGCTGCTCGGCGACGCCGCGGTGCTCTCCGAGGCGCTGCCGTCCTTCCTCGGCCTCGACGAGACCCGGCGGTACTTCTTCGGCGCGCAGAACCCCGCGGAGCTGCGCGGCACCGGCGGGTTCATCGGCGCCTACGCGATCCTCACCGTCGAGGAGGGCGACCTCGACTTCACCGACTTCCAGTCGATCATCAACGTCACGACCCTGCCGGTCGACGGGCCCGAGCCGCCCTCGGAGGACTTCGAGGAGCGCTACCGCCGCTTCGGCGGCGCGGGCTTCGCCCAGAACGCGAACTTCACCCCCGACGTGCCGACCGCCGCGTCGGTGCTCGAGGAGCTCTACGCCTACCAGGAGGGCGAGGACCTCGACGGCACGATCCTCGCCGACCCGCAGGTCTTCGAGGCGATGCTCGCGGTCACCGGGGCGGTGGAGATCCCCGACGTCGGCGAGGTCACCTCCGAGACCGTCGTCGACCTCGTCGCCAACGAGGCCTACGCGCTGCTGCCGGACTCGCCCGAACGCAAGGAGATCCTCGGCGACGTCGCCCAGGCGACGATCCCCGAGGTCCTGGGCCCCGGCGTGGCCGACCGGCCGGTGCCCGCCGCCGAGGCGCTCATCGACGTCGCCGCCGGCGGCAACATGCGCTTTCACAGCCAGGACCCCGACGAGCAGGCGGTCTTCGACGACGTCGGCATCAGCGGCCGGCTCGCCTCGCCGGAGGACGGCGGGCTGCTCGCCGTCGTCGGCAACAACGTCGGGGCGAACAAGCTCGACTTCTACATGGACCGCGACGTCCGTCACACCGTGTGGCTCGCCGAGGACGGCAGCGCGACGGCGCGCACGACGGTCACGCTCGCCAACGACGCCCCGACCGAGGGCCAGCCCATCGACGTCATCGGCCCGAACGTCGGGGCGGTCGGCGTCGACCTCGAGGCGGGGGAGAGCCGCACGCACCTGAGCGTCTTCTGCGGCCCCGACT
>PWFH01000037.1 GCA_003553795.1 Egibacter sp. | reverse complement strand
TTCCGAACGTCGGTCGGCCCCGCTCGCGCTCGTCGGCCCACTCCGCGGCGAAGCGCCCGTCGCGGATCTCGGCGAGCACCTCGGCCATGCGCTCGCGGGTCTGCCCGTCGACGATGCGCGGCCCCCGGGTCGCACCGCCGTAGGCCACGACGTCGAAGACCGAGGCGTGGACGTGGGGCAGGCCGCCCTCGTAGAGGAGGTCGACGACGAGCTTGAGCTCGTGGACGCACTCGAGGTAGGCGACCTCCGGTGCGCACCCCTCGGCGACGAGCGTCTCGAACGCTGCGGTCACGAGCGCGCCGAGCCCTCCGTAGAGGACCGCCTGCTCGCCGAAGAGATCGGCGACGGTCTGCTCGGCGAAGGTCGTCGCGATCGCTCCCGCACGGGTCGTGCCGATCGCCTGGGCGTAGGCCAGGCCGAGCCCGAGGGCCTCGGGGCTGGCCTCCTCACCGACGGCGAGCAGCGCCGGCACCCCGACGCCCTCGACGTAGGCCCGGCGCAGCAGCGCGCCAGGGGCCTTGGGCGCGACCATGACGATGTCGACGGCGGAGGGGACGACGAGCTCGCCGTGGTGCACCGCGTAGCCGTCGGCGACGACGATTGTGGCGCCGGGGACGATCGCTGCGCGCACCTCGCCCTCGAACACCTCCGCGGCGACGTCGTCGGGCACGAGCAGGGCGACGACGTCGGCTCGGGCGACCGCCTCG
This sequence comes from Egibacter sp., assembly GCA_003553795.1. Classification (GTDB taxonomy): domain Bacteria; phylum Actinomycetota; class Nitriliruptoria; order Euzebyales; family Egibacteraceae; genus T1Sed10-49. The sequence continues at coordinate 2,517 of PWFH01000037.1, read as the reverse complement.
GCGGGCGCGGCGACCGCCATGCCGTCGGCGCGGGCGTCGGCGCGGCGGGGTGAGCCCTCACGCAGCCCCACGACGACGTCGATACCCGAGTCCCGGAGGTTCAGGGCGTGGGCGTGGCCCTGCGAGCCGTAGCCGAGGACGGCGACGGTCCGGCCCGCGAGCGGCTCCAGGGAGGCGTCCTCGTCGGTGTAGACCCTGCGCATCGCCGCTCCTGCCACCGTGTCGTCGTGGGTCCGCCGCGGGGACGCGTGTGCGGTCCCTGGCGCTACCCTGCCGGTCATGGCGAGCGAGGGTGCCCCGGCGATCCAGTCGGTGGACCGTGCAGGCCGGCTCCTCCTGCTGATCGGCTCCGAGCCGGAGCCGCTGTCGGTGACGGCCCTCGCCGGTCGTCTCGGCCTCGCCAAGAGCACGGTCTCGCGGCTGCTCTCCTCGCTCGCGCACCACGAGCTCGTGACCTACGACCCCGTGGCGCGATGCTACCGGCTCGGTCCCGCCCTGCTGCGTCTGCGCGAGGCCGCCTTCCCCGAGCTCGAGCTCGTCCCCGTGCTGCGGCCGGTGCTGCAGCGCCTCGCCGAGCGCACCGGTGCGACCGTCGCCCTCGCCGTGCTGCGCGGGGGGCTCGTCCACGCGCTCGAGCAGGCGCACGGCTCCCGGGTGCTCGCCGGCGCCGACGTCGGCGGTCGCGGGCTGCCCGCCCACGCCAGCGCGAGCGGCAAGGTGCTGCTCGCCTCCGCCCCCGACGGGGTGCGGGAGGCCGTGCTCGCCGGTGGCCTGCCGGCGCTCACCGCGCGTAGCGTCACCGACCCCGAGGTGCTGCGCGACGAGCTCGTGCGCGTAGCGCGCGCCGGGCTCGCCGTCGAGCGCGACGAGCTCGAGGAGGGGCTGTCGTCGCTCGCGGCGCCGGTCCGCGACCTCGACGACTCCGCGTGGGCGGCGGTGAGCGCGAGCGTGCCCTCCCACCGTCTCGATCCCGCCCGGGAGGCTGCGCTCGGGGCGGAGCTCAGCGCCGCTGCCGACCTCCTCTCGGGGCAGCTGCGCGAGGCGCGCATCCCCCGCTCGCTCTGGGCCTGAAGGTCCCGCGAGCCGGGTCGGAAGACCCTGCCGAGCCGCCGGGGTCCCCGCGGGCGGAGTTGACACCCTCGCTCGGGGGTGCTTCAACGGTTCCGTAAAGCGCTTCGATCTGTTCCGCAGGATGGGACACATACGAAAGACCATGGATGCCCACCCCACGATCCGCTCGCCCCACGGCGATCTCGCGCTACCGCCTGCTCGCGTTGCTCGCACTCCTGCTCGCCCTGCCCGTCCTCGCGGCTGCCTGTGCGGAGGACGAGGCGCTCGTCGACGAGGCCGAGGCGGACGCCGCGGAGGACGCTGGGGCCGCCGCCGAGGACACCGAGACCGGTTCCGCCGGTGAGCTCACGATCGGCCTCTTCAACTGGGCCGAGAACGTCGCGGTGTCGAACATGTGGGCCCTGCTGCTCGAGGGACAAGGCTACGACGTCGAGCTCGAGCTCCTCGACAAGACGCCGAACTTCGCCGGGGTGGCCGGCGGCGAGCTCGACGTGAGCCTCGAGCTCTGGCTGCCGACGACCGACGCCCACCTCGTCGATGAGTTCGAGGACGACATCGTCGTCGACGGCCCGTGGTACGAGGGCACCTCCCTGGGGGTGGCGGTGCCGACCTACGTCGAGGCGGAGACGATGACCGACCTCGTCGACGACCCCGCGTTCGCCGAGGTCGGCCAGATCGTCGGCATCGACGCCGGGGCGAGCCTCACCGGGCTCATCGACGACGCCCTCGAGGTCTATGGCCTCGACGACGTCGAGCAGGTCGAGTCCTCCGAGCCGGCGATGCTCACCGAGCTCGACGTCTCCTACGGCAACGAGGAGCCCGTCGCCGTGGCGATGTGGGACCCGCACTGGGCCTGGTCCGCGTGGGACATCCGCTACCTCGAGGACCCCGAGAACGTCTTCGGCGATCCCGAGGAGATCTTCTTCTTCCACCGCGTCGGCTTCGACGAGGACTTCCCCGAGGTCCTCGGCTGGCTGCAGAACTGGTTCATGACCGGTGACGAGCTCTCGGGTCTCATGGCCGAGATCGAGGGGACCGGCGACCCCGTCGAGGGCGCGGAGACCTGGATCGCCGAGCACCGCGACCTCGTCGAGGAGTGGATCGACTGATGCACACGCCGGCAGGGATCCGCCAGGCGAAGAGTGAGGTGAACCTGCCCGCCCTGCGGGCCCACCGGTTGGCCCGCCTCCGCGGTGAGCTCGCACGACTCGGCTACGGCAGCTGCGTGCTCGTCGATCCCGTCAACCTCCGCTACGCCACGGGCAGCCGCAACATGCAGGTCTTCATGCTGCGCAACCCTGCGCGGTACGTCTTCGTGCCGGTGGAGGGGCCGGTCGTCCTCTTCGACTTCGACAACTGCGAGCACCTCTCCGAGGGGCTCGAGACGATCGACGACGTCCGCCCGGCGGTGACGCTGTCCTACGTTGCCGCTGGGACGCGCCTCGG
>PWFH01000027.1 GCA_003553795.1 Egibacter sp. | reverse complement strand
CCGGCGGGCGCACCCGCCGAAGGCATCGCCGCGGACTGACCACCCCGCCCACGGGCACCACCGCCGCAGAGAACGGAGCACGCCATGGCACACGTCATCGGGTTCGACGTCGGGACACAGAGTCTCAAGGGCGTGCTCGTCGACCCTGACGGCGTCAGCGTCGCCGAGACGGCGCGCAGCTACGACGTCGCCTATCCCGAGCCCGGCTGGGCCGATCAGGACGCCGAGGCTTGGATCGGAGCGCTCAAGGACGTCCTCGCCGAACTCCTCGCGCGCTCGGGGGTGACCCGCGACGAGATCGGCACGATCGGCTTCGCCAGTCAGGTCGACGGGGTCGTCGCCGTCGGCTCGGACGGTCGGCCGTTGCGCCCGGCGATCCTCTGGCTCGACCGCCGGGCCGAGAAGCAGACCGCCGCGCTCGGTGAGCGCATCGGCGAGGCAGAGCTCTTCGCGCTGACCGGGCTCAATCTCGACTCCTCCCACGTCGCGCCGAAGATCCTGTGGCTGCGCGAGCGTGAGCCGGAGGTCTACGCGCAGGCGCAAGCGCTGCTGCTGCCAGGCAGCTACGTCGTCCACCGGCTCACCGGCGAGGCCGTCGTCGACTTCTCCAACGCCTCCTCGAGCATGCTCTACGACGTGCGCGAACAGGACTGGTCACCGCGCATGCTCGAGCTCGCCGACCTCGACCGTGAGCGGTTGGGCCGGGTGGCCGCCGCACGGGAGGTCGCCGGCACGCTCACGAGCGAGGCTGCCGCGGAGCTCGGGCTCACCACCAGGACGAAGGTCGTCGTCGGCTGCGGCGACGAGCACGGCGCCTGTCTCGGCGCCGGCCTCGTGCGTCCGCATCTCGTCTGCGACATCACCGGCACCGCCGAGCCCGTCGCCGTCGCCGCCGACGCCCCGGTCTTCGACGACACCAAGCTCGTCGAGACCCACGCGCACGCCGACGAGCGGCTCTGGCTCATCGAGAACCCCGGGTTCGTCTCCGGCGGCAGCGTGCGCTGGTTCTCCGACAACATCGCCAAGCTCGGCTACGAGGACATGACCCCTGGGGCCGAGGCGATCCCGCCGGGCTCGGAGGGGCTCGTCTTCCTCCCGGCCCTCAGCGGCGCGATGACCCCTTCCTGGAATGGCAACGCCAGAGGGGTGTTCTTCGGCATCTCGATGAAGCACGACCAGCACCACTTCACCCGCGCGCTCTTCGAGGGCTGCACGTTCGGCTTCCGCGACATCATCGAGCGCTTCGACGCGATGGGCATCGGCGGCGAAGAGGTCCGCGTCGTCGGTGGCGGGGCGAAGAGCCGGCTGTGGCTCCAGATGAAGGCCGACGCCACCGGCCGTCTGCTCAAGACCCTCGCGAACCCTGAGGCCACCGCCCTGGGGGCGGCGATGCTCGCCGGCGTGGCCGAGGGAACCTTCGCCTCCCTCGACGACGCCGCCGAGCGCGTCGTCGAGCTCGGCGACGAGTTCGAGCCCGACCCCAACAACAAGGCCGCATACGACGAGAGCTACGGCACCTACCAGGACCTCTACTCGACCCTCGAGGCGCGCTTCTGGAAGTAGCGCCCCTGCCCCCATAAGGAGCCACGTCGTGGAGTTCATCTTCATGCTCACCAAGGACGACGCCACCGTCGCCCACGCGCGCGAGGCCTACGAGGAGGTCCGCTCCCTCGATCTCAGCTATGTCGGCTTCAAGGACATCGGACTGCCGGTCGAGGAGCTCACGACGCTCGCCAAGCAGATGCACGCCGACGGCAAGACCGTGATGCTCGAGGTCGTGAGCGAGCGCCCGGAGGACGAGTTGCGCTCCGCCCGGGCTGCCCTCGAGATCGGCGCCGACTGGCTGCTCGGCGGCACGCGCGCCACGCAGGTCGCCCCGCTGCTCGCGGGGTCGGGCATCGTCTACTGCCCGTTCCCTGGCACGGTCGTCGGGCATCCCAGCAAGCTACGGGGCAGCATCGAGGAGATCGTCGCCAGCGCCCGGGACCTTGCGGCGATCCCCGGGGTCGGCGGCCTCGACCTGCTCGCCTACCGCCACGACGGCGACGTCGAGGCGCTCGTCGAGGCCGTTGCCGGTGCCGTCGACGTGCCGCTCATCACCGCCGGCAGCATCCAGACACCCGAGCAGATCCGCGCGATGGAGCGGCTCGGCGTGTGGGGGTTCACGATCGGTGGGGCGGTCTTCGATGCGCAGCTGCCGACCGACGACCCTTCGGTGCGCGGGCAGGTCGCCTACGTGCTCGACCTCCTCGCAGCGTAGGGCCGGGCGGGACGGTCAGCCTGCGAGCAACGAGGCCGCGTCGGCGTCGAGGTGCAGCTCCGCACGGGGGCAGAGTCGCAGCATCGACGCCGGGACGGCCCGACTGACGGACCCCTCGAGCGTCGCTCGCACCGCCTCGGCCTTGCGGCGCTCCGGCACGGTGACGAGGACGCGCTCGCAACTCAGCAGGGCCGGGACGGTCATCGTCCAGGCGGCGGCGGGCGTGTCCTCGTAGCACGGGAAGAACCCCTGGCGCACCTGCTGCTGCCGCGAGCTCTCGGCGAGCTCGACGATCGTGACCGGCTCGAGCGTCGCGAACTCCGCGGGAGGCTCGACGAAGGCCACCTGCCCCTGCTCGCCCACGCTCATCACGCAGATCTGCGGCGCATGGGACCGCAGGACCTCGCCGTAGCGCACCGCCTCGACCGCAGCGTCGCCCGCCTCGCTGTCGAAGGCATGGAAGGTCCGCGCCCCGAAGCGCTCGACCACCCGCTCGCGGATCCAGCGCCCGAAGCACGCCGGATGGTCCGAGGGGATGCCGACGTACTCGTCGAGGTGGAAGACGTCGATGCGCGACCAGTCGAGCTCGATGCCCTCGAGCGCGTCGTAGAACGGGCGCTGGGAGCCGCCGGTCTGCACGATCACCCCGACTGAGGACTGGGTGGCGAGCCTCGCTCGCACCTCCTCGGCGAAGCGCGTCGCGGTCGCGCGCCCGAGGGCCTCCGCGTCGTCGTGGCGGATCACGCTCAGGTCGTCATAGGTCCGCGGCATGGCGCGCCTCCTTGGGAGCCAGCAGTGTAGACCGATGCGCCATACCTGTGGCCCCGTCCGGCACGGCACCTCAGGTCGCGAAGGCCGTCCACAGCAGCGGCGGGACGATCGCGGTGACGAACGCCGGCAGGGTCAGCAGCGTCGTCGGGAAGACGAGCGCGACCTGCACGCGCTCGGCGGCCTCCTCGGCGGCGG
>PWFH01000160.1 GCA_003553795.1 Egibacter sp. | reverse complement strand
CAAAAAAACAAAAAAACAAAAAAACTTTTTTATTTAGTTTCTATTCAATTTTTATTGAGTGAGTGATAGAGTGAGTGATTGAGTGAGTGATTGAGTGAGTGATTGAGTGAGTGAGTGAGTGAGTACGATTCCGGTTGATAATAATGATGTTCTCGACATGAATGACACGTACTATCAATAGATGTGGTCCAACACTAATTTCACCTCCATTCACGATATTCATCATAATAAAAATCATCATTCATTATAGAAAATAACTTTTTAAAGATATGAGCACATCTCAGAAACGCATCACCAAAGATGTCAAAAACAATGAAACTAATAATACAAAAACATCGATATGGTACTATGTATCACAACAACTCATAAATGTCGCACAACGTATAAGGATTTTTCATTGGACCACGAAAGAATATCACGCCCATAAAATATCTGGCAAACTCTATAAAAAAATGAATGAACATATCGACCAAATCACAGAGATACTCATCACTCTCGAACAACAGAATCATAAATTCATTGATTCAAATAACAATTATACGATCGATATACCAACATCTCTTTCCAATGATAGACAATCTATGATCGCATTCCTCAAATATATCGCTACTCAATTACGATCGACGAAAGAGAACACTCTCGCAAAAATATTGACAAGCGAACCCGCATTGAATTCCGTCACAGATGATCTACTCAAAGATATCACTATGTCCACATATCTCATGAACATGAATGGTTGAAAAATATCACTTTCACTCTCATCATACATACACTCTAAGACTTCATTTATAGAGCGCGCAAAGTACGTGCAAGATTGGTGGTATCGTATAAAGATGATGCTATCAAAACACCAGATACTGCCCCCACATAAATGTTCTTCAACAGATTCTCCACTGGATTCTTCAACCGAAATTTATCCAATATCGTTCTCGTCAGATATGCATACTTCATCTCATCCTCTCTTACAAGTCGATCTCTCCAAAAAGACAGACAATCATCCACATCCTTCCGTATCGAAGATGATAACCTACTAGTCCCCATCCTCATAAACATCTCAAAGTAAGAAAACAAATAGATCAGATTCCTCTTCTTCACCACCGTATCCTTCAACTTGTTCAACATACCAGCATCATTCAACCTATTCAATCGGCTAGACAAGTCTCTAAAAGGGATAGGTCGATCCACTCCCGATAATTCTAGGTCTATCGTCGTCACAGACTCATTCACCAACGCCGCATAAAAGAAATAAGCCATCAACTTCATCCACATCACATTCTCCAATGAAGAGGTCGATCCATGCTTCAACCTCACTTCGATCGTCCCAATAGTATACATATTCGAAAGATTCAATGCACAAAAACGATCATCTCCTTGGAAATATTTGGTCACAAAATCACGAATCGAGTCAGGATCGTCATCATATCTGGCTTCCAAAGATTGTAAACTCGTCGTCTCGAACATCCTAGAATGTATGTTTCCTACATTTTTTACCTTGTCTACTATATTGATATTTGACTTGATCTGATCACTAAAACTCTTACAATATTTGTTGTTCGTCCGGAAAGGCGCCACGATCGAAAAGAACAACGGCTCAAAATACCACCACGCCATCGCTATGTCTACCACATTGCATGGGTCCTTGAAAGTATCATTGAGAGAGAGATGAATATGGTTCGACGTATAATTGTTGTTGTAATACTCGAATAGACCATTCGCCTTGAGAGCATCATCCAATACATAGTGGAAACTCGGTACAATCCCTTGTGTGTTATTTTTATTTGAGTTACTCGTAGATTTATTTGAGTTACTCGCAGATCTACTATATCTCTTTTTTGTCAGGTCTCTCCACTTCAAGATTGGTGAAACAATCTCGATACTCTCAAGTAGAGTCTTCTCGTTCTCGACATTATAGGCTTTCTTTACAGAGTGATGATCATTTGAATAGACACGCAAATCATCTCCCGTCCTGACAGAAGAATCCGACGTGACGGTCCAACAATTATCTTTATCACATACTGTATCTTTACCGGTGTCCTTATCATCTAACATCTTCGGGACGCACACATCAAGATCATTATGATATTCAGGTGCAAATTGGAAAGTTTGGCGGCTCGACGAGTTCAAGAGAAGGACAAACATATACCGGATGATGAAATCCGCGAGGAAAGACTTCTTGCGCCATTTTAACTTCATGTTCTCCATCGTCAGCTCTATGATATTCTTGCAATGGATCGATTCTCTTGTTTTGGGATCGTTGATCGCACCCAATATCTGTGCCGTCAGCTTCTCCAACAATGCATTCGTCTCTGCATTCATATTGATCCCGACGAGCGCTTCATATTCGAACCCAAATTTAAAGTCACTTATCTTTGGTAGCTTTGAAGCATTCCTTTTTGAAGTATTACTTTTTGAAGTATTTCTTTTTGAAGTATTCCTTTTTGAAGTATTTCTCTCGCCAAAACTCGATGATCTGGCACTCTCATATAAATTATTCGTCGGTATTCGAGGAGCACTCTTTTCCGAGTCTTCTCTAGTCATCGAGGATGCAAAATCTTTAGTCATAGAAATAGAGGTATTTGATCCTTGATTTTTTTATATTATCGTATATTTTATTTGGTTGGAAGATGTGGTGTATGAATCCGTGAATGAAATTGTACTTCTTACTCTGTGTGACACCCTACACTGGGGGATATCAAGGGTCAGTAAGTACATTTTTTGGGTGTTGTTTTCATCATCCCGATACGTTTCTTCCAAACAATCTAAAGTTGTTGCTTTTTTATAAAAGAAGAGGCAATACAAAAATATATTGATTTAAGTCAAATCATATAAACCTTACCATCTGATTGTACTATTACTACTCTGAACTCAAGATTATCAAGTCAATAAACTCCAAAACTAAGTCCATTATAAAAAAACATGATTTTTGTAATCCATGATTGAAATCATATGTGTTTCATTATGAAATGTTAGAAATATAAATTTTTTATTAAGTCCAATTAAGTCCAATTAAGTCCAATTAAGTCCATTTCAAGTCCACTTATAGAAAACATGCTTTTTGTAATCCGTGATTGAAATCATATGTGTTTCATTATGAAATGTTAGAAATATAATTTTTTTATTAAGTCCAATTAAGTCCAATTAAGTCCAATTAAGTCCACTTATAGAAAACATGCTTTTTGTAATCCGTGATTGAAATCATATGTGTTTCATTATGAAATGTTAGAAATAT
>PWFH01000003.1 GCA_003553795.1 Egibacter sp. | reverse complement strand
GTCGCGCTCGTCGAGGCCGAGGTCGCCGAGGCGGTCGGCGCCGGGGTCGTCCGCGGCTTCGCGATGGCCACCGGGGCGACGCCGGGGGTCTACGTCTGCCACGCTGCCGCCGGCGCGGAGGTCGTCGTCGACATCGAGGGAGGAGGGCACTGATGCGGGTGCTCGTCACGGGCGGCGCAGGGTTCATCGGCTCGGTGACCGCCGCGGCGCTGCTCGCCGAGGGCCACGACGTCGTCGTCCTCGACGACCTCAGCCGAGGTCACCGCGAGCTCGTCCCCGACGGCGCGGCCTTCGTCGAGGGCGCGACCGACGACGCAGGGGCGGTGGCCCAGGCGCTGTCCGGTGGTGTCGATGCCTGCCTGCACTTCGCCGCGCTCATCGAGGCCGGCGAGTCGATGAAGGCGCCCGAGCGCTTCTTCGCGGTGAACACCGGCGCGACGCTGCGCATGCTCGAGTGGCTCATCGTCGCGGGCGTCGACCGCTTCGTGCTGTCCTCGACCGCCGCGGTCTACGGCGAGCCCCGCTCGGTCCCGATCACCGAGGACGCGCCGACCGAGCCGACGAACGCCTACGGGGCCTCGAAGCTCGCCGTCGAGCGGGCGCTGCCGTGGCTCGCCGAGCTGCGCGGGCTGCGCTACGCCGCGCTGCGCTACTTCAACGCCTGCGGGGCGACGCCCGAGCGCGGCGAGGACCACGACCCCGAGACCCACCTCATCCCCCTCGTGCTCGCCGCCGCCGCCGGCCGGCGGGAGCGCATCGACGTCTTCGGCACCGACTACCCCACCCGCGACGGCACCTGCGTGCGCGACTACATCCACGTGGCCGACCTCGCGGGCGCCCACGTCGCCGCGCTGCACGCCCTCGACGACGAGCGCGAGGTCGTCTGCAACCTCGGCAGCGAGAGCGGCTTCACCGTGCGCGAGGTCATCGCCGCCGCCGAGCGCGTCACCGGGCGCACGGTTCCCGCCGCCGACGCCGAGCGGCGCCCCGGTGACCCGGCGACGCTCGTCGCCTCCCGCCAGCGCGCCGCGCGCCTGCTCGGCTGGCAGCCGGCCTGGACCGACCTCGACGCGATCGTCGACTCCGCCTGGCGCTGGCACCGCCGCCGCTGGGGGCTCTGAGCCCCGGGGTCCACCGAGCCCCGGGGCCACCGAGCTCCCCGGCACCCTGGGCGCGTGGCGGGCACACTCAGGGCATGCTGCTGCGTGCGCGCCCCGGTGCGGCCGCGGTGCTCGTGACGCTGCTCGCCCTCCTGCTCGCCGCCCACGCTCCCGGCGTCGCGAGCGCCCACCCCTTCGGTCCCGGGCCGCCTCCCACCGCCCTGCTCGAGGCCGACGGATCGACGGTGACCGTGGCCTGGACGGCCCCGGAGGACGACGTCGCCGCGCTCGCCGAGGACCTCGGCATCGTCGGGGAGGGCACGAGCGAGGCCTTCCTGTGGTCGGTCGGCCCCGACCCGCTCGACGGCGCCGAGCGCCGCGCCGCGAGCGCCGACCCACGGCTGGCCGGGGCCCTCGAGGGCGGGATCGCCGTGCGCCAGGACGACCGGTCCTGCGGCCGGCGCCTCGAGGTCGCCGACGACGCCTTCGCCGACGGCGTGACCGCGACCTTCGACTGCCCGCAGCCGGTCGACGTCGTCGAGGTCGAGATCACGCTGCTGCACGACCTCGAGCCCGGGTACCGCACCGTCGGCCTCGTCGGCGGGGATGGGCCGGAGGTCGTCGCGGTGTTCACTGACGCCGCCCCCGTCCATGCGATCGACCTCCTCGAGGGGCAGGCCCGCAGTGGCGTCGAGGCGCTCGCGGCGTGGTCACCGCCCGGCGGCTCCTGGGTCGAGGACCGCCTCGTCGGTCTCGCCGACGTCGACCTCGGCGGCGTGGCCGCCCTCGTGGCGGTCGCCTCCGCGGTCGCCGTCGGCGCCGCCCACGCCCTCGCCCCAGGGCACGCGAAGGTCGCCGCCGGGGCCTACGTCGCCGGGGGAGGGGGCAGGCCGCGTCACGCCCTCGCCCTCGGTGCCGTCGTCGCGGGGATGCACGTCGCGACGACCCTCGTGCTCGCGGCCACCCTCGTCGCGCTGCCCTGGTCACCCCACCTCGGTGCCGCGGCGGGGGGCCTGCTCACCCTCGCCGCCGGCGCCCTCCTGCTCGCGGTGGGGGCGGGGATGCTACGGCGCCGCCGTGGGCCCCCGTCCGCCGACGCGGCGGGGCCACGGGGCGGACGCGACACCGGCCACGGGCACCGTCACCACGCGGGGACCCACACGCCGCTGTCGTGGCGCGGCATCGCGACGGTGGGGGCGGCCGGTGGGCTGCTGCCGTCGCCGTCGGCGTTGCTCGTGCTCGCGACGACGTGGCTCGCCGGCCGGCCCGGCCTCGGCCTCGCGCTCGTCGCGGGCTTCGCCGTGGGCCTCGCGGCGACGATCGCGCTCGTCGGGCTCGCCGCGGGTCGCGGGCGCGCCCTGCTCGAGGCCAGCGCGAAGCCGACGCTCGGCCGCCTCGCCTCGTCGGTGCCGCTGCTCGCGGGCCTGCTCGTGCTCGCCGGGGGCGCGTGGCTGACGGCCTCCGGAGCGTTCCAGCTCCTCGCGTGAGCGCGACCGGGGCGCCTCACGCGGCGTCGAGGTCGATGCTGTCGGAGCGCTGCAGCCTCGCGAGCTCCGCCTGCGCGGCCTCGAGGCGGTCGTAGAGCAGGCTCACGGTCTCCTGCCGGGCGATGTGCGGGTGGCTGGCGCTCCATGCCAGCTGTCCCGTCATCGCGTCGATCTCGTCGAGCCAGTGGTCCTCGCGGCTCATCCCACTCACCTCCCACGGTGTGGGTCGTCGTCCCCGTCGACCGTGCTCGCGAGAGGTCAACACCGGGTAACGGTGCCGTGCACGTGTGTTTCGTCACGCGGCATCGAGTGGCGGTTCGTGTCGCTGGCAGCGCCTGGATCCGCCACTCGGCGGGGGAGAGGCCGGGCACGGGGCCGCGCGTATGCGCCTAGCGCACGCAGGGGCGGCTCAGGCCCTCACTTGGCGTTGAAGTACTTCGCCTCGGGGTGGTGGACGATGAGCGCGTCGGTGGACTGCTCGGGCACGAGCTGGAACTCCTCGGAGAGCGCGACGTCGATGCGCTCGGCGCCGACGAGGTCGAGCAGCGGCGCGCGCTGCTCGAGGTCGGGGCAGGCGGCGTAGCCGAAGGAGTACCGGCTGCCGCGGTAGCCCTGCCGGAAGAGCCCCTCGACGGTCTCGGCGTCGTCGCCGTCGATGCCGAGCTCGGCACGAACCCGCTGGTGCCAGCGCTCGGCGAGCGCCTCGGCCATCTCGACGCCGAGGCCGTGGAGGAAGAGGTACTCGCGGTAGCGGTCGGCGGCGAAGAGCTCGGCGGCGCGCTCGGAGACCCGCGGTCCCATCGTCACGCAGTGCAGGGCGATGACGTCGCGCTCACCGCTGTCGAGGTCGCGGAAGAAGTCGGCGATGCAGAGGCGGCGCTCGCTCGACTGCCGGGGGAAGCGGAAGCGCGCGGCGGGCTCGGCGGCATCGGGCTCGGCGTAGACGAGCAGGTCGTTGCCGTGGGAGGCGCAGGCGAAGTAGCCGTAGGCGACGGCGGGCACGAGCAGCTGCTCGGCCCGGGCCAGCGCCATCGTCTCGCGCAGCGCGGCCTCGGCCTCCTCGGTGCCGTCACGGTTGAAGCCCCACTGGTTGCGGAAGAGCGCGACCTTGTTGAGGAAGCCCGCGATGTCGTCGAGCGCGAGGCCCCGGACGACACGGCTGCCCCAGAAGGGTGGCTCGGGCACGGCGACGTCGCGGGCGACCTCGGAGCGGGCGACCTCGCTGGTGTCCCCGCGACGGGAGCCCCCGCCGGAGGTCACCCGCGGCGGCACCGGCTCGCGGCCCCAGTCGTCGGGCCAGCCGTCGCGGAAGGCCGCGCCGTGGCGCTCCTTGTGCTCGGCGACGGCGTCCATGACCGCGAGGCCGGCGAAGGCGTCGCGGCAGTAGAACAGCGGGCCGGCGTAGCGCTGCCGCAGGTCCCACTCGACGTAGCTGCGGGTCAGCGCCGCGCCGCCGAGCAGCACCGGCCAGCCGTCGAGGCCGCGGCGGGACAGCTCGTCGAGATCGTCGCGCATGACGACCGTCGACTTCACGAGCAGGCCCGACAGGCCGATCGCGTCGGCCTTGAACTCCTCGGCCGCGTCGACGATCGCGTCGATCGGCTGCTTGATGCCGAGGTTGCGGACGTCGTAGCCGTTGTTCGACAGGATGATGTCGACGAGGTTCTTGCCGATGTCGTGGACGTCGCCGCGCACCGTCGCGAGGAGGATCCGGGCCTTGCCGCGGTCGTCGGTCGCCTCCAGGTGCGGCTCGAGGTGGGCCACCGCGGTCTTCATGCACTCGGCGGACTGCAGGACGAACGGCAGCTGCATCTGCCCCGCGCCGAAGAGGTCCCCGACGGTCTTCATGCCGGCGAGGAGCTGGGTGTTGATGATCTCGAGGGGCGCGTAGCCCTCGGCGAGGGCGGCGTCGAGGTCCTCACCGAGCCCGTCGGGGTCCCCGTCGACGATCCGGCGCTCGAGGCGCTCGGCGACCGGCAGCGCCGCGAGCTCCTCGGCGGAGGTGCCCGTGGCCTCGTAGCCCTCGAAGCGCGCCATGAGCTCGTGCAGGGGGTCGTAGCCCTCGCGCCGTCGGTCGTAGATGAGGTCGCGGCAGATCCCGGCGACCTCGTCGTCGATGCGGTGCAGCGGCAGGATGCGCCCGGCGTGGACGATCGCGGCGTCGAGCCCGCGGGCGTGCGCCTCGGCGAGGAACACCGAGTTCAGCGCCTGGCGCGCGGCCGGCGACAGGCCGAAGGAGACGTTGGAGACGCCGAGGATCGTGTGGCTGCCGGGGATCTCGGCCTTCACGCGCTCGATCGCCTCGAGGGTGGCCATCGCGTCGCCTCTGAGGTCCTCCTGCCCCGAGCCCAGTGGGAAGGTGAGGGTGTCGAAGACGAGGTCGCCGGCCTCGAGGCCGTGCTCGTCGACGGCGAGGTCGGCGATGCGCTTGCAGACCTCGACCTTCCAGTCGGCGGTGCGGGCCTGCCCGGTCTCGTCGATCGCGAGGGCGACGACGGCGGCGCCCCAGCGCCGGGCCATCGGCAGGAGCCGGTCGGCCTTGACCCGGCCGTCCTCGAGGTTGACGGAGTTGACCATCGCCCGCCCACCGAGGCGCGAGAGCGCCGCCTCGACGACGTCGGGCTCGGTCGAGTCGACGACGAGCGGCAGCGTCGACTGCGTCGCGAGGCGCTCGACGGCCTCGACGACGTCGGGCACCCCGTCGCGGCCGACGTAGTCGACGCAGAGGTCGAGGGAGTGCGCGCCCTCGCGCACCTGCTCGCGCGCGAGCTGGACGACGGCGTCCCAGTCGCCCTCGAGGAGGTGCTCACGGAAGCGCTTCGAGCCGTTGGCGTTCATGCGCTCGCCGACGATGTGGAAGGTGTTGTCCTGCCGGATCGTCGAGGGCGCGTAGAGCGAGGCGAGGCTCGGCTCGTGCTCGGGCTCGCGGGGCGCGGGCGCCCGCCCGCCGACGGCCTCGACGACCGCGGCGAGGTGGGCCGGCGTCGTGCCGCAGCAGCCGCCGACGATGCCGACGCCGAGCTCGCCGACGAACTCCGCGTGCGCCGCCGCGAGCCCGGCGGGATCGAGGGGGTAGACCGTCTCGCCGTCCTCGAGGTGGGGGATCCCGGCGTTGGGGATGACGCTGATCGGCTTGCGCGAGTGCTGCGAGAGGTAGCGCACCTGCTCGCGCATGTCCTCCGGCCCCGTCGCGCAGTTCAGGCCGATGACGTCGACGTCGAGGGGGTCGAGCGCGGCGAGCGCCGCGCCGATCTCGCTGCCGAGCAGCATCGTGTGGATCGTCGCCTCGATCGTCACCGAGACGAGCACCGGCACCCGCCGGCCCTCGGCGGCCATGGCCTCGTGGCAGCCGGCGATCGCCGCCTTGGCCTGCAGGAGGTCGAAGACCGTCTCGACGAGCAGGGCGTCGGAGCCGCCGGCGAGCAGGCCGCGCGCCTGGCGGGCGTAGCCGGCGATCATCGTCGGCGTGTCGATCCAGTCCGCCGGGGGGTCCTCGCCGGGGCGTCGCTTGCCCAGCGACAGCGTCGGCGACTTCGTCCCCGGCCCGATCGAGCCGAGCGCCCAGGGGCCCTCGGGGCGGTCGGCCTCGTCGCAGGCCTGCCGCGCGATCCGCGCGGCGGCTTCGCCCAGGGCCTCGGTCTCGGCGCCGAGACCGTACTCGTCGAGCACCCACGGCGCGCCGCCGAAGGTGTCGGTCTCGACGGCGTCGACGCCGACGGCGAGGAACGAGCGGTGGACCTCGGCGACGACGTCGGGCCGCGTGCGCACGAGCACCTCGTTGCAGCCGTCGAGCCCGCCGAAGTCGTCGGGGGTGAGCCCGGCGGTCTGCAGGGAGGTGCCCATGCCGCCGTCAACGACGACGACGCGACGGTTGACGGCCTCGAGGAACCCGCTCATGGCCGCCATGGTAGGCACGTCAGCCCCATGCCCGCGCGGGTGGCCCTTCCCATCGCCTCGGCGAGCGGTCATGCTGGGGTCGCCCCCCGAGGGAGGAGGCCGCCATGGTCACGGTGCCCGCCGAGGACCAGCTCTCCATCGTCCGCGACGACGTCATCTCCCTGGAGGACGACACGGCCCCGAGGGTCGATGACCGCGCTGAGCACGTCGCCGAGTCGCTGCGCGACGCCTTCGTCGACGCCTTCAACGCCCGCGACGTCGACGGGGCGCTCGCGGTGACCGCGCCCGACGTCGAGTGCGCCGAGAGCGCCGGGGACGGGGCGGCCGCCCTCAGCGCGTTCCTCGTCGGGGTCTGGGAGCGCCACCCCGGCGTCGTGCTCACCGCAGGCGAGCTCGACGGGGAGGCCTGCGCGGTGGCCTGGCTGCCCGACGAGGACGGCTGCTGGTCCCGCGCGGCGCTCGTCACCCTCGCCGTCGCCGACGGCCTCCTCGACGTCATCGCGCTGCCCGACGACGTCGACGGGCTCGACCGGGTCCTCGCCGTCGAGCCCGCCGGCGACGAGCTCGACGACTGGCTCGGCTGGGCGGAGTAGCGCCGGCATCGGCGCCCGCCCGGACGGCGCCGGTGCCGGGCCCGCCCGGCGTGACGGCGGCTCAGCCCACGCGGGGGCCGTCGGAGGCGAGGCCGCGCAGGGCGGCGAGGTCGCGCTTGACGGTGCGCTGGCTCACGCCGAGCCGCCGCGCGAGCTCGGCGACGTTGGGGCGCGCGAGCCCCTCGGCGGTCGTGCGGCTCATGATCTCGGCGAGCTCGGCGCGGCGCTGGGCGACGCCCTCCGGGGTGTGGGTGCGTCGCGGCGAGCGCTCCTCGGGCTGGGGCGTCGGTGGCTGCGGCAGGTCGAGGCGCAGCGTCTCGTCAGGGTCGGCGATGCCCCACTCCCGCACCGTGCGCACGAGCAGGCGCGTCGAGGGGTCGCGGGTGAGGACCGAGGGCCGGCGCGCCGGGTCGACCACGAGCAGCAGGTCGCGCAGCAGGCGCCAGGCGTGGACGACGTAGCGGCGGGCGTCGTCGGGGTAGCCGGACTCGGCGAGCACCATGCCGTGGATGTGGTGGAAGATCGCGACGTGGTCGTCCTCCGCGGTGCGCTCGAGGACGGTGAGGACGGCCTCCTCGGTGGCCGCGAGCGCCTCCTTCGAGCGGCCGAGCGCGGCAAGACACAGGCCCCGGGTCGCGAGTGCGCGCGGGATGAGCTCGGGCTCCCCGCGCGCCTCCCAGGAGGCGATCGCGCGGTCGGTGTCCTCGAGGCCGCCCGCGGCGTCGCCGGCGCCGTAGCGCAGGTAGCCCCGCAGGGTGAAGAGCGCGCCGGTCTCCCAGACGTCCTGGGCAAGGTTGCCGAGCAGGTCGAGGCCCTCGTGGGTGAGCGCGAGCGCGTCGGCGTGGCCGGTGTCGCCGGCGGCGGCCATCGCGTAGGCCCGCATGAGCCGCACCCGCGCCCGCACGACGGGGTGGCCGACGTCCTCGGCCAGTGACGCGGCGAGGTCGAGGGAGCCCAGCGCGGCACCGACGTCGCCGAGCTTGATCTGCGTCGAGGAGAGGTCGCAGAGCGCGATCGCCTCGTGGCGGTCGAGCGCGAGGTCGCGCCAGCGGGAGAGCTCGCGGACCTGCAGCTCCAGCGCCCGCTCGAGGTCGGCCTGGAGGTTGGCGAGAGTGCCGAGGCTGTGGTTGACGTGCGCGGCGAGGATCGCGAGGCCGTGCTGGTCGGCGATCGCGAGGGCGTCGTGCAGCAGCGGGCGGGCCTCGTCGTAGCGCGCCTGGCGGTGCAGCTCCGCGCCCTTGGCGTACAGCGCCCGGGCCACGCGCGCCGCTCCGCCGCCCGAGCGTGCGAGTGCGAGCGCGGCGTCGGTGGACTCGAGTGCCCGGCGGCTCAGTCCCGCCACCCCCCGCGAGCGCGCGAGCTCGTGGAGGGCGTCGAAGCGCAGGCGGTCGTCGTCGGTGAGGCCGGTGGCGAGCAGCGCCCGGGCGGCCAGGCCCGCCCCGGCCGCGCCGTCGGGCTCGAGGCGCAGCAGGCTCGCGCGCAGGAGCATGACCCGCGGGTCGTCGTCGTCGCAGGCTGACAGCCGCTCGCAGGCGAGGACGGCATCATCGCGGGCCAGCGCGAGGTGGGCCTCGGCGATGCGCAGGTCCTCGGCTGGCTCCCCGTCGCGTCGGGCCTCGCGCAACCGCTGCTCGGCATCGCGGAAGTCGCCCTTCCAGGCGGTCGCGGCGATGGCCTCCCAGAGCTCGCGGGGCGGCTGCGGGGACGGGTCGATGCCCCCGGCGGCGTCCCCGGGGGGACGCCCCTCGCGCACGGCCGCGACGAGCCGGAGGGTGCGCTCACGCGGGCGGATCCCGACCTCCTCGGAGAGGTCGACGAAGCCCTGGAGCACGGTGAGGGCCTCGTCGCGACGGCCGGTCGTGTCGAGCACCTCGGCGAGCAGCGCGAGGTCGTGCTCGGCGAGGGGGAACTCGTCGACGACCCGGCGCAGCAGGGCGACCGCCTCGTCGTGGCGGCGCCGCTCGAGCAGCCGCCGCGTCGTGTCCCGCGCGAGGGCGAGGAAGGTGTCCTCGTACTCCCGTCGCCGTTGGGCCGCCCACTCGCCGTCGACGCCGGCGAGGAACGGTCCGCGGTAGCGGGCGAGGGCGGCCAGCCGCGTCTCGAGGTCCTCCGAGCCGGCGGCGGCCTCGAGCTCGGCGACGTCGGTGCGGCAGCGCTCGGGGTCGAGACGGACCGCGTCGAGGTCGCTCGTCAGGGGCAGCTCGGGCAGGGCGCGCCGCAGCTGGAAGAGGCGTTGCGAGACCTGGCGCCGCGCATCGGCGATCGGCTCGTCGGGCAGCTGGGCGCACGCGAGGTCGTCACGCAGGACCGGGCCGCCGGCGAGGGCGAGCTGGGCGAGCAGGCCCTGGGTGCGCGGCGGAGGCTGGCGCACATCGGCTCCCGCGCTGACGACGCGGAACGAGCCGAGCAGGCGCAACTCGACCGTGGCAGTCACGGTGATCCTCTCTCCAGATCGTCGTCACGGTAGCACGGTGCCCCCGCCAGCATCGCGCTGACCTGCGGGTTGTCCCCCTCGGGGCCATCGCGACGGGACCCGTGCGACGGGGTGGTGCTTACCTCACGGTGCGCCTCGCGCTCCCCGGGGGAGAGCGCGAGGCGTCTCCATGCGCTGGCCGGTGCCCGCGGGCCGGGTCCCGTCGCCCCGACGCGAGCAGCCCCGGCCTCGCGGCTGGCGGCGACCACCGCCACGCGTGCGCCCCGGGGCTGCCGGGAAGACTCCATGATCCCCGAAAGCGAAGGAGGGGTTGAGGACATGGCGACGACCGAAGAACGGATGAACGCCCTGCAGGAGGCCGTCGAGGCCCTCTACGAGGCCGTCGAGCACAGCCGGGTCATGCCCCCCGTGCCGTTCTCGAGCACCGGGACCGAGCCCGAGGAGCACGAGCCCGACGCGACCGACGCGGCGCTGGCGAAGGCTCGTGAGGCGCTCGACCGCGCGGCCTCGTAGCCCGCTCGCAGCTGGGGTGCGCTCCGCGGACGCGACACCCCCACGAGCTTGAGGCACCGGGGCCCTCCTCCCTAGGGTCGGCGCGCCCGCGCCGATCGAGGAGGGCTCGCCGTGCCCGGGGCCAGCGAGAGCACGCAGCAGGCCACCAAGCCGCTGCGCGCGGAGCAACGGATCGTCGCGCTCGACGTCGTGCGCGGCTTCGCGATCCTCGGGATCCTGCTCGTCAACATCACGATCTTCGCCGGCGGGGACTGGCTGCGCCCCGGCGCCTACGAGGGCGCCGACGCGGCGCTGCGGACCCTCATCGCCATCTTCGCCGAGACGAAGTTCATCACGATCTTCGCCCTGCTCTTCGGGCTCGGCCTCGCCTACCAGGTCGCGCGCGCCGATGAGCGGGGCCGTCCGGGCCTGCCACTCATCGTCCGCCGGCTCGCGGTGCTCGCGGTCATTGGCGCGGTGCACGCGGTGCTCATCTGGTCGGGCGACATCCTCCTGCCCTACGTCGTCCTCGGCATCGCGCTCCTGCCGTTCCTGCGTCGCCGGGCGCGCACCTGCGTGGTGTGGGCCGTCGTGCTCATCAGCCTCACCGGCGTGCTCATGCTCGCCGGTGGCGGGCTGCTCGCCCTCGGCCAGGCGGTCGGTGGCCCCGAGGTGCAGGCCGAGATCGACGCTGGCGTCGCCGAGGTCGAGGTCCTCGCCGACGCCAGCGAGCAGGCCTACACCTCGGGCAGCTACCCCGCGATGCTCCGCCAGCGCCTCGACGAGCTCGCGCTCATGTGGTCGAGTGTGGCCTTCATCCTGCCGATGCTCGTCGGCATGGGCCTGCTCGGCGTCGCGGTCGTGCGCAGTGGGATGCTCGCCGACCTCGAGGGCCGCATGGCGCTGCTGCGGCGCTGGACGGTCGTCGGGCTCGCGGTCGGCCTGCCGATCAACCTCGTCGGCGGCGTCGGCCTCGCCGGCGACGCCACGGCGACGACCCCGGCGAGCATCCTCGGCTGGGGCCTCATCGTCGTCGGCGGTCCCGTCCTCGCCCTCGGCTACGCCGCGATCGTCACGCGCGGCGCGCTCGCGCGGCCCGACGGGGCAGTGTCGCGCGCGCTCGGCAACGTCGGGCGCACGGCGCTGTCGAACTACCTCCTGCAGAGCGTCCTCGCGACCGGGCTGTTCTACGGCCTCGCGCTCTACGGCGAGCTCCCCCTCGTCGTGGCGTTCCTCGCCGTCCCGGCGATCTGGGCGGTGAACCTCGTGCTGAGCGCCTGGTGGACCGCGCGCTTCCGCTACGGGCCCGTCGAGTGGGTCTGGCGCCTCGGCACCTACGGCAGCGCTCCACCCCTGCGGCGTTGAGCGGCGCGCGGCTCACCGCGGCCCGGCGCGGGTGATCGTCGAGGCGGCGACGGCGAGGCCGCGCGGGCCGACGACCACGGGGTCGAGGTCGAGGGTCTCGACGTCGGGGACGACCTCGACGATGGCGCCGAGGTGCAGGAGCAGGTAGCCCACCTCCTCGAGGTCGGCGCCGTTGAGCCGCGGGTCGTGCCGCAGGCCCGCGAGGAGGTCCTCGACGTCGTGGCCGGCGAGCGGGTGCAGACCGACCCTGGACGCCTCCTCCTCCCCCGACGGGCCGACGGCGAGGATCGGCCCGACGTCCCGGTCGTGGTGCAGCCGCACCCGCAGCGCCGTGGCGTCGGCGGGGCCCTCCCCACCGGTCGTCGCGACCCCGGCGGCCTCGAGGAGCGCGCCCGTGGCGTGCGCGTCGAGGCTGGCCCGCGTGCGGTCGCCCACGGCGTCGTCGAGCACGGCGCGCAGCGCCTCGGCGTCGAGGTCGGCGGCGGTCGCGGCGCGCGCCGGCGCGCGGTCGCGCCAGCGGGCGTAGCGCGCGACGGCCGCGAGGGCGCGCGCAGCCTCCCGGGCCGAGGCGAACGCCGGCACCGCGGCGGTCTCGAGGCGCGAGGCGGCGCCCGCGCCGGTGCGCACGACGAGCGCCGGAACGGCCGGCTCGAGCCCCGCGGTCGCCTCGGTGAGCGCGGCGAGCAGGCCCTCCGGCGGTGCGTCGCCGAGCAGGGCGACGACGGCGTCGACGTCCTCGGCGAGGGCGCGCAGGGCCGCGGGCTCGGGGTGGGCGACGTGGGGCTGGAGGCCCTCGTCGCGCAGCGCCGCGGCGGCCTCGGTGGCCGCGTCGTCGTCGTCGGCGAGCACCGCGACGCCCTTGCCGCGCGGCAGCGGCTGCGCGGACAGCAGCCGCGCGACGTCGAGGAGCGTCGCGGCGCTGTCGACCCCGATGATCCCCGACTGTCGCAGCAGCGCGTCGACGAGCGCGCCGTCGCCCGGCTCGGGCGCGTCGCCGCGGTCGAGGGGGTCGGGGCCCTCGACGACGGCGACGATCGGCGTGGCCCGGGCCATGCGCCGGGCGATGCGCCCGAGCCGCCGGGGGTCGCGCAGGCCGTCGAGGGAGAGGCCGACGACGTCGACGGCCTCGTCGGCCTCCCAGTACTGCAGGAGGTCGATGACCCCGAGGTCGGCCTCGTCACCGACGCAGGTGAAGGCACGGACCCCGAGGCCACGCCGGGCGGCGGCCTCGAGGAGCGTGAGCCCGGCGGTGCCGGCGCGGCTGACCAGGGCGAGGCCGCCCGGCAGCGGCAGCGCCGGGGAGGCCGTGGCGTGCAGCCGCACGTCCTCGGCGTTGTGGAGGATCCCGGCGCTGTGCGGCCCGAGCAGCCGCAGGCCGTAGCGTCGGGCGACCTCGAGCGCGTCTTCGCTGGCGTCACGAGGCTGTTGCCCGGGGGCGAGCAGCACGAGGGCGCTCGCCCCGGCCTGCCCGGCCCGCTCGGCGAGGTCTGCGGAGGCGCTGGGCAGCCCGCAGGCGACGACGAGCTCGGGCGGCCCCCGCAGGTCGTCGAGGCCCCAGGAGACCCTGCCGGGGAAGCCGCTGGCGCGCAGCCGCGCGAGCAGGAGGTCGCAGCGCGTGCGCTCGTCGGCGTCGACGACGGCGATCGAGCCTGGCCGCAGCGCCGAGGTGACCGCGGCGACCGCGGAGATGCGCTGCTGCTCGTCGAGGCTGAGGAGGTAGGACGCCGACGGGGCGGCGCGGAAGCTCGTCGCGACGACGTCGCCGGTGTCGCGGTAGGACGGCTCGAGGCCGGCGTCGCGCATGACCCGCAGCATCGCCTCGTTCTCGCGCAGCACGTCGCCGGTGAGGCCGCGCACGCCGAGACGCTCGGCGGCGCGCACGAGGGCGCGCAGCAGTGCGGTCCCGATGCCGCGGCCCTGCTCGGCGTCCTCGACGGCGACGGCGAACTCCGCGGTCGAGGGATCCTCGGGCAGCCGGTCGAAGCGGACGACCCCGACGATGCGCCCCGCGGACTCGGCCACCGCGGCGAAGCGCCGGTCCTGGTCGACCTCGACGAAGTAGCGCATCTCCTCGCGGCTCATCGTCCGCGGCGCGAAGAAGCGCATGCGGATCGTCTCCTCCGACAGCCGCGACCACAGCGCCATCATCCGGTCGAGGTCGTCGTCGCGCATGAGCCGGATCCGCACGGTGCGCCCGTCGCGCAGCACGGCGTCGTGGTCGAAGGCCTCGAGGTCCTCGCGCGTCATGCCCTCTCCTCACGGGCCCGCGCGGGGTGGGCGGGCCGGCACCGGTGCGACCGCGTGCGGCCGATGACGAGCGGCCGGGCGGCAGCCGGCTGAGGGTACGCTGCACCGCGGTGATGCTGCGACGCAAGGCCCTGCCCGCCGAGCTGTCCGCCGCGCACGAGGCGTTCGCCGCACAGGCGCAGCGCGTCGAGGAGGCGCGGCAGGCGCTGCTGTCCTGCCTGCCGGACGGGCGTGGACGCGCCCGCGCGCCCCTCGAGGTCGGCATCGAGCTCCTCGCCGACGAGATCGACGCGGTCCGTCCGCAGATGCCCGCCTGGCGCGTCGCCGAGCTCGAGGAGGCCTGGCGGGACTGCGCGTCGGCGATGGACTACGCCCGCGGCCGTGTCGATCGCGCGCTCTCGATCGTCGGCGCCACCGACGAGCTCCACGACCTCGTCGCCGAGGTCGCCGCGCTCGTGCAGCCCCTCGAGGCCTGGGCCGATGCCGAGGAGCGCTGGCGCGCGCTGCGCCGCCGGGCGCCGCGCTAGACCGCCTGCGCCGCTGGGCGCCGCGCGAGACCGCCTGCGCCGCTGGGCGCCCCGCGAGACCGCCTGCGCCGCCGGGCGCCCCGCGAGACCGCCTGCGCCGCCGGGCGGCACTCAGCCCTGCGGACGGCGCCGCAGGCGCTTGGTCTGCCCCCGGGCGCGCTTGTCCTCGAGGCGGCG
>PWFH01000199.1 GCA_003553795.1 Egibacter sp. | reverse complement strand
TGGTGGCCGAGGAAGCCCGGCCCTTCAGGGCCGGGAGGAATCGGCCGGATGTCGCACCCCAGGGTTAGACTGAGGAACATGCGTTCGGAGCGCCGCTACCGCTATCGGCTGTACCCCACGAGAGGGCAGCAGCGGCAGTTGGCGCGCACGTTCGGGTGCGCTCGAGTGGTCTACAACGACGCTGTCGCGCTGCGCCGCAACCTGTGGGAGCAAGGCGGCGTCAAGGTCGGCTACGGCGAACTCGACCGCGCCGTCATCACCGACGCGAAGAAGACCCCCGAGCGGGTGTGGCTCTCCGAAGTTTCCACGGTCGCGTTGCAGCAGGCGGTGCGCGACGCCCACCGCGCGTACGTCAACTGGTGGCAGCACGGCGCCAAACCCCCGAGGATGCGCCGCAAGCACGGCCGTCAAGCCTTCCGGCTGACCCAGCGCGGGTTCCGTGTGCGCGGCGCAGGCGACGGCTCCGACCGCGCACGCGTGCACCTCGCGAAGGTCGGCTGGGTGAAGGTCGCGTGGTCCCGCCCGCTGCCATCCCCACCCACGTCGGTGACCATCGTCCGTGAGCCCGACGGCCGCTTCTACGCCTCCTTCGTGTGCGCTGTGGAGCAGCGGCCGGAAGGCCCCGCGGGCTCGCCGGGTGCCGGCATCGACGTTGGCCTGCACCACCTCGCGGTCATCGTCAACGCCGACGGGTCCGTCGAGAAGGTCAACAACCCCCGTCATCTGCGCGCCGCCGAACGCAAACTCGCGCGCGCCCAACGAGCGCTCGCGAGAAAGGTCGGTGCGAAGAAAGGCGAGAAGGCTTCCGCGAACTACCGCAAGCAGCGACAGGCAGTCGCGGTACTGCACCGCAACGTCAGGGACCTGCGCGCCGACCATCTCCGCAAGCTCGCTCGGCGGCTGATCCACGAGAACCAAGTGGTCGCCGTCGAACAGCTCAACGTCGAAGGTCTCGCCCGCACCCGCATGGCACGGTCCATCCACGACGCCGCCTGGGCCACCCTCCACCGCTACCTGCAAGAAGCAGCCGAGCTCCACCCCGACCGCCACGTGGTCAAGGTGGACGCTCGGGGCACGAGCCGACGCTGCTCCCGCTGCGGCTGCGACAACGGCCCCAAACCGCTGTCGGTGAGAACATGGACGTGCGGCTGCTGCCGCGCACTCCAGGACCGTGACGGCAACGCCGCACGCAACATCCTGATCGCCGCTGGGCTAGCGGAGATCGAAAACGCCTGTGGACCCGACATGAGACCGACCCAGCGCCACGCTGGCGACGCCGACGGGGAAGAAGCAGGAACCCGCCGAGGCGACCACCGCATGTGCGCGGTGGCGCAGTAGGAATCCCGGCCCTTCAGGGCCGGGAGGAAGTCAAGGCCCGAGCCGCACGACGCCACAGCGCCAGCATGTGGTGCCTGGATGCCACGCGCGCGGACCACCTGCCGGAGGAGGCCGGGGCACGCCGGCCCCCACCGGCGGACATGACCCGCCGCTGACCGCCTGCCACCCGGGCCCCGTCGGGGATGGAGCCCGGCCCGCCCGCTGTCCACAACCGGGCGGCGGCGATCGGCGCGGGTGGGTCGCGCCGGTGGTTGGGTGGGGCCATGGCCCGCCGACCCCGCCGCTCCGGTCCCCCGCCGCCGCACGTCGACGCCTTCGCCGACGCGCTCGTCGACGTCGCCGGCTACAGCCCCAAGACCGCGTCGAACTACCGCCTCTACGTCACCGGCTTCTGCGACTGGTGGGGCCGCGACCCCGCCGAGGCCACCACCGCCGACCTGCGCGCCTACCTCGGCTCGGAAGCCCGACGCGGCATCGCCCCCGCCACCCGCCAGTCCATCGTCCACGGGCTGCGCGCCTTCTACGCCCACCTCACCGCCGAGGGCCTCATCGACGCCGACCCCGCCGCGGCGCTGGCCACCCCGCGGGTCCCCCCCGCCCTACACCGACATCTACCGCCCCGCCGAGGTCGAGCGCATCCTCGGCCACCTCGCCGGGCTCACCGATCACCGCGGCCGCCAGCGCCACGCGATCGTCGCGACCCTGCGCTACACCGGCATGCGGGCCTCCGAGCTGCGCCACCTCGAGCTCGCCCGCCTCGACCTCGACGCCCGCCGCGGCGAGGTCATCGGCAAGAACAGCCGCCACCGCGTCCTCGTCCTGCCCGTCGCGCTCACCGGCATCCTCACCGGCTTCCTCGCAGAGGTCCGCCCGCACCTGCCGGCCAGCCGCTACGTCTTCGCCCACCCCGGCGCGGTCGCCCCGCAGGCCCCCTACACGCTGCGCTCGCTCTACGACGAGGTCGTCCGCGCCGGGAACGACGCCGGGGTGGCCACGAGCCATCGGCCCCACAAGTGGCGGCACACCTACGCCACCGAGCTGCTGCGCGCCGGCCTCGACCTCCACACCGTCCAGCGCCTGCTCGGCCACCGCAACGTCACCGCGACGGTGCGCTACACCCACCTCGACGACGACGACCTGCGCAACCGCCTCGACACCGTCTGGTGAGCGGCGCGCGCCCACGGTCAGCGCTGCGCCCCTCGTCGCCGACCCTGGGCTCGGCGTGCCCGCCTCCAACGCCGACGCCCTCCGGCTGCTCGGCGGTGGCGCCGTCGGGCTTGCGCCGCGCGCTCGTGCACGACGGCGCCGAAGTCGACGACCGCTGGGTGGTCGGCAGCCTCAAGCGGGTCGAGCAGCTGCGGCGCTTCGTCGCCGCGATGCTCCGCCTGTTCGCGAGTGCATGCCGACGACGGCGTGGAGCTGCTCACGGGCGGCGTCGGGTTGGGCGGAGATGCTGCGGATGGTGGCCGCGACCATCGCGGCGTGACCGTTGGTGACCTTGGCCGGGACGCCCGAGCACGGAGTGGACGCTGCAGCGCTGCCAGCGCGCGCCGGCGAGCACCTGGGCCACCGCGGCCTTGAAGCGCCTCGTGGGCGCCTGTGATCACGAGCCGGACTCCGGCCAGGCCGCGCTTGCGCAGGCTGTGCTGCGACGCCGTCGGCAACGCCTCGTCGTCGGCTTCGCCGACGCCCGTCGCCGAGCACCTCGCGGTGGCCGTTGGAGGCCACCCCGGTGGCGACCACCACCGCGCGCGACACGACGCTGCCATCGACGCGCGCCTTGACGGAGGTCGCATCCCAGACGCGTGATCACCAACCCGCGCGATCACCTCACCGCTCAGCACGGCTCCAGAAGTCCTTGACGGCCCGAAAGACCGCGGTGTGGTTGTCGCGCTACTCATCGATAAGGGGCCCCATCGGCTCGCT
>PWFH01000045.1 GCA_003553795.1 Egibacter sp. | reverse complement strand
CGGCCATGACCCCGACGAGCTCATCGCCCTATGCCGCCGGCACCACCGCCAAACCGAAGCCAACGGCTGGCAGCTGCGCCTGCACCCACCCACCGGCCAGGTCACCCTCGAACGCGCCGACCGGCAATGGCGCACCCTGCCCCACGGCACCGGCCTACCCCACCCCAACCGCGGCGACCCACCCCACCCCGACACCAGCCACCCCGACGACGACGTCCCCTTCTAACCCACCCCACCCCCGGCACCACCAGCACCCCCGCACCCCACCGCCCCGCGCCACCCCGCGGGGCCACACCCCTGCCCAGGGACGCAGCAACGCCCGCGGCGACGAGCGGGGCGGGCCGTCGCGACCGTCGGAGCCCTGCGGAGGGTCAGGCCACGGTCGCCACGGCGTAGGCCACGGCGAGCTCGCCGGTCGTCGACAGCGAGAGATGGACCTCGCCGACGCCGAGCTCGGCGGCGCGCGCCGCCGCCCCGCCGTGCAGCCGGACCTGCGGCTGGCCCTCGGGAGTGTTGACGACCTCGACATCACGGAAGGCGAATCCGGCCACGCCCGTACCGAGCGCCTTGGCGACGGCCTCCTTCGCGGCGAAGCGCGCGGCGAGCCCGCCAAGGCGCAGGTCGCCACACGTGCTCGTGCACCGCGCCCGCTCCGCGACGGTCCACACCCGCTCGAGCAGGGCGGGGGTGCGCTCGACCGCCCGCTCGACGCGGGCGATCTCGATCGCGTCGACCCCGACGCCGATGACGCCCTCCGACGGTGGATTCACTCGACGGTGACGGTCTTCGCGAGGTTGCGCGGCTGGTCGACGTCACGGCCGAGATGGACCGCGGCGTGGTAGGCGAGCACCTGCAGCGGCACGACGGTGAGCACCGGCGTGAGCAGCTCATGGACGTCGGGGATGTAGACGACGTGGTCGGCGTGCGCCTTCACCGTCGTGTCGCCCTCGGTGGCCAGGGCGATGACCTCGGCGCCGCGGGCCCTGACCTCCTGGATGTTCGAGACGACCTTGCCGTGGACGTGCCCGCGCGTGGCGATCGCCACGACCGGCCCGCCCTCGTCGATGAGCGCGATCGGCCCGTGCTTCATCTCCCCGGCAGGGAAGCCCTCGGCGTGGAGGTAGCTGATCTCCTTGAGCTTCAGCGCGCCCTCGTAGGCGATCGGCACGCCGTTGTGGCGGCCGATGAACATCACGTACGCGGCGTCGGCGATGCGCTCCGCGAGCCCAGCGAGCTGGTCGCCGTTGACCTCGAGGAGGCTCTCGAGGTGGCCGGGCAGCGCCTCGTAGCGGGCGAGCTGGTCGCGGCACTCCTCGGGGAAGAGGGTCCGGCGCTCCTGGGCGAGGAAGAGGGCGAGCACCCCCAGCGCGACGATCTGGGTGGTGAAGGCCTTCGTCGAGGCCACGGCGATCTCGGGTCCCGCGCGGGTGTAGATCACCGCGTCGGCCTCCCGGGTCAGCGTCGAGCCGACGACGTTGGAGATCGCCACGACCTTCGCGCGCTGGTCGCGGGCGTGGGCGGCCGCGGCGATCGTGTCGGTGGTCTCCCCCGACTGGCTGATCGCGACGACGAGCGTGTGGGGCGTGAGGATCGGGTCGCGGTAGCGGAACTCGCTCGCGATCTCGACCTCGACACCCACGCCCGCCCAGTGCTCGATGGCGTGCTTGGCGACGAGCCCGGCGTGGTAGCTCGTGCCGCAGGCCACGATGTAGACCTTGTCGACCGTGCGGATGTCCGCGGCGTCGAAGCGCACCTCGTCGAGGGCGATGCGACCGTCGCCGTCGAGGCGACCGACGAGGGTGTCGGCGATCGCCTGCGGCTGCTCGTGGATCTCCTTGAGCATGAAGTGGGGGTAGCCCTGCTTCTCCGCGGCGTCGATGTCCCAGTCGACGGTGAAGCGCTGCCCCGAGGTCGGCTCGCCGTGGAGGTCGGTCACGGCGATGCCCTCGGCGGTGAGCACCGCGACCTGGTCGTCGGTGAGCGCCTCGACGTCGCGGGTGTGG
Source organism: Egibacter sp. (assembly GCA_003553795.1). Lineage (GTDB taxonomy): Bacteria > Actinomycetota > Nitriliruptoria > Euzebyales > Egibacteraceae > T1Sed10-49. The sequence continues at coordinate 1,265 of PWFH01000045.1, read as the reverse complement.
GCGATGAGCCCGGCGACGTCGCTCGAGAGCAGGCTCGCCCCGTCAGCGTGGCCGAGGACGAGCGGGGCGCCACGCCGACCCGCGACGAGGACGTCGGGCTCGCGGCGGTCGACGAGGGCGACGGCGAACTGCCCGTCGACGCGCCGCATGACCGCCCGCAAAGCCTCGACGAGCGCGGTGCCCGGTGCCGCGCCGTCGGCGGGCTCACGGCGATGCCGGGCGACGAGGGCGGCGAGGACCTCGGTGTCGGTCTCGGAGAGGAACTCCACGCCGTCGGCGACGAGCTCCTCCTTGATCTCGACGAAGTTCTCGATGATGCCGTTGTGGACGATCGCGAGGTCGCCGTCCTCGTCGACGTGCGGGTGGGCGTTGCGGTCGGTCGGCTCGCCGTGGGTGGCCCAGCGGGTGTGGCCGAGCCCGACGGTGCCGGCGAGACCGACGTCGGCGAGGGCGCCCTCGAGCGCGGCGAGCTTGCCGGCGCGCTTGACGACGCGCAGCTCAGGGCGGGCCGAGCCGGTGAGCACGCTCACCCCGGCGGAGTCGTAGCCGCGGTACTCGAGCGTCGCGAGGCCGTTCATGAGGACCGGCAGCGCGTCGCCGCCGCCGACGTAGCCGATGATGCCGCACACGGTCGCCTCCCAGCGTTGATGTGCGGCGATGCTACCGGCCCGCGACGGGGGCGCTCTCGACCACCCGGCCCAGCGGGCGACGGCCCGGCGGCGGACCCTCACGCCCCGCCGCGCGGCGTGACGTCGCCCTCAGCCGAGCGTGAGCGCGGTGCGGGCGAGCGCCGCGGTCACCTCGACGTCGCGCATGATCGTGTCGGTGACGGCGACGTCGACGCCGAGCGCGGCGACCTCCCCGGCGTGGTCGCGGTCGGCCTCGTCGACGACCCAGCCGTCGAGGACGTCGGCGTGGAGCGAGGCGACCCCGACCGCGGAGGTCTCCACCCCCCAGGAGGGCAGGAGGCGGTCCGCCATGCCGCGCACGACCGCGCCCCCGACGATCGGGGAGACCCCGACGACGGTCGCGGCGGCGAGCGCCTCGCGTAGGCCCGGCACGGCGAGGATCGGCCCGAGGGAGACGACGGGGTTCGACGGGCAGAGCACGACGCGGTCGGCCCCGGCGATGGCCTCGAGGACGCCGGGGGCGGGCCGGGCGCGCTCGACGCCGGCGAAGCGCACCTCGGCGACGTCGGGGACGGCGCGCTCGCGCACCCACCACTCCTGGAAGTGGAGGTCGCGGCCGTCGGTGGCGACGATGCG
>PWFH01000207.1 GCA_003553795.1 Egibacter sp. | reverse complement strand
GCCCCGATGATCTTCTCGATGAGGACGGTGCCGCCCACGCCGCGGCGACCCGCGGTGAACAGCGAGTCCTTGACCGCGACGTCGTCGTCGATGACGACGGACTTCACGCGGATGCCCTCGGCCTCGCAGAGCTCGGCGGCCATCTCGAAGTTCGCGACGTCACCGGTGTAGTTCTTCACGAGGTGCAGCACGCCCGACCCGCCGTCGATGGCCTTCGTCGCGGCCTCGACCTGGTCGGGGGTAGGGGAGGTGAAGACCTGGCCGGGGACGGCGGCGTCGAGCATCCCCGGGCCGACGAAGCCGCCGTGCATCGGCTCGTGTCCGCTGCCTCCTCCGGACAGGACGCCGACGCGGCCGGCCTTCGGGGCCTCGCGGCTGACGATGTAGGCGGGGTCGTGGTTGACCCTGACCCGCCCTCCGTAGGCGCGTTCCATGCCCTCGAGGGCCTCGGCGACGACCTTGTCCGGGTCGTTGATGAGCTTCTTCATCTGTTGCCTCCTCGCGCATCGCACCTGGTCCTGCAGGCTGCTGGGGGGGTCGGCGCGCGCCCGGAGGCGCACGCCGACCGGTGCGGAGCGGTCCGCTCCGCGGTGGTGCTGCCTAGCCGACGGCGAAGCCGAGCAGGAACGCGAGGGTCGTGCCGGCCCAGATCGCGTTCGCGGGGGGGTCGATGAAGGTGTCGCCGTGGATGAGGAACAGCCGGGCGAAGAACTCGCCGAGCAGCGCCCCGATCGCGCCGAAGACGACGCCAACGAGGATCGCACCCTCGACGGCGACGCCGGCCTGCAGCATCTGGAACGTCGCGACCGCGGCCGGCAGCGTCATGTGGTGGGTGACCGGGCAGTCCTTGCCGAAGGTGAGGAACATGAGGCTCGCGGCGGAGATGCCGAAGCCGGTGACGATCACGCCACCCGCAACGTCCTCACCACCCTGCACGAAGCCCGCGCCGACGATGAAGGCGCCGATCGCACCCGCGCCGATCCCGATGACCGCGGCCATGCCCCAGTCCTTCTGGAAGGGCACCCACACGTTGGCGCCGTCGGCGACGAAGCGACCGCGTGCCGCGGCCTCCTCGCTGAGCTTGCCGAGGATGCCGCTCTTGCCGAAGACGACGCGGGAGATGATGTTCGACAGGGCCACCATGAGGGCGATCGTGTCGGTGTAGCCACCGCCGAGGCCGATGTCGAGCGGCACCTGGTTGAGCAACTGGACACCGGCGTGGCCGATGATCCCGAAGACACCACCGACGACGAGCACCATCGGGTTGGCGAACCCGACCATGCCGCTGGCGATGTCCTTGCCGTCCTCGAGCAGACCCTGCTGCTTCGCGAACGCCGCGGCGGCGACGCCACCGGAGAAGGCGATGTGGGGGCCGAAGACCGGGCCGAACGCGACGTTCCCGAGCCAGTCGAAGTCGCCGCCCGATACGCCGATACCCACACCAACCAGGACGGTGATGCCGGTGAAGATAAAGGCGTTCAAGCCGCCGATGGCTGCACCGAACAATCCACCACCAAACGCACCGACCAACACCAACAAACTAAAGTCCAAAGGGCTCACCTGTCCTTCGTCTAGGCAGCTGTCACTACATTCCTCAGCCGCACCCGCCGTTGACACGGCGCCGTGGTCGGGCACCGATGGGCGTCGGCCGACCGGCGATCACCCGACACCCCGCGCCGCCATGTCTTGGCTATGCGTGGAAGCGTTGGCAACCGATTCCCGACGACCAGGACGCTACGCAACTCGACGGGCAAGGTCAACACCCTGATACGACGTGATTTCCCCGCCATTGCGGGGCTTGTCGAGCCTGAGGCAGCCGCGTGGGCCTCGTCTAGGGGCCTTTCGCCCCCTCTCTGAGGGGTCCTTCAGGCCTCCGAGGCTGGTAGTTGGACGCTATAGGCGACAGTGGTCCTGCCGACGGGGGTCGGGGGGCTCTGGCGCCGGCGTGGTGAGCCGTCGCCGTCGGCGCGACACCGCCTCGACCGAGGGCCTGCGGGCGCGCCCCGGAGCGCTCACGCCGCGGCCATGGCACGATCCGGTCATGGAGGAACGTGCGCCCCGCGCGCAGTCTCCGGCGGGAGGAACCGGTGATGGCCGGCCTCGGCGTCCGGGGACGCGCCACGTCGAAGCAGGCACGCAGCGCCGCCGCGTCGGCACGAGCCCCGGCGCCCACGTCGGCACGGGGCCCGGCGCGCGCGTCGGTGCGTGCCCGGAGGCGTCCACGTGAGCGCGGCACGCCGCCGGGTCGGCGCCGGCCCGGGCGGAGGCCTGCTCATGGCGGGCGTGCTCGCCTTCGTCGCCGCGCTGGCCTGGCAGTCCCTCGCCGGCGCGACGCGACTCGCCGTCGTCGGCGCGATCGCCGTCGCCGCGGCCCTCCTCCTCGCCGACGTCCTGCGTCGGCGGTGAGCCCGACCGATCCGAGCGCAGCAAGCCCGAGCGACCCCGCCGAACGCACCCGGAGGCGTCGATGCCGCCCACCGACCTGCTGCTCTCCCTGCTCGACCCCTCGGTGCGCGCCGACCCCTACCCGGTGTACGCCGCGCTGCAGCGGCAGGCGCCCGTCGCCGAGGGCCCGATGGGCATCGTCGTCGTCTCCGGTCACGCCCCCGTCGCTGCCCTGCTGCGCGATCGGCGCCTGTCGAGCGACTACCGCAACTCCTCGGCCTTCCGGGCCTGGCTCTCAGAGCAGGACGCCGACCTCGACGCCTGGGATGCCGACGACGCCCAGCCCTTCCTCCTGCGCGACCCTCCCGACCACACCCGGCTGCGGCGTCTCGCGGCCTCCGCCCTCGCGGCCTCCGCCCTCGCGCCCGGCGCGCTCGGCCGCCTCGAGCCGCGCATCGCCGCGCTCACCGACGGGCTCCTCGACGTCGCCGCCGCCCGTGCCGGCGACGACGGGACCGTCGTGGACCTCGTGGCCGAGGTCGCCGCACCCCTCCCGCTCGCGGTCATCGGTGAGCTGCTCGGCGTCCCCGAGGGCGACCGGGTCCGCCTGCAGGCCTGGTCGCACGATCTCGCGCGGGCCATCGACCCGCCGTTCCTGCTCGGCGAGGCCGAGCGCGCCGCAGCGTGGGAGGCGGTCGAGGCCTTCCACGGCTACCTCGCCGACCTCGTCGCGGCGCGCCGGCGGTCGCCCGGACAGGACGTGGTGTCGGCGCTCATCGCCGCGCGCGACGAGGGTGCGGCGCTGAGCGACGAGGAGCTGCGGGGCATCGTCGTGCTCCTGCTGGCCGCCGGGCAGGAGACGACGGTCAACCTCATCGCCAACGCCTGCCTCGCGCTGCTGCGCCACCCCGACGAGCTCGCCCGGCTCGGCGCCGACCCCACCCGGGCGGCGTCGGTGACCGAGGAGACCCTGCGCTACGACGCGCCGGTGCAGCTGCGCGACCGCGTGGCCCTCACCGACCTGCGCGTCGGCGGCGTCGACGTCGCGGCGGGCACGACGCTGCTGCTCCTGCTCGCCGCGGCCAACCGCGACCCCGCGCGCTTCCCCGCCCCCGAGCGCTTCGATCCCGACCGCGACACCTCAGGCCACCTCGGGTTCGGGGCGGGGATCCACGCCTGCCTCGGCGCGCCGCTCGCCCGCCTCGAGGCGCGCGTCGTCCTCGAGCGGCTCGCGACGCGGCTGCGCAATCCCCACCTCGCGACCGACGACCTCGCCTACCGCGACCACATCGCGCTGCGCAGCCTGCGCGAGCTCCCAGTCGTCGTCGACGGGATCCGGCCCGCCTGAGCCGGCCGGCCGCCGCGCGCGGGCCCGCCGCCGCGCCGGCCGGCCCCGCACCACCGCCGCGCCGGCCGGCCCCGCACCGCCCGGACCACTCAATGGAGCCTTCACCCGCCCCCGCGGCCCAACGCTCCAACGACCCGGCCGACCCGACGAGACCCCTCCGCCACCGCCGCGCTGTCCACAGGCCCGGTCGGCGAACCCGCTGCCCGGCCGCGCGCGCCGGGCGAGGCTCGACCGATGGCGGACCCACGGATCGGCGCACTGCACCGCCTCGCCCGCGCCCAGGGCGATGCCGTCGCGACCTGGCAGGCGCGCGAGCTCGGCATCCCCGCGAGCTCGTTCGCCGACCTCACCCGCGACGAGGGCTTCGCGCAGCTCTTCCAGGGCGTGTGGGCGCTGCCAGGCAGCCGGGATGCCCCGAGCCGCCGGCTGTGGGCGGCGCTGCTCACCGCCGGCGCCGAGGCGCGGATCACCGGAGAGGCGACCCTGTGGACGATCGGCGCGCTCGCGAGCCTGCGCCGTGTCGCGCTGTGGGTGCCCCCGCACGCACGGCCGAGGGCGCGGCTCGGCGTGCGGCACCATCGCGGGCGGTGGGTCGAAGACGACCTCACCCAGCGGCGCGGCGGCTTCCCGTCGGTACCGCCGCTGCGGGCGTGGACCGATCTCGCCGCCGATGCGACCGAGGACACCCTCGTCCAGACCCTCGCGGCCCTCGACCGGCTCCGCGAGGCCGGCCCGCACGACGCCGAGCGCTACCTCGCGCGGCGCGGCCGGTTCCCGGGCGCGGGACGAGCCCGTCGCGCCATCGCCGAGCTCAGCAGCGAGCTCAGCCACTCGCAGGCCGAGCGGCGCGCACGACGGCTGCTCGCGTCGACCGGTCTGCCAACCCCGCACCCCCGGCCACTGGGCATCGTCGTCGCCGGCCGTCCCCTGGGCGAGGTCGACCTCGCCTACCCGGCCGTGCGCTACGGCGTCGAGATCGACGGGCCGCATCACGGGCTGCCCGAGGCCGTCGAGCGGGATCACGCGCGCGATCGTCGCCTGCAGCGCGAGACCGCATGGGTCATCGACCGCTTCCCCGTGCGCATCATCGACGAGGACCCTCGAGGGTTCGTCACCGAGGTCGCCGCGGGCCATGCCGCGGCGGCGGCGCGCGGAGTGGCCGCGTGGCCCGCCTGAGCGGCCCACAGGCCGGGCCTCGCGACGGGAGGCCGCTCCACGACGCGCCACCGGTCGCCCGCTCGGTGGCGCCCGCGGCTCGACGGCTCGGCGGTCTGCGGCTCGACGGCTCGGCGGTCTGCGGGTCGATGGAGCGCTCGGCCGACCCGGCGGCCGAAGGCTCCACCGCAGCCAACGGAGGGCCAAGGCGGCGGCGCCGCGGAACGGGTGGACGTTGGCACGACCGCTCAAGGGAGCGTTTGCCCGGCTCGGCGGCCGAAGGCTCCCTTGAACGCCACCGGCGAGCTCAGGCGGCGGCGCTTCGCAACGGGTAAACGCTGGGACGGCCGTTCAATGGAGCGTTGACCCGCCACGGCGGATGGATGCTCCACCGAAACGAGCGCAGGGCGCAGGCGCGGCCCCGCAGCCCATGAGACGGACGGGGCGCAGGCGCGTGCCCGCGTAAGTTACCGACCGGTAGACTCCGCCGACACGTGACGCCGCGAGCAGGAGCGCAGCGATGAGCGAGTCCACCGAGCTGTTCGCCCTCACCGAGGAGCACCGGGCCTTCCAGGACGTGGTGCGCCGCATCGCCGCCGACCACATCGCGCCGCGCGCCGCGGCGATCGACGCCGAGGCGGCGTTCCCCCGGGACGTCAAGGAGGTCCTCGCCGAGAACGGCCTGCTTGGCCTGCACATCCCCGAGGCCTACGGCGGCGCCGGCGCCGACGCCCTGACCTTCGCGCTGCTCGTCGAGGAGGTCGCGCGGGTCTGCGCGTCCTCCTCGGTGATCCCGCTCGTGCAGAAGCTCGGCAGCGTGCCGATCCTCATGGCCGCGAGCGAGGCGCAGAAGCAGGCGTGGCTGCCGGGCATCGCCGAGGGCACCGACCTCATCAGCTACTGCATCAGCGAGGCCGAGGCCGGCAGCGACCCCGCGTCGATGGCGACGACGGCGACACGCGACGGCGAGCACTACGTCCTCAACGGCACGAAGGTGTGGATCTCGATGGCGGGGGCGTCGAACCTCTACGTCGTCTTCGCCAAGACCGACCCGGCGGCCGGGCCGAAGGGAATCAGCGCGTTCCTCGTGCGCGCCGAGGACCCCGGCTTCAGCGTCGGCAAGAAGGAGGACAAGCTCGGGATCACTGGCAGCCCGACCTGCCAGGTGCACTTCGACGACTGCCGCATCCCCGCCGACCGGCTCATCGGCGAGGAGGGCCGGGGGTTCTACGACGCGATGGCGGCGTTCGACCACACCCGCCTCGTCGTCGGGGCGCAGGCCGTCGGCATCGCCCAGGGCGCGATCGACGCTGCGCGGGACTACGTCGCCGAGCGCGAGCAGTTCGGCCGGCCCGTCGCGAGCTTCCAGGGCGTGCAGTTCATGCTCGCCGACATGCAGACCGAGACCGCCGCGGCCCGGGCCCTCGTCTACGAGGCCGCGGCGAAGGCCGACCGCGGCGACGACGACCTCACGATGGCCTCATCGATGGCCAAGCTCAAGGCCGGCGACGTGGCGATGGCGGTGACCACCGACGCCGTCCAGCTCTTCGGCGGCTACGGCTACACGAAGGACTACCCCGTCGAGCGGATGATGCGCGACGCGAAGATCACCCAGATCTACGAGGGCACCCAGCAGATCCAGCGCCTCGTCATCGCCCGCGAGCTCCTCCCCCGGCGGTGAGCGCGCGACGGGCGGCCACGCGGCGGGGCGGCCCCCGGTCGGCCTGAGACCGGCGGCGGGCCCCAGTCGGCCCGAGACCGGCGGCGGCCCCAGTCGGCCCGAGACCGGCGGCGACCCCCGGGTCACCCTGAGACGGTGGGACGAGGGGCCGTTCGGCGCCGACAGGTAGCCTCGGCCGGGAGCCCGCGACCGGCAACACCCCGGAGGCGCGATGCCCAACCCCGTGGAGCTGCACCGGCGCGCGATCGACGACATCGACGCGACGATCGCGACGATCGACGACGCCGACTGGGACCGCCCGACGGCGTGCGAGGGCTGGAGCGTGCGCGACCTCCTGGCCCACCTCACCGCCGAGGCGCGCTGGGCGCCCCACCTCCTCGCCGGGCAGACCCTCAAGGAGGTCGGCGACCGCTACGACGGCGACGTCCTCGGCGCCGACCCCCTCGGCGCCTGGCGTGAAGCCAGCGCGGCCGAGCGCGCCGCGGTCGATGAGCCGGCCGTGCTCACCCGCGGGGTGCACACGACGATGGGGACCCTGCCGGCCGAGGTCTACCTCACCCAGCGCGTCACCGACCTCGTCGTGCACCGCTGGGACCTCGCCCAGGGGCTCGGGACCGCGGCCACGCCCCCCGAGGACCTCGCCACGCCCCTGCTCGACGCGCTCACCCCCCACGCCGACGAGCTCGCCGGCAGCGGGCTCTTCGCCCCGCCGGTGCCCGTCGCCGACGACGCCCCGGCCGGCGAGCGGCTCCTCGGCCTGCTCGGCCGTGACCCGCGGCGCCCGAGCGACCGGCCGGGCACCGGTGACACCGCCGGCGAACCCGGCGCGAGCGAGGGTGACGAGCCCGGCGCGAGCGAGGGTGACGAGCCCGGCGCGAGGCCGGGCGGCGAACACGGCGCGAGCGAGGCCCGCGCGCCGGCCGAGCCGGCCCTCGACCCGGTGCCGGTCAGCGCCGGCGAGATCACCTTCGTGCGCACGATGACCCAGCTCGACGCGAACATCCTCGGCCACGTCCACGGCGGGGTGATCATGCGCGAGGTCGACACCGCCGCGGGCGCGGCGGCGGCGCGCCACGCCGGTCGGGTCTGTGTCACCGCAGCGATCGACGAGCTGTCGTTCCTCGCCCCCGTCGAGGTCGGCGACCTCCTCTTCGTCCACGCCGCGGTCAACGACGTCGGGCGCACGAGCCTCGAGGTCGGCGTGCGCGTCGAGGCGGAGCGCTGGGAGGGCGGCCCGCGGCGGCACACGACGACGGCCTACCTCGTCATGGTCTGCCTGGGCGACGACGGCCAGCCGGTGGCCGTGCCCCCGCTCGCGGTCGCCAACGACGAGGAGCGCCGCCGCCAGGCGCAGGCGCGCATCCGCCGGCAGATGCGCAAGGAGCGCATCGAGCGCCTCGGCAGCTACCGGCCCGAGCCCACCGACCCGCCCACGACCTGAGACATCCCACCCGCAGCCCGAGGAGGCCCCGCCCGTGCACGTCCTGCTCACCAACGACGACGGCATCGACGCCCCCTGGCTCGGCGTGCTCGCGGCTGGCCTGCGCGACGCCGGACACGACACGACGGTGCTCGCCCCCTCCAGCGACCAGAGCGGCGTCTCCGGGGCGCTCAAGCCCCTGCCGATGGGCGGGGAGGTCGACCTCGCGCTGCGCGCCGCCCCCGCGGTGGCCGTCGACCGCGCGTGGGCGGTGGAGGGCGCCACGCCGACGATCTGCGTGCTGCTCGGCCTCGGTGGGGCGGTCGACGAGCCCGTCGACGTCGTCGTCAGCGGGCCGAACTTCGGGTGGAACATCGGCCGTGACGTCTGGCGCTCGGGCACCGCGTGGGCGGCGATCACCGCCTGGGGCATGGGCGTGCCCGCCCTCGCGGTCTCCGGAGCCCCCGAGGCCTACGAGCCGGACGACCTCGCCGCGCTCGTCGGCCACACCGTCGAGACCGCCGAGAAGCTCACGAGCCAGCCCGAGGCCGAGGTCTGGAACCTCAACGTGCCGGCACCGCCGGCGGCCTCCTGGCAGCCGGCGGCGTGGACGAGCCTTAGCCCCGGCGAGCGCATGACCGCCTCGCAGATCAGCGTCGTCGAGCGCAACGGCGACGGCAGTGCCACGGTCCGCCTCGGGCTGCACCGCGGGATGATCGTGCCGCCCGCCGCAGGCAGCGACGCCGAGCGCGTCTACGCCGGCGGGATCGCCCTGAGCCGGCTGCGCCCCCTCGACAGCTGGCACTGAGCCGCGCGCGTCTGCCCCGGAGGGGTCGCGCTCAGCCGCCTGCGGCCGCTCGACCGCTGGGCCTGAGCCGCGCGCCGAGCCCCGCCGAGGCGCCAGGCACCCGGCGCGCGAGGGGCTGGCGCCCCAAGGCGCCTCAGCGCAGGAGCACGTGGGTGCGCCCGTCGGGGCCGTGCCGCAGCGCCCCGAGGACCCCGGTGTGACGGGTCGCGCCGAGCGCGGTGTCGGCGCCCTCCTCGGCGCCCTCGACGCCGGGGCTCGCGAGCGGCCCGCCGACACAGAGCTCGCCGTCCTGCTCCTCGAGGCAGACCGGCCCGAGCAGCGCGCCGCCGGGCTGGCCCGGCTCGGTGGCCAGCCACGCCGCGGTCGCCGCGTCGAGGTCGCGCGGGGTCAGCGAGGCGAGGTAGGCGGCGGTCGCGAGGCCGCTGCCGGTCGCCACGCCCACCCCGAGGCGGGTCGACGCCAGCGCGGCGCGCGGCGCGGCGACCCCGTCGAGGCAGAGCACGCCCGACAGGCCGTGGCCGCCCGGCTCGGCCGAGCCGAGCGCGTCGACGCCGGCGGCGTCGGTGGCGAGCCAGTCGACGCGCTCCTCCTCGGCAGCGGCGAGCCACTGCGCGGTGCCCCCGCCGCGCACCGCGACGACCTGCCCGCCGACCGCGGCGACGGCGACCGCGAGGACCATCGTCGAGGGCTGCTCGAGCGGGGTCGTCACGAGCACGCGCTCGCCGCCGGCCAGCCCCCAGCCCGCGAGGGCCTGCGCCGCCGCGGCGAGGTTGCCGGCAGACAGGCGCTGCCAGCAGCTCCGGTCGCCCACGAGCAGCCAGTCGTGGTCGAGGCCGACCTCGGGGTCGTCGTAGACGTCGCTGCCCGACAAGGCGACGTCGACGAAGGCCTCGCCGTCGGTGGCGGGGCGGCCGCCGAGTCCGTCGCCGACGAGCAGCTCGGTGCCGGCCTGGCCGGTGCCCGCCGCGGCGTCCTCGTGGGTGACCGCCAGGCGCGCGGCGCGCGGGCGCGGGGGCAGCCCGGCCCCCTCGACGAGGCGCGCGGCCGCGCCGAGCAGCCCGCAGGCCCACACCGCGACGAGCCCGCTCCAGTGCCCCGCGGTCGTCACGGCGACGACGTCACCGGGCTCGACGCCCTCCTCGGCGAGGGCGTCGGCGGCCTTGCTCGCCCAGTTCTCGAACGTCGCGTACCCGAGCTCGGTGCGCTCACCGCTGCCGACGTCGCGGTAGGTGAGGTAGGGCCGGTCGCCGCCGCGCGCCCGCGCGGCCGACAGCAGCTCGCGTGCCGACGCCGCCGCTGGCCCGTCTCCCTGTGGGCCCATGCCCTCACCCCCCGCCGGTCGCTGCCCGCCAACGCGCCTCCAGGGTAGGCGATCGGCCAGTGCGGACGAACGGGAGGAGGCACCGGAAGTGCTAAGGTCGCGATCCGACCCCACCGCGGTGCGGCCCTCGTGGCGCGCCCCCGCCGACGGCGCAGAACCATGCGGTGCGGTCGCGGCCCGATACGACGCGGATCAGCCAGCGGAGCCACCACCCGGTGCCATCTCCTCCGTCCCAGCCTCCGGGCGGCCCCCCGTCGGGGGGTCGGCCCCATCGCGTGACCCCTGCGGGCCCACGTGGCCGACGCGGGGCCAAGCGCGGGCGCCACGCCGCGGCCAGCCGCCGGCGGACCGTCGGGCGCGTCGGCCTCATCGCCCTCACCGGTCTCCTCGTCTTCGGCCTCGGCATGGCCGCCACCGCCGGTGCGCTCCTGCTCGTCGGCCAGCGCAGCCTCGAGACCATCGAGGTCGAGGGCATCCGGGAGGTCGACGACGAGCCGGCCGAGGAGCCCGCCGACGACGGCGAGGAGGAGGAGATCGAGGTCGAGGAGGTCACCGACGTCCTCCACGTCCTCGTCGTCGGCTCCGACCGCCGCGACAACCTCAGCCCCGAGCAGCAAGCCGAGCTCGGCACCGGCGACGAGGACGGCGACCGCACCGACACGATCATGCTCCTGCGCGTCGACCCGGCCAGCGACGAGGTCCAAATCCTGTCGTTCCCGCGCGACCTCCTCGTGACCCGCTGCGACGGCACGAGCGGCAAGATCAACGCCGCCTACCACATCGGCGAGCTGCAGGGCGTCGGTGGGGCCTCCTGCCTCGTGCAGACGATCACCGACATGTCCGGCATCGAGATCGACCACTACGTCGAGGTCGACTTCGCCGGCTTCCTCGACGTCGTCGACGTCGTCGACGGGGTGCCGGTCTACCTCGAGCACGAGATCGACGACTGGCGGGCCAACCTCCACCTCGAGGCCGGCTGCCACAAGCTCAGCGGCGTCGAGGCCCTCGGCTTCGTGCGCACCCGCAAGTACGACTCCGACTACGGGCGCATCGCCCGCCAGCAGCGCTTCGTCACCCAGCTCGTCGAGGAGGCCTCGAGCCTGTCGACGGTGCTCAACCTCCCGCGGATGTTCTCCCTCGTCGAGACCGCCGCGAGCGCGGTGACCACCGACCAGAACCTCACGCTCGACAAGATGCGCCGCATCGCCTTCAGCCTCCAGGACCTCGGCGGGGACCACGTCGTCGCGCGCACCGTGCCGGCGGAGTTCCAGATGATCGACGAGATCGCCTACGAGATCCCCTACGAGGCGCAGGCCCAGCAGCTCTACCGCGCGTTCGAGACCGGCGGGCTCACCGTCGCCGACGACGACGAGAGCCCCGAGCCCGAGCAGCCCGAGGTCGAGGTCGCCGACGTGCCGTCCTTCGCCGTGCTCAACACGAGCGACGTCGGCGGCCTCGCCGGCTCCTTCAGCGAGAGCCTCGGCGCGGAGGGATTCAACGTCACCGCCATCGACAACGCCGACGCGACGGTGCGCGGCGCCGGTGAGGTCCGCCACCCGCCACACCTCACGGCCAAGGCCGAGCTGCTCGCCTCCTACCTCCCCGACATCGAGGCCTTCTCGATCGAGGGGCTCGAGGAGATCGAGCTGCTCGTCGGCGCCGAGGCCGACCCCGCCGCCGTGGCCCCGCCACCGCAGGGCGACGGCGAGCGCCCCGCCGAGGGCGAGGAGGCCACGCCGGAGGGCGGCGCGACCGACGAGGCCGAGGGGACCGGCGGCGACACCGCCGACGACACCGACGACGTCGGCGGCGAGGGCTCCCGCGAGCGCGTCGAGGCCCCGCCCCCGCTCGTCGACGAGGACTACGTCGGCGCGCAGGAGCCTCCGCCCTCCTGCGAGTTCTAGGGCGATGCCCACCCGCCGACCCCTCGGCGCGACCCCCTCGGTGGCGGTCGTCATGCCGGTGCGCGACGAGGCCGCCCACCTCGCCGGGTCCGTCGGCGCGGTGCTCGCCCAGCGCTACGACGGCCCGCTCGAGGTCTGCCTCGCCGTCGGCCCGTCGAGCGACGGCACCGAGCGCATCGCCGAGGACCTCGCGTCCGCGGACCACCGGGTGCGGGTCGTCGCCAACCCCGAGGGCACGACGCCGGCGGGGCTCAACGCCGCGATCTCGGCGACCTCCGGGGAGGTCGTCGTCCGCGTCGACGGCCACGCCGCCCTGCCCGAGGGCTACGTCGCGCGCGCCGTCGAGCTGCTCGCCGAGACCGGCGCCGACAACGTCGGCGGGGTCATGGCCGCCGTCGGCGACACCCCGTTCACCCGCGCGGTGGCCACGGCGATGACCTCGCGCTTCGGCACCGGCGACGCGCGCTTCCACACCGGCGGGCCGCCCGGGCCGGTCGACACCGTCTACCTCGGCGTGTTCCGCCGCGACACCCTCGAGCGCGTCGGCCTCTACGACCCCTCCCTCGTGCGCGCGCAGGACGCCGAGCTCAACCACCGCATCCGCGTCGACGGCGGCGTCGTCTACTTCCACCCCGACCTCGAGGTGACCTACCGCCCGCGCTCCTCGCTGCCCGCCCTCGCCCGGCAGTACTTCCACTACGGACGCTGGCGCCGCGTCGTCGTGCGCCGTCACCCCGACTCGCTGGCCTGGCGTCAGGCCATTCCCCCGGCGACGCTGCTCGGGCTGCTCGGCGGGGTCGTGCTCGGCCTCACCGGGCGCCGGATCGGCTGGCTCGCCCCGGCCGGCTACGCCGCGGCGACCCTCGGGGTCTCCGCTGCCGAGGGCCGCGACCTCGACCCTGTCGCGCAGCGCTGGCTGCCGCTGGCCTACGCGACGATGCACCTGTCGTGGGCGGCGGGCTTCCTCACGAGCCCGTCCGACCTTGCCGCGCCCGAGGCGTGGGCCGCAGCCGACGACGACCCCACGGCCGCAACCGTGGGCACCAGCGAGGACCCCCCAGCCGCAACCCTGGGCACCCCAACCCCCGCACCCGCCGCCGGTGACAGCCGCGACCGCGGGCGCCACCGGGCCGACCCGGAGACCGAGCGATGATCCACCCCCGCGCCACCGCCTTCCGTGACGAGACCTGGACCGCCGGGGTCATCGGCCTGGGCTACGTCGGCCTGCCGCTGGCGGTCACCGCCACCCAGCGGGGGCTGCGCTGCATCGGCTTCGACATCGACGCGGCCACCGTCGCGGCCCTGCGCCGCGGCGAGAGCCACATCGGCGACGTCAGCGACGACGAGCTCGCGAGTGCCCTCGAGGGCGGCTTCGTGCCGACCACCGACGCGGCGCTGCTCGCCGAGGCCGACACGCTCTTCATCGCCGTGCCGAGCCCGCTCGGGCGCAACCGCCAGCCCGACATGAGCTACATCGAGGCGGCCGCGCAGACCGTGCGCGAGGTGGTCCGCCCCGGCCAGCTCGTCTCGCTCGAGTCGACGACGTACCCGGGCACGACCGACGACATCCTCGTGCCCGCCGCGACCGACGGAGGGCTCGAGCTCGACCGCGACGTCTTCGTCGCCTTCAGCCCCGAGCGGGTCGACCCGGGCAACCAGCGCTCGACCGGCGAGATCCCCAAGGTCGTCGGCGGGGTCACCGAGGTCTCCGGCGACGTCGCCGAGGCGGCCTACTGCCGGATCGTGCCGAGCGTGCACCGCGTCGGCAGCGCGAAGGCCGCCGAGATGGCCAAGCTCCTCGAGAACACCTACCGGGCGGTGAACATCGGCCTCGTCAACGAGCTCGCCCAGCTCAGCCACGAGCTCGACATCGACGTCTGGGAGGTCATCGACGCCGCCGACACCAAGCCCTTCGGCTTCCAGGCCTTCTACCCCGGGCCTGGCGTGGGCGGGCACTGCATCCCCCTCGACCCCCAGTTCCTCGCCTGGCGGGCGCGGGAGGCGAAGTTCGCCACGCGCTTCATCGACCTCGCCGAGCAGGTCAACACGACGATGCCGCACTACACCGCCGACCGGGCCGCGGAGGTCCTCAACGGCCATGGCAAGGCGGTCTTCGGCTCGCGGATCCTCGGCGTCGGGGTGGCCTACAAGCCCAACGTCGCCGACGACCGCGAGTCGCCCGCCTACGACGTCCTCCGTGAGCTCGCCGGCCGCGGCGGCGAGATCAGCGTCCTCGACCCCCTCGTCGAGGACGACCGCGTGCGGCAGATGGGCTACGCGCCCGTCGACGTCACCGCCGACCTCTCCGGGTTCGACCTCGCGGTGCTGCTCACCGACCACGACGTCCTCGACCTCGATCGGATCGCCAAGGAGGTCCCGGTGGTCTTCGACACCCGCGGGGCCTACCGCAAGCG
>PWFH01000128.1 GCA_003553795.1 Egibacter sp. | reverse complement strand
TCATCACCACCGAGCCGGCCTACCTGGCCCGCTGGGCCTCCAGCCCCCAGGTCGTGGCCTACCAACGGCGCTTCATGACCGCCGCCGCCGACGCCAACGCCGCCGCAGGCCTCACCCCCGGAGCCTCGTAGCCGCAGCGCTCCGCCTCCTCACCGCGCGACGGCGTCGGTCACTCCTGGCCCATCCAGGAGGGGCCGGCGCCGTCGCCTGTGCGGCGGGCCTCGTGCTCCCGCGTGCCGCCTGGCCCCGGGGCGCCCTCGACGCCGACGGCCGGCCGCCCTGCAGGGCGACCGGCCGTGGGAGGACAGAGCCGAGGCGCTCAGCTCATCCCAGCGACTCCGCTGCCTCGGCTGCGGCGGCGAGGATGAGCGCCGTCGACTGCGACCCGGGGTCGCGGTGGCCGGCCGAGCGCTCACCGAGGTAGCTCGCGCGGCCCTTCGTCGCGACCATTGGGATCGTGGCGTCCGAGCCCTCGGCCGCGGCCGCGGCGGCTGCGCGCAACACCTCCGCAGGAGCCTTGCCCTCCGCGGCGGCGGCCTTCGCGGCCTCCACCGCCGGGGTCCAGGCGTCAACCATCGTCTTCTCGCCGGTCGTGGCCTTGCCGCGGGCCTGCAGACCCGCGAGCGAGGCTGCGAGCATCTCGGCGAGCCCGGTGCCGTCGAGCTCGCCGTTGCCGTCGACGGCCTTCGACCCCTTGAGGAACACTGAGCCGTACAACGGCCCGGCTGCGCCGCCGACCTTCGACATGAGGCTCATCGCGACGAGCTTGAAGACCTCACCCGGACCATCCGGGCTGGCGGTGACGAGATCGTCGATGGCCGCGCGGAAGCCGCGGTCGAGGTTGTCGCCGTGGTCGCCGTCGCCGATGGCCCTGTCGAGCCTGATGAGCTCGTCGCGGTTCTCGTTGACGGCCTTCGCGCTGCGTTGCATCCAGTCCAGGGCCCAGTCGGCCCCGAGTGTGGCAACGGCCATGCTTGTCCTCCTCTATGCGTTCGGGCTCTCTGCGTTCGGGCTCTCTGCGTTCGGGCTCTATGCGTTCGGGGGCTCTGCGTTCGGGGGCTTGTGGTCAGGAGTGCTCAGCGAGGCCCACCTCACATCCCGGCGCGCCAGCCGGCAGTGTGCACCGGGGCGTCGAAGAGCGAGGTGAGGTCGTCGTCGAGGCGCATCACCGTGAGCGAGGCACCGGCCATCTCCAGCGAGGTGAAGTAGTTGCCCACGAGGGAGCGCGTGATGTTGACGCCCATGGCCTCGAGCTGGTCGCTCGCGCGGTTGTACATGATGTACTGCTCGGACAGCGGCGTGGCCCCGAGCCCGTTGATGAAGAGCAGGACGTCCTCGCCCGAGGACAGCTCGAGGTCCTTGACGACGGCGTCGAGGAGCGCGTCGGTGATGTCGTCGGCCGGCATCATCGACACGCGGCGCACGCCCGGCTCACCATGCACCCCAATGCCGAGCTCGAGCTCGTCGGGGCCGAGGTCGAAGGAGGGCTCGCCCTGGGTGGGCACGATGCATGGGGTGAGCGCGAGACCCATCGTGGCCATCGCGTCGTTGGTCTTCTTCGCGATCTCGGTGACCTTCGCGAGATCGTCCCCACGCTCTGCCGCCGCGCCGATGACCTTCATCGCGACGATCGAGCCTGCGACCGCGCGGCGGCCCGCGGTGAACGTCGAGTCCTCCACGGCGACGTCGTCGTCGAGGATGACCGTCGAGACCTCGATGTCGTCCATCTCGGCGAGCTCCGCGCCGCTCTCGAAGTTGAGGACGTCGCCGGTGTAGTTGAGCACGACGTGGAGCACGCCGGCGCCGCCATGCGCCGAGGCGGTCGCCGCGTGGATCTGCCCGGGCGTCGGGGAGCTGAAGTACTGACCCGGCGCGGCGGCATCGAGCATGCCGACGCCGACGTAGCCGCCACCGAGCGGCTCGTGGCCGCTGCCACCGCCCGAGATCACGCCGACCTTGCCCGACGTGGCCCCTCCAGCGCGCGCAAAGTGCAGGGGCTCATCATGCAGCGCCACGACGTCGTGGTAGGCCTTGCTGAAGCCCCGCATGAACTCGGCAAGGCTGTCCTCGGGCTGGTTGATGATCTTCTTCATCGACAAACTCCTGTGGTCGGTACGGCGGTCCCGCAGTGGGCCCGGTACATACTTGTATATGTGGAGCCCTGAGGCAAGGGAAATCTTCGCCGACCTGCGGGCCCGCGGACACGGGCCTCCCCCGGGCCGAGCCCGGCGCAGCGGTCGCCAAGCCGTGGTGTTGCGGATGCGCGGCGCAATCGACCGGAGCGGCACCATTCGTCCCGCCATCACGGGGCCGGCGCGCAGCGCGTTGGTGGACTGGCGGACCCGACGACGGTGCGCGAGGGTTGGGCGGACACCACGGCGGGCGTACCACCGTGCGCAGCGTGGTGGACATGTCTATACTCCACCACGTCGGTTGCGGTCCGCTCACCGACGAGAGCGAGCGTCGATGAGCGGGCGTGCTGCTCGCCGTCGTCACGGAACCGTCGCGCAGAGGAAAGGTAGCGGCCGCATGACCGAGACCAAGGCCCTCTCCCCGTCAGCACCCTGGGTCGAGCTCTGGACCACGCCAGAGGACATCGACCGCCTCGACGCGTCGTTGCTCGGGACGATGCTCACCCAACTCCACGTCATCAGGGCCTTCGAGGAGGAGGTGCTCGACCTCGCCGGCCGACGCCTCATCCACGGTCCGGCGCACTCCTCGATCGGCCAGGAGGGCGGTGCCGTGGGCTCGGTGCTCGCACTGCGCCCCGGTGACCAGATCAACGGCTCGCACCGCGGCCACCACCAGTTCCTCGCCAAGGCGATGCAGTACGTCGCTCCGCAGGGGCTCGATCCGCGGGCACCGCTGCCCGAGGAGGTGCGCGAGGTCCTGCGCCGCAGCCTCATGGAGATCGCCGGGCTCGCCGAGGGCTACTGCCGGGGCCGTGGCGGCTCGATGCACCTGCAGTGGATCGAGGCCGGGGCGATGGGCACGAACGCCATCGTCGGCGGAGCCGTGCCCTTCTCGACCGGCTTCGCCTGGTCGCACAAGGCCGCGGGCAGTGAGAACATCGCGGTGACGTACTTCGGCGACGGCGCGGCGAACATCGGCTCGGCCCTCGAGAGCTTCAACCTCGCGGCGGCCTGGCGCCTGCCGGTCCTGTTCTTCATCGAGAACAACCAGTACGCCGTCTCGACGACGGTGCAGGAGGCCACCGGCGAGCCCCGCTTGTCCGGTCGCGGCCTCGGCTTCGGCATCCCGAGCTGGCGCGTCGACGGCCAGGACGCCGTCGCCGTTCACCTCGCGATGAAGGAGGCCGACGCCTACCTGCGCACGGGTGGTGGGCCCGCGATCATCGAGGCCGACACCTACCGCTTCTTCCACCAGAACGGGCCGTTCCCGGGCAGCGCCTTCGGCTACCGCACGAAGGAGGAGGAGCAGGAGTGGCAGGCCCGCGACCCCCTCACGACGCTCTCGCGCGAGCTCGTGAGCCGGAGCCTCCTCGACGACGAGGCCGTCGACGCGCTGCGGTCCGAGGCGAAGTCGACGATGGCCGACCTCGCCGGGGCACTACTCGAGCAGGATCCCGACGGCCGGCCCGGACAGCAGCGCATCCGCCCCTCGCTGTGGCCCGACCCCGCCTTCGTCGACGTCGGCATCCGCGGCGACGACCGTGGGCTCGCCGGTGTGACGATGCGCGAGCTCGAGGACGTCGCCGCCGAGGACCGCGTCGAGATGAAGTACGTCGACGCCATCGCCGGCGTGATGCACCGCCGCATGGAGCAGGACGAGCGGGTCGTCGTCCTCGGCGAGGACGTCCACCGCCTCAAGGGAGGCTCCCGGGGCGCGACGAAGGGCCTGGTCGAGAGCTTCCCCGAGCGCGTGCTCGGCACGCCGATCAGCGAGGCCGCCTTCACCGGCCTCGGTGGCGGCATCGCCCTCGACGGGCGCTACTACCCCGTCGTCGAGCTCATGTACGCCGACTTCATCTGGGTCTCGGCCGACCAGCTCTTCAACCAGATCGCCAAGGCCCGGCACATGTTCGGCGGCGACCACGCCATGCCGCTGCTGCTGCGGATCAAGGTCGGCAGCAAGACCGGCTACGGCTCGCAGCACTCGATGGATCCCGCGGGGATCCTCGCGACGTCGGTCGGCTTCCGCATCATCGCCCCCTCGACCTCCGCGGACTACATCGGCCTCGTCAACACCGCGATGCGCCTCGACGACCCCGTCGCGGTGCTCGAACACGACGCCGACCTCTACCAGCGCAGCTTCGAGGTCCCCAAGGGCGACCTCGACTACGGCCTGCCGCTGGGCAAGGCCAAGGTGCGGCGTCCGGGCAGCGAGGTCACGGTGCTGTCGTACATGTCGATGGTCGACCGCTGCGTCGAGGCCGTTGACCAGGAGGGCATCGACGCCGAGGTCATCGACCTGCGCTGGCTCGACCGAGGCAGCCTCGACTGGGACACGATCACCGAGAGCGTCAAGCGCACCAACCGCGTGCTCATCGTCGAGCAGGGCTCGGCCGGCACCTCCTACGGCGGGTGGCTCGGCGACGAGATCAGCCGACGGCTCTTCGACTGGCTCGACGCCCCGGTGGCCCGCGTGCACGGCAGCGAGTCCTCCCCGAGCATCTCGAAGGTCCTCGAGAGCGCCTCGCTCGCCGACGTCGACGAGATCGTCACGGGTCTGCGCGAGCTGCAGTACTGAAGGACGCCGACCGCCCGAGAACGATGCAAGGAGACTGACGATGGCGAGCATCCTCCGCCTGCCGGGCGTGTCCGCCGACGCCGACGACGCGGTCATCGAGGAGTGGGTCGTCGAGTCCGGCGCCAAGGTCAGCGCCGACGACGTCCTCGCGATGGTCGAGACCGACAAGGCCGTCGTGGAGCTCACCGCCGACCACGATGCGACGGTCCACCGCCTGCTCGTCGATGACGGGACACGGGTGCCCGTGGGGGACCCGATCGCCGTCCTGCTCGATCCCGGTGAGGACGCCGCCGCCGGTGATGCCCTGGTCAGCGAGCTCGGTCTCGACGACGCCTCGGCGGGGGCCGCCGCCCCGACTCCCGCGCCGGCCGTCGACGCCGAGGACGCACCGGCTCCTGCGGCGGAGGCGGCTGACCGAGCGGCTCCCGCGACGGCCGAGGTCGACGGGCCCTCGGCCGGTGCGCCAGCCCCGGCCGAGGAGCCCTCGACGACGGCATCGCCGAGCGGTGACCCCGAGCGGCGCTTCGTCAGCCCCCTCGTGCGACGGCTCGCGCAGGAGCACGGCGTCGACCTCGACGAGCTCGAGGGCACCGGCCCCGGAGGCCGCATCGTGCGACGCGACCTCGAGGCCCACCTCGCCTCGCGCGGAGCCGAGCCGGCGGCCACGGCACCGGCTGCTCCGACCGTCGCCGCGCCGGCCGCCGGCGCGTTCGAGGAGATCCCCCACACCTCGTTGCGCAAGGCCATCGCCAGGCGCCTGCAGGCCAGCGTGCGCGACGCGCCCCACTTCTTCATGCGCGCGACGGTCGACGCCGGGGCCCTCGTGGCCCTCCGGGCGGAGGTCAACGAGGGCGTCGAGCAGAAGGTGTCGCTCAACGACCTCGTCGTCAAGGCCGTCGGCCGTGCACTGCTCGACGTCCCCGAGATGAACGTCGTGTGGACCGACGAGGCGGTGCGACGGGCCACCACCGCGGACGTCGCCGTGGCGGTGGCCACCGACGGCGGACTCGTGACCCCGGTGGTGCGCTCGGTCGACCGCCTGACCCTGACCGAGGTCGCCACACAGGTGCGCGAGCTCGCCGGCCGCGCCCAGGAGGGCAGGCTGCGCCAACAGGAGCTCGAGGGCGGAACCTTCACCGTGAGCAACCTCGGGATGTTCGGTGTCGAGGAGTTCAGCGCGATCATCAATCCCCCACACGCGGGGATCCTCGCGGTGGGCGCGGCCCGACAGGCACCGATCGTCGACGATGACGGGGCCCTGGCCGTCGGCACCGTCCTGTCATTGACCCTGTCGGCGGACCACCGTCCCGTCGACGGCGTCGTGGCCGCACGCTGGCTCGGCCGCTTGCGCCACCTGCTCGAGCATCCGCTCCAAATCCTTACGTGAGTGTGCATCCCCGTACACGTGCGATAACATCAGAGACAGGCTGGGACAAAGCGTTACATCCATGTTTCGGGTGGGGCGCTCGCGCAGGCCGAAGCGCAGCATGATGTGATGACGATCGTTCTCGAGGGATGTGGACCTCATGCCACCAGTGCTCGACCGCGACGCGGCCACGCCGCTCTACGTGCAGTTGACCGACATCCTTCGTGAGGAGATCGAGCGAGGGCTCTGGATGCCCGATCGCAAGATCCCCTCCGAGAACGAGCTGCACCGCACGTACGGCATCAGTCGCATGACGGCCCGTCAGGTCATCGCCCAGCTCGTCAACGAGGGGCTGCTGTACCGCGTGCAGGGCAAGGGGACGTTCGTCGCCCCGAACAAGATCTCGACGCGCTCACCGGCGTATGCGGGCATCCGGGAGCAGCTCGAGGAGCTCGGCTACGCGACGAAGACGACCCTGCTGAGCCTGGAGCAGGTGCCGGCCGACCGTGCGATCGCCAAGAAGCTGAAGCTCGACGACAACGGGCCGGTCTTCTCGATCCGTCGCCTGCGCTCAGCCGACGGGGTGCCGATGAGCCTCCACGAGTCGTACGTGCCCGTCGCGCTCGCACCGGATCTCGACGAGCACGACGTCATCGACGAGCAGCTCTGCGTCGTGCTCAAGGAGCACTACGGCCTCACGATGGGCCGCGTCAAGGAGACCCTCGAGATCGTCACCGCGTCAGCGGGGACCGCGGAGCGCCTCGAGGTGCGCGCCGGCGCACCCCTGCTCATGCTCCAGCACTCGATCGCGGCACCCGACGGCCGGCTGTTCGAGTACGCGCGGATCACCTTCCGGGGCGACAAGGTCCGCCTCCACATGGAGTACGACCTCTAGGCGACGAACCGTCGCCGTCGCGTCAGCCGGCGAGGAGTCGCCGCAGCGAGTCGAGATCGTGGAACCCCTCGGCGTTGCGCGCGTCGGCTCCGGCGATGACCGTCGAGGGCGCCCCCGGCTCGCCGAGGCTGTCGACGACCGTGGCCGCATCGGGGAAGTGCTCGTCCTTCGTGAAGTGGTTCACCGTCACGAGGTGGGTCAGCCCCGCGCGCTGGGCGGCGGTCGCACCGGGCCGGGAGTCCTCGACGACGATCGTGCGCGAGGGGTCGAGCCCGACGTCGGTGAGGGCGAGCTCGTAGATGTCGGGGTGGGGCTTCTTGTGCTCGACGACGTCGCCGGCGAACACCCCGCTCATGCGCTCGACGGCCTCGTCGCCGACGACGCTGCGCGCCACCGCCTCGACGCTGCGCGCTGACGAGGTCGAGGCCACGGCGACCCGCCATCCCCCGTCGAGCGCAGCGTGGACGAGCCGGCGGATGCCGGGCCGGCCCGGCATCGCGCCGGCGTCGACGAGCTCGAGGTAGACCTCGCTCTTGCGTCGGTGCAGGGCGAGGACATGCCGCTCGAGCGCCTCACCGCTGCCGAGCCCGAGCTCGGGGTGCTGGCTGAAGTACGTGCGGAGGCGCTCCTTGCCGCCGGGGACGTCGAGCAGCGCCCGGTACTCCTCGACCGACCAGCTGATGTCATAGCCGAGGTCGGCGAAGGCCCGGTTGAAGGCGACGAGGTGCCCATCGCGCTCGGTGTCGGCGATCGTGCCGTCGCAGTCGAGCAGGAGGCCGTAGGCGGTGCTCACGATGCGGACCTCGGCGTGGTCGTCTCGGCCTTGCCCTCGCAGCGGAACAGCAGGAGGTGCTCGGCGATGGCCTCGCGGACGCCGTCGAAGACCGCGTCGAGGAGCTTGATCGGCTCGTGCTTGCCGGTGCGCTCGGCTTCCTCGAGGTAGGCGGCGGCCGAGGAGGTGTAGGCGAGCTTCAGCGCGGTCGAGACGTTGATCTTGCCCACCCCCGCGTCGATGAACGTCGCGAAGTCCTCGGCGGTGAGTCCGGTGCCGCCGTGGAGCACGAGCGGCAGGTCGGTAAGGGCGCGCAGCTCGCGGGCACGGTCGAAGCGCAGCCTCGGCGCGGTCTTGTACATCCCGTGGGCGGTGCCGAGCGCGGGCGCGAGGAGGTCGGCACCGGACTCGTGGGCGAAGTGCACGAGCCGCTCGACGTCGTAGGGCTCCATCTCCTCGTCGGAGCCGACGTCGTCCTCGACCCCTGTGATGTTCTCGATCTCGCACTCGACGGACGCGCCGAGGGCGTGGGCCTCGGCCACGACCTCCGCGGTCTCGAGCAGCGCCTGGTCGTAGCCGCGGTCCGAAGCGTCGAAGAGCACCGATGACCAGCCCGCGTTCAGCGTCTCGGTGATGACGTCGCGGTCGGGGCAGTGGTCGAGGTGGAGGGTGACCGGGACGGTCGCGGCTTCCGCGACGGTGCGGACCGTGCTCGCGAGCAGGGCCGAGCCCATGCTGCGCACGGTCTTCACCGACGTCTGGAGGATCACCGGGGCCGACACCTGCTCGGCAGCGGCGACGACGGCTCGCACCGAGACGTCGTCGACGACGTTGACTGCGGCCACCGCGTAGCCGTCGTCCCGCGCGGTCCTCACCACGTCGAGGGTCGTGGCCAGTGGCATCTCGCTCTCCTCTTCTCGGCACGCCGCGGCGTGCGCCCTCACCTGCCGCCTCGGTCCGCCGCGTCGACCGCGCCGGCCCGCGCGCTCTGGACCTCGGCCGCGGTGGCGAGGAACGCCGCCGGGTCGAGGCCCGCGCGCCCGAGGAAGATCCCCTCGGGGACGGGCATCCCACGCGCCGCGGCGGCGTTCGCGATGTCGGTGAACGTGCCGGGGCGAGCGCTGCCACCGTAGAGCACGCGTGTCTCGGCCACATGCTGCCCCGCGAGAGAGCGGATGCTCGCGACGGCCTCCACGATGTGCTCCCCGGCAGCCGGCTCGGCCTGGCCGATCGCCCACGTCGGCTCGTAGGCGACGACGATCTCGCCGTCGCGGGGGAAGCGCGCCAGGCCCATCTCGAGCTGCTCGGCCCACCGCTGCTCGGCGCGAGGTCCCGGCTCGGGCTCACCGACGATGATGATCGGCACGAGGCCCGCCTGCGCGACCCGCTCGATCTTGCCGGGCACGGCCTTGGCCTCCTCGTCGCTCATGCGCAAGCGCTCGGGGTGGCCGACCATGACGTAGCGCACGCCGAGTTCGGCGAGGAGCTCGGCGGACACCTCGCCGGTGAAGGCCCCGGGTGGGTGCACCGAGACGTCCTGGGCACCGAGGGCGACGTCGGTGGCGGTGAGCTCGCCAGCGAGCACGGGCACGAGGGGGAACGCGGGGCACACGTAGAGGCCGACGTCGGAGACCTCGCCCGCCTCCACCGCGGCAGCCACCCGCTGCCCCCAGTGACGCGCGCTCGCGAGGTCGAAGTAGCTCTTGGAGCTACAGCCCACGAGCGTCCCGGGAAGCACGCCTCGCACCACCGCCCCGTTCGTCGATTCCCTGCGACCGCAACATACACTACAATGTACGCTCCTGTACAGGCGCTGCTGGGGCTCGCGTCGACGCCCCGACGCCGCCTGGCCGGTGGACCGGCGTGGGAGCGTCACGCCCGTCCGCCCCGATGCGAAGGAGCGGTGGTTGGGATGATCGGTCTCAAGCGGGCACGACTCGACGACCTGGCCGCGGGGCGGCCCCTCGACGTCGCGATCGTCGGCGGTGGCATCAACGGCGTGGCGGTGGCCCGGGACGCCGCGATGCGGGGGCTGAGCGTCGCGCTCTTCGAGAAGGACGACTTCTCCGCCGGCACCTCGGCATGGTCGACGCGCCTCGTCCACGGTGGGCTGCGCTACCTCGAGCGCGGTGAGTTCCGTCTCGTGCGCGAGTCCCTGCGTGATCGCGAGACGCTCTGGCAGATCGCCCCCCACCTCGTCACCCCCCTGCCGTTCGTCGTGCCCATCTACCGCCACAACCACCTGCCCGGCAGTCTCTTCCGGCTCGGCATGGTGCTCTACGACGTGCTGTCGTTCGACAAGTCCGTGCCGACGCACCGGCGTCTCGGCCGCAAGGCCGTCGCCGCTGAGCTACCCGGGCTCGACCCCGAGGGGCTCAGCGGGGCGCTGCAGTACTACGACGGCCAGGTCAGCTACGCCGAGCGCCTCGTCGTCGAGACCCTCCTGTCGGCGGCCACGCTCGGCGTGCGGGCGATGAACTACGCCACCGTCGAGGAGGTCGCCGTCGAGGGCGGTCGGGCGGTCGGGCTCACCGTGCGCGACGACCTCGAGGGCGCCACCGCCGTCGTGCCCGCCCGCGTCGTCGTCAACGCCGCGGGGCCCTGGGTCGACGATCTCGTGCCCGCTGGGGACGACCGGCTCATCGGAGGCACGAAGGGCACCCACCTCATCGTCGACCCCTTCCCGGGCGCGCCCTCCACGGCGATCTACTACGAGGCGCGCAGCGACAATCGCGCGGTCCTCGTCGTGCCCTGGAACGGCCGCTACATCATCGGCTCGACCGACGACCGCTACGACGACGACCTCGACACCTGCGCCGCCACCCGCGAGGAGATCGACTACCTCCTCGGCGAGACGAACCGGCTCATCCCCGAGGCCAACCTCACCGTCGACTCGGTGCGATTCACCTACGCGGGGGTGCGCCCGCTGCCCTACCGCGCGAGCGGGGACACCGGCTCGATACCCCGCAGCCACCTCATCATCGAGCACGACGACGCCGAGGGGCTGCTCAGCGTCGTCGGCGGCAAACTCACGCCCCATCTCAGCCTCGGCAGCGAGGTCGTCGACCGCGCCGGCGAGCTCCTCGGCCGGCGTCTGCCGCCCTCGCCGACGCGGGAGGTCCGCCTCCCCGGCGCGGGCACGGGAGACTGGCGGCGTCGGGCCGGCGCGCTGCGCGAGCGCCTCCCGTGGCCCGCCGAGCTCAGCGAGCGGCTGCTCGAGGTCTACGGCACGCGCGCCGAGGAGCTCACCGCCCTCGCCGAGGCCGATCCGGCGCTCGCGGAAGTCGTCGGCGAGGGCCGGGGGGCAGTCGTGGCGGCCGAGGTCGCGCTGGCCGTGCGCGAGGAGTCGGCGATGCGGCTCACCGACCTCCTCCACCGCCGGACGATGGTCGGCATGGAGCCGACGCTGGGCCGCGACGTCGCCGAGGCCGTGGCCCGCCTGGCCGCGCCCCTCCTCGGCTGGGACCACGCCCGCACCGAGGAGGAGCTCGACCGCAACCGCGACTACACCGAGCTGCGGCTGCTCGGCGGCCTCACGCCCGGCCGGCCTTCTTCAGCCAGCCCCTCGTGAGGTCGCGGGCGGCGATCCAGCCCGCGTAGAGACTCTCGGCCTCGTCGCGACCCATCTCGGGCTCGAAGACCCGGTCGACCTCCCAGAGCTCGGCGAGGGCGTCGAGGGAGGACCACTGCCCCATGCCGAGGCCACCCATGAGCATCGCGCCGTAGACGGCGGCCTCCTGGTTCTTCGGTCGCACGACCGGGATGCCGAGGATGTCGGCCTGCAGCTGGCACAGGAAGTTGTTCTTCACCGCGCCGCCGTCGACGCGGAGCTCTGGGATGGAGATCCCCGTGCCGTCCTGCGCGGCGTCGATGACGTCGCGCGTCTGGTAGACCATCGACTCGACCGCCGCCCGGATGACGTGGAGGCGGGTCGTGGCGTTGCTCATCCCGATGATCGCCGCCCGTGCGTACGGGTCCCAGATCGGCGCCGAGAGCCCGGTGAAGGCCGGCACGAGGTAGACGCCGTCGGTCGACGGCACCTGCCCGGCGTACCACTCGCTGTCAGGGGCGGTGTGGATGAGCTTGAGGTCGTCGCGCAGCCACTGCATCGTCTTGCCCTGCGCGAACTGGACGCCCTCGATCTCGTAGGTGAGCTCGCCGTTGATCCCCCAGGCGATGCTCGGGGTGAGCCCCGGCACCGGCTTGGGCGCGTCACCGGAGTTGATGTTGAGCACCCCGGCGGTGCCGTAGGTCATCTTGACCTGGCCGGGGCTGTAGGCGGCCTGCCCGAAGAGCCCGGCCTGCTGGTCGCCGAGGATGCCGCAGATCGGGACATCGACGCCGAAGGTCGCGTTGAGGTCGCCCATCACGGCGTTGGAGGACCGCACCTCCGGCAGCATGCGCTTGGGGATGTTGTAGGCGGCCAGCAGGTCGTCGTCCCACTCCCCCTTCGCGAGGTTGAACATCATCGTCCGGCTCGCGTTCGAGAACTCGGTGACATGCTGCTTGCCGCCGGTGAACTTCCACACGAGCCAGGTGTCGATCGTGCCGGCGAGCAGCTCGCCCTTCTCCGCGCGCTCCTGCGCGCCCGGCACCTGGTCGAGGATCCACCGGATCTTCGAGGCGGAGTAGTACGCGTCGGGGATGAGCCCGGTCGTCGACTCGATCTGCTCGCCGAGTCCCTGCTCCTTCCACTGCTCGACGACGTCGACGGTCTGCCGGGACGCCCACACGATCGCCCGGTAGATCGGCTGCCCGGTGTCCTTCTCCCACACGAGGGCGGTCTCGCGCTGGTTCGTGAGGCCGACGTAGGCGAGGTCGTCGGGCCGGATCCCCGCCTGGTGCATCGCCCCCCGGAACGTCTCGAGCTGGATGCGCACGATCTCCTGGGGGTCGTGCTCGATCCATCCGGGGTGAGGGTAGTTCTGCGTGAGCTCCGCTGCGGCGAGGCCGACGGTCTCGCCGTCCTCGTTGATGACGAACGTGCGCGCGCCCGTCGTGCCCTCATCGATGCCTGCGATGTACTTCGGCATGGTCCGGCTCCTCTCGAGGTGGACGGCCGGGGCCGGCACGGCGTGGCCCGCCCCTAACCAACATGACCGTAGTGGTACGGTCATGCCTAGGCAATAGGCCTCTGGGAGTTGCTCGTGAGCGCAGATCAGCGTGGCGGCGGTGCGAAGGGCACCGCGGCGCGCCGCGGTCGGATCAGGCGCGCGGCGTCGGGGTCCCTTCGGGGGGTGTCGGTGAGATCCCCGGCTGGCAGGATGCGCGCTGAGCGCACGCCAGGACCGCCAAGCCCGAGGCCGTTGACGCCGCGATCGGACCGGCGCGACGAGAGAGGGGTTGAGGCACCGTGACGGGATCGTCCCCACCAGCGGGAGTCACGCGATCGTCGATGGAGCAGGCCTACGCGGGCCTGTCGCTCGAGCGCATCTACGTCGGGGCGGGCGCGCTCGGCGTGCTCCCCGAGCTGCTCGTCGAGCTCGGCGTCGAGGGCACCGCCGCGCTCGTCCACGTGGCGCGTCCCGAACCCGGCCTCGACGCCCTCGTCGCCGAGGCGGGCAGTCTCGTCGGACGCCGCCTCGAGTTGCGCCACATCACCCCGCGTCGCGGGCCGCACGGCGTCGTGCTCGACGAGGCGACGGTCGAGGAGGCGGTCGAGGCCTCCGGGGAGGTCGACGTCGTCATCGCCGTCGGCAGCGGCACGATCTCCGATCTCGCGAAGGTCGTCGCAGCCGAGGCCGGCGTCCCCCTCGTGGCGGTCCAGTCCGCGGCGTCGGTCAACGGCTACTCCAACGGCCTGTCGGTGCTCATGCGCCGGGGCATCAAGCGCACGACGCCGACGGCCTCGCCGACGGCCCTGCTCATCGACCCCGAGGTGCTCGCCGCGGCCCCCGCGCGGCTGAGACAGGCCGGGGTCGGCGACGCCGTGGCGGTGTGCACCTCGCCAGCGGACTGGTACCTCGCGCGCGCCGCCGGCTTCGACGCGTCCTTCGATCCCGCGTACTTCGCGCCCGTGCAGGCCGACGTCGCCGAGCTCCACGCGGCCGCCGCCGACGGCGACATGGACGCCCTCGTCCGGGCGCTCACCGTCGGTGGGCTCGCGATCGCCGCGGTGCACTCGACGGCACCGCTGTCGGGCTCAGAGCACCTCATGAGCCACGTCGTCGACATGGTCGCCGCCCATCGCCACGCCGCCCACGACTACCACGGCGCGCAGGTCGGGGCGGGCTCGGTGGTCTTCGCCGCCCTCTGGCGCCATCTCCTCGCCGACCCCGCTCACGTGAGCCGGCATGACGGGCCCAGGCGACCCAGCCTCGCCGACCTCGAGGAGCGCAGTCGGGAGGTCTGGGCGGCGATCGACCCGGGTGGAGGACTGGGCAGGGACTGCTGGGCCGTGGCCGGCGCGAAGTGGCGCTCCGTCCTCGAGGACCCCACGGCCGTCGAGGCGCTGCTCGAGGGCTGGGACGTCCACCTCGCCGCGCTCGACGAGACCATCGACGACGTCGACCGCCCGCTGGCCACGCTCGAGGCGTGGGGCGCGCCGACGTCCTTCGCCGATCTCGACCCCGCGCTCGACGACGATGCCGTGCGCTGGGTGCTGCGGGCGCTGCCGTTCGTGCGTGACCGCTTCACCGTCGTCGACCTCCTCGTGCTCACCGGTCGATGGGACGACGACCTCATCGACCGCCTCGTCACCGCGTCGCACGCCTCGTCGCGATGACCGGGGCGGTGGCGC
>PWFH01000170.1 GCA_003553795.1 Egibacter sp. | reverse complement strand
GGGCGCCTGTGGCACGACCGCCGCCCGCGTGGCGCACACCGCCTGCCCTCGACCCGGCCAGACCCGGGCGAGGCCGACGCGCTGTGGCGGCGGGTCTGTCGCGACACCGGCGTCGATCCCGAGGCCGACAATCCCCAAGGCGGGTAAGCAGCGCGGAAGCCGGCTAGCTATCCGATATCCAGCTCATCGTCGAAGAGGGACTTGAGAGGCGAAGGTAGCCGGTCGACAGGGATCCTGGCAGGTACGTGAGCGCGCAAGGGGAAGCCAACCATGACCGCCCCTGTCCTCATCGCCATCTTCGTCGTCGGCATGCTCGTGTCGGTCCCGATCCACGGCGGCGGGCCCTCGTCTGCGCGCGATGCCGACCCTCGCTCCCGACGCGGTGCACCCCGCGTCGACGCCCAGGCAAGGGACGGCGCAGGGGGCGAGCTTGCCCTGACCACTGACGGTGACCTTTCGCTACGACTCGCCGATCGTTACCCTGCCGCCTCGTGCTAGTTCGCAGCGATTCGACGGGTGTCGGCGCAGATGCGCCGTATCGTGGTGCGGATCGCCGCGGGCTCATCGAGCCAGACGCGGCGTTGCGCAGCCGGCACTTCATCACCGCGGCCACCGCGCTGCTCGCCCTCGCGATCGGCGCATTCGCCGCCGGGGTCGCCGGAGGGTTCGACGACGTCGTCCGCCTCGACGTGCTCGGCGGCAGCGGCCGGGCCGTGTCGACCGCGCTGACCTCCACCGCCGGCGCGCTGCTGCTGCTGCGCTGGCGCCTCGTCGGCGACGCCCAGGCGGGCTGGGTCGGTGCGGCCCTGCTGACCTTCGCCGTGGTCGCGCTCGGGCTCGGCGAGGCGCTCGGCCGGCTCCTCCTCGCCCCCGAGGCGGCCGCCGTCTTGGCGTGGTTCCGGCCCGCCGGTGTCGCCGCGACGCTGCTGCTGCTCACCCTGGGGCTGCTCAGCCCCGAGGTCGACGCGCGCCTGCGGGGCCTGCGCCTCGCCGCGGTCAGCGTCCTGCTCGTCGCCGCGCTCGTGGCCTTGCTGCCGCTCGCGCCGGCGGTCGCGGGCCTGCTCGCCGCCGCCTCCGACGTGCCCGGCGCGGCCCTGCCCGACCAGCCGATCCTCGTCGCGCTGGCCTGGACCGTCCTCGCCTCGGTCTATGCCCTGCGAGGGGTGCGCCAGCGCCGGACGCTCTTTGCCTGGGTGGGCCTCGCGCTGCTCGCGCTGGCGTTGAGTGAGCTGCTGCGCTTGGCAAGCGCCACCGAGGCCGACCCCTCGGGCTGGCTGCTCGGCTCGACGCTGCTGCAGATCGCCGCCGGGGCGATCGCGCTGGCGGGGGCATTGAGCGAGCTGCGCCGCGCGTGGCTCGCGCAGAGCCGGCGCCTGCTCGACGCCGAGGTCAGCCGGCAAGCCGAGGCCGCGCGCGTGCGCGCCCAGCAGGCCGAGAGCGCCGAGCGGGCGCACGAGGCCCGCAACGCCCTGCAGGCCATCGAGGGGGCGACGCTCGCGCTCGAGCGCCACCGCGAGCACCTCGCCGCCGCCGACCGCGAGCAGCTCGCCACCGCGGTGACCGGCGAGATCGCCCGGCTGCAGCGCCTCGTCGCCGCCGAGCGCGCCGCCGACGGGCTCACGAGCGTCGACCTCGTCGCCCTCGCCGAAGCGCAGGCGGCACTGGCCCGCAGCCGGGGGGCGGCCTGCCTCGTCGAGTCCCACGGCGAGGTTGCCGCCCGCGCCCGCTCAGCCGAGGTCGCCGAGATCCTCCAGAACCTCCTCGCCAACGCCGAGCGCCACGCCCCCGGCCAGGCGGTCATCCGCGTGGCCGCCGGAGACGAGGGATGGGCCGAGGTTCGCGTCGACGACCGTGGTCCGGGCGTGGCGCCTGAGGAGCGCGAGGCGATCTTCGAGCGCGGCGTGCATGACGGCACCGATCCGGGCTCAAGCGGCCTCGGCCTCTACGTCGCACGGCGGCTCACCCGCGACCTCGGCGGCGACCTCGGCGTCGAGGACCGGCCGGGCGGCGGGGCGAGCTTCTGGCTACGGCTGCCCGCCGAGGAAGCTGCCGGCGAGGGGGCACCTCCGGGCCCGCCGCCACGAGCGGCGGCGTCGTGAGGTCGCCACGGCGCCGATGGCGTGTGGCTGCCTAACACGCACTGTCAGAGGTCACAAGGCTCCGATACGGTACGCCCGGTGACTCGCCTCACCCATCGCGCGCAGGGGTGGGCTCAGCCGGCATCGCGGAGGACAGACGTGCAGGTGCTCATCGTCGACGACCATCCGGTGCTCGCCGAGTCGTTCGCCGCGGCGCTGCGGGGCAGCGGGCTCGACGCCGAGGTCGCCCGCGCCGCGACGCCGGGTGAGGTCGTCGATCTCGCCCGCGAGGCCGACCCCGCCCTCGTGCTGCTCGACCTCGACCTCGGCGCGCTCGGAGACGGCCGCGACCTCATCGCGCCACTCGCCGATGACGACCAGTTCGTCGTCGTCCTCACCGCGGTGACCGAACCGCTGGCCCACGCCGAGTGCCTCGAAGCCGGCGCGCGCGGCGTGCTCACCAAGGACACGAGCTTCGAGCGGCTCATCGAAGGGGTGCGCGAGGCCGCCGAGGGCCAGCGGCCGCTCGTCAGCGAGGCCCGCCGCCAGCAGCTCCTCGCCGACCTGCGCAAGCACCGCCACGAGGAGGCCGGCCGTCTCGCGGCCTTCGAGCGGCTCACCCCGACCGAGGCGCGGACGCTTGCCGCGCTCATGGACGGCCTGTCGGCCGAGGAGATGAGCCAGGCCTGGTACGTGGCGATCACGACGGTCCGCAGCCACATCCGCTCGGTGCTGCGCAAGCTCGACGTCGGCTCGCAGCTCGCTGCGGTCGCGAAGGCGCGCCAGGCCGACTGGCAGCCGCCGGGAAGCTGACGCGGGCGCCCGACTCGTCCGGAGATCTCCTCAACATTGAGGATGCGCAGCGTGACGCAGACGCACACCATGTCACCAACCGGTCGGGGAGATGGCCGGAGGACGGGACACCCGGAAACGTCACAAGGAGTCACATCGTGGGTATCAAGCTGCACTTCGTGATCGAGGACCTCAAGCACCGCCTGCAACGCGAGGAGCGCGGCGCGACGGCCGTGGAGTACGGCCTGCTTGTCGCCCTGATCGCCGCCGTTATTGTCGGGACTGTTTTTACTTTGGGCGGGCAAATCGACACCGCGTTCCAGGACGTCGTCGACCGGCTTCCTGGGGGCAACGGCTAGCGGCGAATATGGCGGTATCGCCCCGGATCGGTTCGCTCATACCAGGCGCCGGTCCTGGGCCACCACCATGACGAACCTTCTGTTGCCACCTATG